>JANQQD010000025.1 GCA_028285185.1 Anaerolineae bacterium | reverse complement strand
GACGGCGGGCACACGGACGCTGACCGTTGAAGTGAGCGACGGGACGCTGACGGACACGGCGACGGTGACGGTGACGGTGGTGGACGCCAACGAGGCGCCGGTGCTGGGCGACACCGGGTACACGATCTCGGAGACTGCGGGTCTGGGCGCGCCGGTCGGGACCTTGACGGCAACGGACGAGGATGCCGGAGCGTCGCTGACCTACTCCATCACGGGCGGCAACGGTGACGGTGCGTTCACGATCGATCCGTCATCGGGGGCGGTGACGGTCGCAGATCCGTCGGCACTGGACCATGACACTACGCCGAGCCGGGTGCTGACCGTCGAGGTGAGCGACGGGACGCTGACGGACACGGCGACGGTGACGGTGGCGGTGGCGGACGCCAACGAGGCGCCGGTGCTGGGCGATACCGGGTTCACGATCTCCGAGGCTTCAGGCCTGGGTGCGCCAGTGGGCACGCTGACGGCAACGGATGAGGATGCCGGGGCGTCGCTGACCTACAGCATCACGGGCGGCAACGGGGACGGCGCGTTCACGATCGATCCGTCGACGGGCGCGGTGACCGTGGCAGATCCGACGGTGCTGGACCATGAGACGGCGGGGACGCGCACACTGACGGTGGAGGTGAGCGACGGGACGCTGACGGACACGGCGACAGTGACGGTGACGGTGGCGGACGCCAACGAGGCACCGGTGCTGGGCGATACCGGGTTCACGATCTCTGAGGCTTCAGGCCTGGGCGCGCCTGTCGGGACGTTGACGGCGACGGACGAGGATGCCGGAGCGTCGCTGACCTACAGCATCACGGGCGGGAACGGCGACGGTGCGTTCACGATCGACCCGTCGTCGGGGGCGGTGACCGTGGCGGATCCGTCTGCGCTGGACCATGAGACGGCGGGCACGCGCACACTGACGGTGGAGGTCAGCGACGGCACGCTGACGGACACGGCGACGGTGACGGTGACGGTGGCGGATGCCAACGAGGCGCCGGTGCTGGGCGACACCGGTTTCACGATCTCCGAAGCTGCCGGCGCCGGGGCTCCGGTCGGCACGCTGACCGCGACGGATGAGGATGCTGGGGCTTCTCTGACCTACAGCATCACGGGCGGGAACGGCGACGGAGCTTTCACGATCGACCCGTCGTCGGGTGCGGTGACCGTCGCAGATCCGTCTGCGCTGGATCATGAGACGGCGGGCACGCGCACGCTGACGGTGCAGGTCACGGACGGCACGCTGACGGATACGGCGACGGTGACGGTCACTGTCAGCGACGTCAACGAAGCGCCGACCTTGTCAGTCACCGACGTTTCCACACCGGAAGACATCGCGATCGACCTGACATCGGCGATCGACGCTACGCTGGTCGACGGAGATGCCACGCTGACGGTGGAGATTTCCGGCATGCCGTCCGGCGCGAGCCTGTCGGCCGGCGTCGAAGGACCGCCAGGAACCTGGACCATCGCCGAGGCCGATCTTTCCGGCCTTACGCTGACGCCGCCGGCTCACAGCTCGGACGACTTCACCCTGACCGTCACGGCCATCAGCACGGACGGCAGTGGTGCTGTGAACACCGTCGATACCTTCGATGTCGAGATCACGGCCGTCGCCGATCAGGCCGACCTGACCGTGACCGGCACCGAGACGGCCAGCATCTATCAGGAAGTCAGCGCTACCGTCGGGACGGCAGGAGACGACACGATCACCGGCACCGCCGGCGCCGACACGATCTACGGCATGCAGGGCTCGGACACGATCGAGGGTCTGGACGGTGCCGACACGATCTACGGCGACGAGGGCGAGATCGCGCGGGCGGACCTGGATATCAGCGCTTCGCTTGTCGATGCCGACGGCTCGGAAGTCCTGAGCGTCAAGATCACCGGGCTGCCGGATGGCGCCTCGCTGACCGCAGGCACGCTGAACGGCGACGGCAGCTGGACGCTGTCCCAAGCCGATCTGACCGGCCTTTCCATCGACGTCCCGGCGGATGCTGCCGACTTCACGCTGACGGTTGAAGCGATAACGGTCGATACCGATCCGGACACGAGCGCCACCGATACCGCGACGCGGTCGGCGACGATCGATGTCAGCGTCGCCGGCCCGACGCCGACGCCGCAGACCGTGACCGTATTCAGTTCCGACTTCAGCTCGGGCACAGATGGCTTCACCTATGCCGACAACACGTTCCGCAGCGCGGCCCAGAGCGCCTATGCCGACGGTACACATGACGCCGGCGGCCTGCTGGTCACTTTGGGCGGGCAAGACAACGCCGATATCGACGACATGTCGGGCGGGTGGTCGACCACCATCAACGTTTCGGAGGAGACGACCAACGCCCAATTGACCTTCCGCTATCGCCTGCAGATGGACACAGCCTACGACAGTGGCGAGTACGGCGAGGTTCTCGTCAGCGTCAATGGTTCGTTGGTCGGCACGGGCGGCAACGACTACGTCGCCCATGTCGAAAACCCCACATCCGATTATGACAGTGGGTGGCAGACGGTCACGCTGGATCTCGGCACGCTGTCGGCCGGCGACCACACCATCACGCTCGGCGGCTACAACAACCGCAAGACCGAAACGCCGGAAGAGATGCAGGTCCGCTTCGACGATGTGGAACTGTCCGGCGATCAGATGCTCGAGGGCGGGCACGACACGCTGAAGGGTGGTGGCGGCGACGACACGATCTATGGCGGCGCCGGCAACGACACGATCTATGGCGGCGTCGGCGCGACAACCGGGACCACGTTCGACAGCGCCATCATGGCGCACAATCCGCTGGGATACTGGCGCCTCGGCGAAAGCAGCGGCACCACGGCGACGGACGAGACCGGCACCAAGAATGGACAGTACGACAATGACGTCGTGCTCGGCCAATCCGGCGGCCTTACCGGCGAGAGCAACACGGGCGCTGATTTCCAGAACAACGGCTGGATGTTGGTCAAAAATAACGGCACGTACAACGTGCCCGACGGTTCGACCCAGATTTGGTTCAATCCGGACACGACCAATGCCGAAGAGACCCTGATCTCCATCTCCAATGAGTCCAACAGCATTGGCAGCATGTGGCTCTATCAGGATGGGACCGCCTTGGAGCTGAAGTTCGTCGATTCGGACGGAAGCGAGGTCACTTTGAGATCGAGCGACGGCCTGGTGTCTTCAGGAACGTGGCACCACGCTGCCGTCTCATGGGGGACCGGAGGACTGAAGCTCTATCTGGACGGGAACCTCGTCGACCAGGATCTCACGGCCACCGGCGGTGTCGGGCAAAATGGCCAGCACGTGATGCTTGGCGCGTCTCTTCGCGGCGCCGAGGTCGAGGACGATGAGATAGAGGACATCTCTAACTACTTCGACGGCCAGCTGGACGAGTTCGCCATCTTCAATACAGCGTTGACGGATCAAAACATCAGCGACCTGCACAGCATCGGCGCCTCAGGCGCAACGTCCGGCGCCGACGATACCAACACCGGCGCCGATACGCTCCACGGCGGCGCTGGCGATGATACGATCTACGGGGCCGATGGGGCGGACACCCTTTACGGGGAAGACGGCGCCGACACGTTGGATGCCGGCGCCGGCGACGATACGCTGGACGGCGGTGCCGGTACGGATACGGCTGTCTATTCCGGCACTTGGTCAGACTACACAATCACCGAGAATGCCGGCGTATACACGATCGTTGACAATCGCGCAGGCTCGCCCGATGGCACCGACACTGTTACGAATGTGGAGAACTTCCAGTTCGCCGACCGGACGCTCCAAGCCTCGGAGATCCTGAACGACGCACCGACCGACATTACCGTGACGGCCGCGGATTTCGGTAGCTCGATGGTTCTCAACACGAGCGGCTCCAACGGCTATCAGTATGCTAGCGCCAGCAACGTCGCCACGTTCCCGAGTGATGAACTGACATTCGAGGTTCGGTTCACGTCTGACACGGTCCCGAGTGGCCAGTCCTACGCCGGCTCGATGCTGATCTCATACGACGTCACCAACAATGGCAATGATTTCATTGTCATGGGGAGAGAAGCGACGAATGAGATTGTTGTCGTCATCGACGGCAATATTATTGGTACAGGTGTGGCACTGGACAACATCTTCGATGGCACGGAGCATATGCTTTCCGTGACATGGGACAGCGCCTCGGGTGATCTGAAAATCTATGTAGATGGTCAGTCCCAGTACTCAGGGACAGCGGCGACGGGAGCCACGATCTCCAGTGGCGGCACGCTCGTCATCGGCCAGGACCAAGATACGGTCGGCGGCGGGTTCGACTCGGATCAGTACTTCGCCGGTACAATCGACGAAGTGCGGATCTTCAACGATGTCCGCACTGCGCAAGAAATCGAAGACAATCACATCGGCGAAATTGATGAGCCTTCGGATGAAGCCGGCCTGGTCAACTATTATACATTCAACGAGAACTCGAGCGGGCAGATCACCGATCACATCGGTAACGCCTCGTTGACACTCAACGGCGGCGCGACAGTACAGGGAAACACTGATCTGACTGCCGGCACCGTGGTCGGGTATGCCACCGCCGTCGACCCGGATGCAGGCGACACGCACAGCTACACTCTCACCAATGATGCGGGCGGGCTGTTTGCCATCGATTCCAGCACCGGCGAGATCAGCCTCGCCGGAACGGCTGCTTCGACCTCGTACACCATCACCATCGAGGCAACGGATGCCAGCAACGCCACTTACAGCGAGGACGCCGGCATCCATTTCGGCTCGTCGGGGAGCGATTCGATCACCGGAACCGGCAACACCGACATCGTGTACGGATTTGAGGGCGATGACACGATTACTGGCGGGGGCGGCGATGACATACTCGACGGCGGTGCAGGGAACGATGACCTGTCCGGCGGCGCCAATAACGACACGATCACTGGTGGTGACGGCGCCGACACGCTGACCGGCGGCGGTGGCGACGATGTGCTGCGCGGCGGCGGTGGTAGCGGATCGTCAGGATCCTACAGCGATACCGTCAGCGGTCTGAACCCGATGTCCTATTGGCGCCTGGACGAGACCTCGGGGTCAACCGCCGCCGATGAGCAGGGTAGCCACAACGCCACCTATCACTCGTACATCACTGTCAATCAGAGCGGCATCACGGCAGACAGCAAGGCCGTCTACCTGAATGGCAACAACTCCGGTAACAATCGCGGCTTCATCGAAGTCAACCACTCGTCCGACTTCCAGGTGAGCCAAGGCACCGTCGAGCTGTGGTTCAACGCGGACTCGATCTCGGGCACGCAATATCTAGTCGAGAAGTCGGAAACGGGCGAACGAGACGAGCTGAAGGTCTATATCAACAGCAGTGGACAGATCGTCTTTAAGATCACCGAAGGGTACACGACACACACGCTGGATAGCGGTGGCACGACGGTCTCGGCGGGAGCATGGAACCACGTAGCCGTGACCTTCGGCGGCGGAACTGCCAGCCTCTATGTCAATGGACAGCAGGTCGACACCATGTCGTCCAGCAACGACCTGTCGGCCAACACGGCCGATCTCTGGATCGGCGCGCGGTCCGACGGCGGCTGGAACGAGAACCACTTCCAGGGCTATGTGGACGAAGTCGCCTTCTACGACCGGGCGCTGTCATCGGCCGAGATCACCAGCATCAACGATGCGCAATCGGGTGGCGGCGGCGGTCAGGGTGACACGCTGGACGGCGGCACGGGGATCGATACGGCGACGTACTCCGACTCCGCATCGGCGGTGACGGTCGACCTGGCGGCCGGCACCGGCACAGGCGGCGACGCCGAAGGCGACACGCTGACCGAAATCGAGAACGTGGTCGGCTCGGCCCACGACGACACGCTGACCGGCGACAGCGGCGACAATGTACTTACCGGCGGCGCCGGTGCTGACATTCTGGACGGTGGCGCCGGCAGTGACACCGCATCCTATGCCGACAGTTCCAGCGGCGTTACGGTGCTGCTTACGGATACGGACGACGCCAGGTCGGCGGGTGGCACGGGCGGCGATGCCCAAGGAGACAGCTACACCAGCATCGAGAACGTGATCGGCAGCAGTCATGCCGACTATGTCTACGGAACCGACGGCGGCGGCACATTCGATCTTGGGGCCGGCAACGACGTGTTCGACAATAGGTACACGGCCACTGGCATCGACACTGTCGATGGCGGCGCCGGCGACGATACAATCTACACAGGCGGCGGCAACGACACGCTAAGGGGCGGCGAGGGCAATGACACGCTCTACGGCGAAACCGGCGACGACTGGCTCTATGGCGGCGAAGGCAGCGACACCTTCATCGTCGGCGAAGGCTTCGGTGACGACACGATCGACGGTGGCAGTGGCGACACGGACACCGTACAACTTGCCGCTGAGTACGGTGGCTACGAGACCGGTTGGCAGCTGAGCCTGACCAGCGGCAGTGTGGACACGCAAGCCGCAGACTATCTGGCGCTGTCGGCCGACAGCGCCGGCAAGATCACCTTCGCCGACGGAACGGAGGTCATGTTCGACGGTATCGAAAAGATCGAATGGTGAGGTCGAACGGCGGCCCGGCCGGGCCTGCGTCTGAGAGCGGCGGAAACGGACCGCGGTCGAACGAGACGGAAGCGGATCGCCGCTCACTCTTGAAGGCGGAGCGTGACCGGTTCGTCGCCTTCGCCTTCTGCTGGGCCGACATCGTGATCGAGCTCGACATGCAGGGTCGCGTGGCGTTTGCCGTCGGTGCGGCGGAAGAGCTGACGGGCCAATCGGCAGCGGCCCTGATGGGGCAGGACTTCGCCTCTCTTGTCGTGGCACAGGACTTGCCCGTGGTGGCCCATCTGCTGCGGTCGGCGCGGGACGGGCGGCGCATCGAAATCGGCAGCCTGCGCCTGCGCCGCGCGAACCGGCGCGCATCGCGGGTGGCGTTGGTGGGCCACACGATCCCGGAACTGGCAGGCCATGCCTTCCTTGCCCTGAGACTGGTGACGACCGGCGCCTTCGCAGCGGAGATTAGCACGGACGGCGGCTCGGATGCGGCGCGATCGTTTGCACAGTCAGCGAGCCGGGTGATCTCGGATCTGCGCCGGAAGGAGGAAGAGCCGGGCTTTGCGCTTGTCGCCCTTGAGCAGCTGCCCGAACTCAGGGCCCGGCTCGACGAGATGGGTGAGGATCGCCTGCAGCGGACGATCGACACCTGCATTCAGGCCAATGCGCTGAGCCCTGAGACGGCAACCCGGGTGGGCGACGGCCGCTACGGGTTCGTGCATCGACCCGATCTGGATCTGCAGGCCGTGCAGCAGCAGCTGGCCGACGCCGTCCGCACCGTCGATCCGCTGGGTGTCGGCGTGCCGGTCCAGGCATCGGATATCGACCTGGCCGGATCGGCCGAGGTGAGCGAGGCAGATCTGGCCAAGGGCCTGATGTTCGTGATGAACCGGTTCAGCGAGAGCGCCGGGGACAGCTTCAGCCTGAGCCGTCTGTCGCAGAATCTGTCCAGCTTCCTCGACGAGGCCGTCATTGAGGTCACGACCTTCAAGGAGATGGTGCAGCTCGGCGCATTCGATCTGGCGCTACAGCCGATCATCCGGCTGGGCGATGCCAGCGTGCATCACTATGAGGGGCTGTGCCGGTTCCATCGCTCCGATCCGGGGGAGTCACCCTATCGGTACATCCGGTTCGCCGAAGAGATCGGACTGATCCACGAATTCGACCTCGCCATCGTGCGCAAGGCCCTCGACTGGCTGCAGGCCGACCGCGGCCGGGGCGGCGAGAACGCCTTGGCGGTGAATTTCTCGGGCCACTCCATTGAGACGCCCGATTTCGTCGGGGCTCTGCATGGCCTGTTGTCGGATAACCGGTGGAGCGTCGGGCGCCTGAGTTTCGAACTGACGGAATCGGCGAAAATCAGCGATCTCAAAGCGGCCAACGAGTTCACCCAGTCGCTCAGATCGCTCGGCTACCGTGTGTGTCTCGACGACTTCGGATCGGGTGCGGCCAGCTTCGAGTATCTGAGCCATCTGGACATCGACGCGGTCAAAGTCGACGGATCGGCGTTGAACAGTGCAAAGCGGGCCCAGAAGGGGCCTGCATTCTTGTCGGCGTTGACCGATCTGTGCCGGCGGCTCGACATCGCCAGCATTGCGGAAATGGTGGACGATCCGGACGCCCTGGAGTTCGCCCGCACCTGTGGCTGCGACTATGTGCAGGGCTATCTGTTCGGTCGGCCGGCCCAGGATATCGCGGCGTTCCAGCCGATCCCCAACGTGCAGCGGATTGTCGTCCGGCGATAGCCGGTGGGTCTACCCCGCTACACTGGCGGCTACTCGGATGGACACTCGCACTCTGGTATCACTTCTTCTTCCTCAATCAGCTCGATCGTCTCGATCACGTCCCGGATCAGCTGCTCATCGGCATCGCGAACGCCAAGGTCTGTCTCAATGTCCGACGTCGTCGGACTGCCCCTATCAAACGGTTCATCAAGGGTCAGGATAACCTCGCCCAATCCCAGCTCCCCAAACGCCTGCGTGATCGCCTCGGCCTCCGAGCCGTCACCGGGCGGACCTTCCAGGGCGCCCAGCACAGCATCGATCGCCTCCTGCGGTGCCGGTTCCGGCTCGCTCACACCGTCGGGCGACACGGTGACCGCATAGCCGCGCCGACGGATCGTCTCCGTCTGTCCGCCAGGGCCCGTGACATCGACGAAATCGCCGAACACGAAGATGACCTGCGTATCGCCGGTGCCGCCCTGCACCAGGACCACGACGATGCCGCCGCGGATGGCCAGGGTTGCCGTCGGCGTCGTGATCTCCACTTGGTCTTCGGTGTTGCTGAGCGCGCCGCCGACGAACCGCATGACGCCTTGATTGACGGAGATGGCAAGGCGTCCCAGGTCGTCACCGGCCTGAGGGTTGTAGACGAACTCGTCGATCAGCACTTCGGCGTTCGGGCCGACCGTCAGCGTCGACTGGTCGAGGAACAAGAGATGCGTCTGGCCCGTGCCGTCGGTGATGATCGTGTCGCGCGAGAAGACGTCGTCGCCCACAGCCAGGATGCGATCCCCCCCCGCCACGGCTTGAACGTTCGTTGCGTCGTTGACCGTGGTGGTGACGCCAACCCGCGGGCTCTGCTGTGCAAACGCGGCCCCGGCAGCGGCCAAGGTCAGCAGCAGTCCGGGCAGGAAGTGGCGTAGAATCGAGTGCATTGTCGTCACCCCCGGGGCTTGCGTCGGATCAGAAACGATAGCGGACGCCGACGCTGCCGCTGGCATTGTCATAATCGTACAAAGGTATGTTGGAGTACGACCGCTCGTACGCGCCTTCGAGGACAAGCGCGAAATCGTCCGCAAGCCCGATCTCTTGCGTCACCTGCACCAGTCCTCTGATGTCGTGACGGGTCCTGTCCGGATCGACCACCGGATCGGGCTCATCGTATCCGGTCACGCTGCCTTCCGCGGACACCGACAGCCGCCAGGGGGCGACCACGAATTCGAACGGCGGTTCGAAGCGATAGCTGTACCCGAGGTTCAGGCGACCGCGCGTGAAGTTGTTAAAGTCTTCCTCCGCTGAGTTCCGGGTCACGCCGGCGCCGACGGAAACGATCTGGTCGCGCGTCAGCGCGTAGTATCCGGTTGCCCGCCCTTGGACGCTGATGCTGTCACGTTCGTCGGCCAGCTCTCGCGTATCGGTGACGAAGTAGTCGTTGTAGGCCACCTGCACGGTCCAATCGACCAGCCACTGCGGACCGGGCGCGAAGTCGCCGTTTACACCGCCGCCGAAAGACAGCCGCAGCGAATCGTCGTCCCGGCGCACATACTGCGTCCAGACGAACGGCCGTATCGTGGCGTCCGGGGCACTGTCAGGCAGGGGTGTAAAGCGCAGGCCGGTCGACGCCTCGAAAGCCTCGGTACTGAGGTCCGTCTGGTCGATGTGACGGGTGCCGTAGAACAGGGCGCGCGTCTCCACCGCCGCAAAGTTCTGCGTCTGCAGATCGAAACTGTGACGGACGGAACCCAGAACAAAGCCGTTGCCGTCGTCGTCGCCGCTCAGCTCCTCCGCCCTTGCCAGATCGTCCGGATCCACCGCCGCCCCTCCGCCCGCCTCTGCGGCATCGCGCGCCGCATCCTCATTCGGCCCGGAATTGGCATTGGACTGGTAGCGGAAGCCGAAATAGAGGGAACCGGAGAGCCGATGCCGCTGTTCGGAGGCAGCCGCTTCCGCCAGCGCGCGTTCCGCCGCCTCCGCCTCTTGATCCGGCAGGTCCGGATCATCCAGCGCATCTTCAAGATACCGTCGCGCCGTCCCGGGCGACTGCATGCGCAGGTAAAGGATACCGAGGCGCACCTTCACCGCCGAGAGCCCGCCATCCACCAGCAGCAGCCGTTCCAATGCTGAAACGGCGGTTTCGAAGTCGCCTTCTGCAGCCGCAGCCTCGGCATAGCGTATGGTCAGGTCGGCATCGCCGGGCTGCTCCAGCAACTCCTGGAACAGTTCGTCCGACGTTTGGCCAAACGCCGGCACCGCGGCCGAGAGCGCCACGCCGAACGCAAAAACGAAACTTGCCGCCTGGCACTTTTGCCGAAGTGGCCGATTCACGAGCCGGCTCCCTGCCGTGTTTTTTGCAAGTCTATGCCGTGAAGGTATCTCAACCAACCGTTTCGCTTAAGGCTTTAGTAACTATGGAGTGAAGCACCGGCGTCCGCGACCCTGCCGCCGTGGTGCCCGAGAGCGTGGCGCTTGCTCTTACCGGCTTTCCTTCCGACACTGCGAACCGCAATCCGAAGGGCAGGTGCGGCAACGTGGCACGACGGAGATTGACCTGGTCCGCGATAGTGAGGCCCAGCGTTCTCGGGCTGGCCGCCCTGCTGCTCGGGCTGGGCTTGCGGTCGGTCGACCCAGATCTGCTGGCTGAGCTTCGTTTTCTGGTCTTCGACACCTTCCAAGAGCTGTCTCCGCGGCCCTATCAACCGGCGTACGTGCGCGTCGTCGACATTGACGACGGCTCGCTTGCAATTCAGGGACAGTGGCCGTGGCCGCGCGACGTGGTGGCCGAGCTGGTGGCCCGTCTCGGAAATGCGGGGGCCGCGGTCGTCGCCCTTGACGTCATCCTGGCCGAGCCTGACCGAACCTCACCCGCCCGCGTCATGGAGAGCTGGCGGTCCAACCCGCGACTGGCCGAGCTGGCGACCCGTCTCGATCTCAACGACACCACAGGTCTTCCCGACAACGATGCGATCCTGGCGGATGTGATCCGCCAAGTGCCGACCGTCACGGCATTTGCTCTCAGCCGTGAGGGCACCGATGCGACGCCGCGATTGGCCGCCGGCATTGTCAACGCTGGAAGTCCGCCGCAGGACTTTCTTGAGAGTTTCGCCGGTGCGGTGGTATCCCTGCCCGAGTTGGAGACCGCAGCTGCGGGCAACGGCAGCGTCGGCATCGGGGGTGGCGGCAACGAGCTGATCCGACGCGTGCCCATGCTGCAGAGATTGGGCGACGATGTCTTTCCGACGCTGCCCATCGAGGCGTTGCGCGTGGCGCAGGGTGCTTCCACCCTGATTACCCGCGCCGCGGATGCCAGCGGCGAGGTCGTGCTGGGTGACTTCGGCGGCCTCACGGCGCTGCGCGTCGGCGCCGTCGATATTCCGCTGACGGCCGACGGCTATCTCTGGCTCCACTATACTGGCACCGTGCCGGAACGCAGCATTCCTGCCGCAGCCGTGCTCGACGGCTCCGCCGACCTGCAAGCTCTGGTGGCAGGGCATATCGTCTTCATCGGGTCCAGCGCCGCCGGCCTTTCCGATCTTCGCGCCACGCCCATCAACGACTTCGAGCCGGGCGTGCTGATCCATGCCCAGGCGGTGGAGCAGGCGATCCTGGGGTGGTACCTGGAGCGCCCCGATTGGGCCACCGGCGCGGAGTCGCTCGTGTTCATCGTCCTCGGCCTGTTGATGACTCTTCTGCTGCCTCGTGTCGGCGCGCTGTTTGGCGCTGCCGTTGGTTTGGTTATCGTCAGCGCGACGGCAGTCGGATCCTGGCTCGCGTTCAGCGAAGCGAGGCTGCTGTTAGACCCGACCTATCCGGTTCTAGGCGGGTTGGCAGTATATCTGGTGATCTCCGGTGCCATGCATGTGCGCACGGAGCGTGAGCGCGGATTCATCCGCCAAGCCTTCACACAGTACCTGGCACCGGCGCTTGTCGGGCGGCTGCTGGAGCATCCGGAACGGCTGAAGCTCGGGGGCGAAACGCGGGAGCTCACATTCCTCTTCTCAGACATTGCGGGCTTCACCAGCTTCACCGAGCAGTCGAAGCCCGAAGTGCTCGTGACCCTGCTGAACGAGTATCTGGACGGGATGTGCGCGATCGTCATGCAGTATGGAGGCACGATCGACAAGATCGTCGGCGATGCCGTGCACGCCATGTTCAACGCGCCTGTCGACCAGCCGCATCATGCCGACCTGGCCGTGGGCTGTGCTCTCGCGCTCGATCGGTTCGCTGAAGACTTTCGCCTCCGCAAGGTGGAACAGGGGTTGCCCTTCGGCCTGACGCGGATCGGCGTCAATACCGGCGAGGTGGTCGTCGGCAATTTCGGCGGCAGCCGGCGGTTCGACTACACGGCCCATGGCGACGCCATCAATACGACCGCGCGCGTGGAAAGTGTGAACAAGCACATCGGCACGCGTGTCTGCATCACCGGCGAGACGATCCAGGCCTGCCGCCAGCCGCGCACCGTGCGGCCAGTGGGGGCGTTGATCCTGAAGGGCAAGGAAAGGCCCGTGGAGGCCTACCAGCCGGTCGACCCGGACCTGGTCGATGCCACGTTGTTGGCCGACTATCAGGAATTCTACGAGACACTGTCGAACGGTGCGGATGGCGTGTCCGCCTTGGCGGAGGATCTGGCGCAGCGGTATCCGAACGACCCGCTGATCGCGCTTCACGCCCGGCGCGTCGCCAATGGTGAGCGCGGCGTCATCATCAAGCTGGAAGAGAAGTGAGGATCACGCCCGGCGCTGGGGCCGCAGCACATGGGCGTGCTTCGGCGAATAGAGTGCGCTGTCCGGGAAATCTGCTGCGCCCAGCACGCCGCCGACCAGGATCAGTGCCGTCCGCGTGATTTTCGCCGCGCGGACCTTGGCCTCGATATCCGAAAGCGTTCCGCGGATCACCTGCTGGTCCGGCCAGCTCGCCCGGTAGACCACGGCCACCGGTCCGTCGGGTCCGTAATGGGGCTCCAGCGCCCGGCGAATTTCAGCGAGGTTGCGGATCGACAGATGGATCGCCAGCGTCGCGCCGGTCGCCGCGAGCGTGCTGAGATCCTCGCCGTCGGGCATCGGCGAGGTCTGCATCGCAGTGCGCGTCAGGATGATGGTCTGGCTGACCTCAGGCAGCGTCAATTCCGTCTTCAGTGCTGCGGCGGCGGCGGTATAGGCCGGCACGCCCGGCGTGATGTCATAGGGGATGCCCAGGTGGTCGAGCTGGCGCATCTGTTCGGCGATCGCGCCGTAGAGTGACGGGTCGCCGGAGTGCACGCGCGCCACGCTGCGCCCGTCGGCATGGGCGCGCGAGATCTCTTCCAGGATCTCTTCCAGCGTCAGCGGCGCGGTGTCGATGACGCGCGCCCCCGGCGGCGCGTAGGCTACGACCTCCGGCGGCACCAGTGATCCGGCATAGAGGCACACGGGCGAGGCCGCGATCAGCGAGCGGCCCCGGATCGTCAGCAGGTCCGGTGCACCCGGCCCGGCGCCGATGAAATGCACCATGGCGGGCATCGGTTCAGCAGCCGTCTCGCGGCTGTAACCGCGCGGGGTATAGACGCGGGTGGCACCGGAGGTATCGTCGAACCGGCGCGTCGACCGTGCGCCGACGATCACGATGGTCTGCATGTCGACCATATCGACGGACAGCGACCTGAGGTCGGTGACCTGCACCGTCTCCCCCTCGCGGCCGAGATCGCGCGCCAGGATCACGGGCGTATCCGCCGGCCGATGCGCCAGCAGGATCTCCCGCGCGCGCGGCAGCTGCTCCCGACGGCGTTGCGACGCCGGGTTATAGAGCGCGATGACGAAATCTCCCTCCGTCGCAGCGCGCAGCCGGCGATCGATCGTGTCCCAGGGGGTCAGCAGGTCGGACAGCGAGATGGCGCAGAAATCGTGACCCAGTGGTGCCCCAGTGCGGGCCGCGGCCAGCTGCATGGCCGAAACGCCGGGCGACGCCGCGATCTCGATACGCCGCCAGTCGGCCCGGTCTTCCCGGTCGATCAGCTCGAAGGCCAGGCTTGCCATGGCATAGATGCCCGGATCCCCGGACGACACCAACGCCACGTGCTGTCCTGCCGCCGCCAGGTTGAGCGCTGTGCGGACGCGATCTTCCTCCTCGCCCAAGGCATAGGCCCGCCGGGTCTTGCCCTGCGCCAGCGGTCCCAGCAGGTCGAGATAGGGGCCGTAGCCGACCAGGATGTCGGCGGCGGCCACCAACGCCTCGGTCTCGGGCGTCCGCCAGGCCGCCCCACCGGGCCCGGTGCCGACGATCGCGAGATGCCCCCGTTGGCGACCCAGTTGGGCGGCATCGATCGGCTCGGGCGCGCGGGCGATGGCGCAGGTCACCCCGGTGCCCTTACGCTTTGGCACGACAAGGTCGGCGTCCGGGCCGGCTGCCGCCAGGGCTGCGCCTTCGGCGACGCCATGACACCCGACCTCGCGGAACACGATATCCGACGGGTTGGCGAGCCGCGGGGTTTCGGCTTCCAGGCGGTCCGCCGGAAAGAAGCGGGCAGGTACATCCAGTGCGGCGGCCACGGCATGCATAGCGGCTTCATCGGCCTTCAGGTCCAGCGAAAACACGCCGGCGACCGCGCCCGGCGCAAGGCCGGCCTCCACCAGTGTGGAGCGAACGAGCGCGATCAGCTCTTCAGGCGCAGCGTTGCGCTCGCAGCCGACGCCCACCGCCAGTGTCCTGGGATGGTAGACCAACCGATCCGGTCCGCCGGATGTTGCGGACTCGGTCACCTGTACTGTCAGCCGCGCATCGTCGGCCCAGGGCAGGCGCGCTTCGGCCAGCCAAGGGGCGGCGCCGTTAAGCCGCACGGTGGCGCCGCCCAAGAGAGCGGCCGCGAAGCCCTTGTAGTCCTTCGGATTGGCGAGGCGCCATCCAGCCGGAGGGGCGTCGAGGGCCACGCCGAACCGGCGATCCCCGGCCGTGGTGATCGCCGCCGTGCCGCCGAGAACCTCAGAAACGTGGCCGGCAAGGTCGTTGGCGCCCCGATGGCCGCCCAGCAGCGGGACGACGGCGCTGCCGTCTTCAGCGACAGCCAGCACCGGCGGCTCGGCGGTCTTGTCCTCCAAGAGCGGAGCCAAAGCGCGGATCAGGATGCCCGCCGCGCAGATGCCGACGATCGGCGTGCCGTCAGCGAACAGCCGGCGCAGCGTCGGCGCAACATCGTCCATCGCCATATCAGGCGCGGGGACCTTGCCGGCCAGCCCATGGACCTGTGAACCGGGTAGGGCGGCGGCGATGCGGCGGGCTGTGGCCAGGCCGCTTTCGGTCAATACGACGATTGCCGTCACCGCCAAGCCTCGCCGCGCTTGTGCACCAGGATCATGGAGAAATAGGGCACTTCGGCCGGATCCACCTCTGCAAGCGGCAGAATGCGCTGATGATCCATGGTGGCGCGCTCGATATAGCGTGCGTGGCCTGACAGCCCCGCCGTCTCCAGCACGTCGCGCACCTTGGCGAAGTGCCTTCCTGGCTTGACGATGGCAACGGCATCCGCCTCGCCCAACCTCTGCCGCAGCTCATCGGCCGCAAGGGGTGCCGGGATTACGGTCAGCACATCGTTGCGGGCCACCAGCGGCGCCCCCAGGGCGGCCGCACAGGCGTTCAGAGACGAAACGCCGGGCACCACCTCGACACGGTGACCTTCGGCCAGCCGGCCGAAAAGGTACATGAACGATCCGTAGAAGAACGGATCGCCCTCGCACAGAATGGCGACGTCTCGGCCGGCGTCGAGCTCTGCCGTGATCTCCCCGGCCGCCCGATCATAGACCTCCTGCGCCGGGAAGCGCTCGGCGACCATGGGCATGCGGATGGCGATTTCGCGTTGGCCGCCCGGCAGGTGGGGGGCGACGATGGCACGGGCCAGACTGTCTCCCGTCTCCGGCGCGGGATACGCGATCACCGGTGCGCTTTGGACGAGTCTGAGGCCCTTCAGCGTGATCAGCTCGGGATCCCCTGGGCCGACACCCACACCATACGCCGTGCCGGTCATGGCTTGACCACCGACCACTGGGTGACCGGCATCAGCGGTCGCCATCCGGTGAATGGGCCGACCGCTTCGCCGCGCGAGACGGCAATCCGGCCAAGTTGGCCGCCCAGGCGGGCGTGCCAGTGGAACACGGCGCTCTCCCCTTCCACGGTCACGACGTTCGCCACCAGCCGGCCTCCGGACGGCAGGGCCTGCCAGCAGGCCTCCACAAGGCCCTCGCTGGCGATGCCGCCGCCGATGAAGATGGCGTCCGGCGGGGCGAGGCCGGCGAGCGCGTCCGGTGCCTGGCCCTCGACCACCTGCAGCAGCGGCGCGCCCAGGGTTGCGGCATTGCGCGCAATCAGGCCACAGCGCGCGGCCGACCGCTCGATGGCCACCGCACGGTTGTTGGGATGGCTGCGCAGCCATTCAATGCCGACGGAGCCGCAGCCGGCACCCACGTCCCAGAGGCATTGGGCGGGCAGGGGTGCCAGCAGGGCCAGGGTGGCGGCCCGCACTTCGCGCTTGGTCAATTGCCCGTCATGCGCGAACACCTCGTCCGGCAATCCGGGCAAACGTGCACGCGCAACCGTTCCGGGATCGGCGATGCACTCGACGGCAAGGGTGTTCAGATCGGCTGCGCGCTCGTGCGGCCAGGTTCGGGCGACGCCGTCCAGCCGGCGTTCTGTGGGGCTGCCCATCCGCTCAAGCACCGTCAGGCGGCTGTCCCCGTAGCCGTGCTCGCACAGCATCCGCGCAACGGCCGCCGGCGTGCTGCCGCCGGTCGTCAGGGCCAGGATGCGGGCGCCGGGATAGAAGCTGGCGACGATCATCTCTCTCGGTCGGCCATGGATGGTGACGGTCTCGATGTCCGGGAGCGACCATGCCATGCGCGCGCAAGCCAGGTTGAAGGCCGACAGCGCCGGAACGATCGTCATCTCCTCCGCCGGAATGACGCGCGCCAGCCGGGCGCCGACGCCATAGCACATGGGGTCACCGGTCGCGAGAACCGCCACCCGCCTTCCGCTGCGCTGCAGGATCTCCGGGATCGCGGTCTTGAGCGGCTTCGGCCAGCAGAGCCGGTCCCGCCCATCCTCCGGGATCATACCCAGGTGCCGTTCGCCGCCGATCAGCAGTTCCGCCTCGGCGAGAAGCGTGCGCGCGACGGACGAAAGGCCCTCAAGCCCGTCTTCGCCGATGCCGATCACAGACAGCCAGGCGGTCATGCCGGCTCTCCGGCGGCAAGCCCATTGACGGCGGCGGCCGCCATGGCGCTGCCGCCGCGCCGGCCCAAGAGCGTCAGGAAGGGCACGCCGCGGGGATCCTCCGCCAGTGCCGCCTTGGATTCCGCTGCGCCGACGAAACCGACAGGGAAGGCCAGGATCGCCGCCGGCTTGGGCGCTCCGGCATCCAGCATCTCCAAGAGCCGGAACAGCGCTGTCGGCGCATTGCCGATGGCGATCACAGCGCCGGCAAACCGGTCCTGCAGCAGCGCCAGGGCTGCCGCGGACCGCGTGGTGGCGTCCCGCACCGCGCTATCGGCCGTCCGCGCATCGTCCAGCCCGCAGACGACATCGTTGCCGGCCGGAAGGAACGACCGCGTGATGCCCGCGGCGACCATCCGGCTGTCGACCAAAATGGGGGCGCCGGCCTCAAGCGCCCCATGCCCGGCTGCCGCCAGGTCCGGGCCAAAGGCGAGATCGCCGACGATGTCCGTCATGCCGCAGGTGTGGATCAGACGAACCGCCACTGCTGCCAGGCCCGGCGGCAGTGCCGACAGGTCGGTTTCCCGCCGGATGATCTCGGTGGAGCTCCGCGAAATGGCATGGGGGTCGCGCAGGTAGGCCGGCAACGCGTTCAATCGGCAGCCTCCGACTGGCGCAAGCTCTTCGGTCCCAACGGATGGTCGGCATGCGGGTAGGGGTGGTGGTGCCCGTGCGCATGGCCGTCGCCGTGGTGATGATGGTCGTGACCATGATCATGGCCGTGGTGATGATGATCGCCGTGATCGTGGTGATGGTGGTCGGCGTCGGTGCCGATGCCTTCCACGTGATGGTGGTGGCTTTCCTGCGCCAGCCCGATTTCGGCTTCGAAACCCAGCACCTGCTCCCGGTACTTGCACATCTGGCAGTTCATGTTGCCGGTGCCCTCCAGGATCTCATGCACGCGGCTGACGAAGGTTTCCAGCACCAGCGGGTGGTCGTTCAGATAGGGTGCCTTCACGAACTCGATTTCGGGATGCCGCGCGGCGACCAGGTCGGTGTGGTCATAGATCCGCTGCACCAGGATCCCGGTGAACAGGAAATAGGGGAACACGACCACGCGGCGGAAGCCCAGGCGCGCCACGTGCTCCAGCGCCGGCTCCACCAGCGGGAAGGTGACACCGGAATAGGCGGTCTCGCCCCAGCCGAAGCCCATGCCTTCCCACAGCAGGCGCATGACCTTGGCGACGTTGGAATTGGCATCGGGGTCCGACGCGCCGCGGCCGACCACGACCAGCACCGTGTCATGCCGCGGCACATGGTCGCCGGCCGCCGCCAGCGCCTCGCCGACGCGCTCACCGGCCGCCCGCACCATGCGGGTGTCGATGCCCAGCTCGCGCCCGTACTGGATGGTCAGGCCATCATGGCCGGCCTGATAGGTGTTCAGCACCGACGGAATGTCGTTCTTGGCGTGGCCGGCGGCGAACAGCATGCCCGGTACGGCCAGTACGCGGTTCACCTGCCGCTCGCGCAGCCGGTCCAGCCCGTCGCGGATTACGGGCCGCGCAAACTCCAGATAGCCGTAGTCCACCGGCCAGTCGCCGAAGCGGCCGGTCAGCTTCTCCGACAGAACGGCGAATTCCTTTACGGCCATCGGGTCGCGGCTGCCATGGCCGCAGATCATCACCCCAAAACGGTCGCCCATGCGGGACCTCCCCTTGATCCACCTGCGGCGCACGCCTGGGATCCCACCGGCAGGAATACCGGCGGGCCTGTCATCGGCTGCAACGCGGGCCTCGTCAAGATCCGCCCGCTCCTCCCCGTGCCGCAATGGGCCCGTTGAGGATTCCCGTCACCGACCAGGTCCGTGTCCCGGGTGTGCGCGGGGCGCAGTCTGGCCCAGGAAGCGGCGTGTTGGAAAGCCCGGTGTTTCGGGATCGCCGATGCGGGTATGGTCCTCGCCATCAAGGTCCGCCGCGAGCGTCCGAAGGGAATGGCGAGATGACACGAGCTTGGGGCATCGCAGCCTTGCTGCTGGCCTTAGGCGCCGTCGAGGCCTGGGCGCAGGAACCGGACTGGCCGGCGCTCGCCCGGCAGGACCTGCAGGCGATCCATGACTTGGTGGAGGCCGACCATCCTGGCCCAGAGCTCGACCCGCAGTTCCGCGCGAGGCTTGAAGACGGGTTGGACGCCGCGATGGCCAGCGCCGATCGCGTCGCCGATCTCACGCAGTACCTCTATCTGCTGATCGAGTACGCCAACGGTTTGCCGGACCACCATCTCGCTGTCTGGGGCAACCAGCAGCATCCCCAATGGGCGACCGTGGGCCGACCGGACACGCTCGGCCCCGGTTTCGTGGCATCCTATCGCCGCGATGCGATTGTCGTGTCGGCGATGCTCGGCGTCGACGTCCCGCCCTTAGGCGCGGAACTGGTCGGCTGCGGTGATCACGACGCGGCTTGGCTGTTGCATCGCAACGCCCTGCGCTTTCGGGGCGATGGAGCCTTGGCGGCGGATCGTGTCTCGGCCGCACCGCTGATGTTCCTCGATCAGGGCCAGCTCGACATGGCACGGCCGGAGCGCTGTCGGTTCCTGGTCGACGGTGAGGAGCAGCCGTTCGACCTGGCTTGGACGCCGGCCCGCATGAGCTGGCTGCAACCACTGCTTGCTGCAGCTGCATTCGGAAGCCCCCCGCAGATTGGTGGCCGCTGGATCGCCGACGACTTGCTGTGGATCTCGCTGCCCACCTTGGCCCCCAGGGGCGCGGCCGTGCAGGCGGTTGAGGAGATGCGGCAGATGGTTGAGGCCGCGCCGACTGACGCCAACATCGTCTTCGACCTGCGGGGCAATGGCGGTGGCAACTCGTTCCTCTCGCGCGGCTTCGCTGTGGCCGTTTATGGCGAGCCGCTGGTGGTCTGGGGCGAGGGGCAGCTCTATTCCGGCATCCCCGACGCCATGCGTGCGTCGCCCGCGAACCGCGACCACTTCCAGAGCTTTCGCGATGCGCTGGGCGTGAGCCGTCCGGACGATCCCGGCCTCGCGCGATACCTCGACACCATCCTGGCGGCCCTCGACACCGCAATCGCCGCCGGCGAGCCGCTGGCCCGTCTTGGAGAGCGGTCGGAGCCCGTGCGCACCGACCCGCCGCCGTCCGAGCACGCGGGCCAGGTCTTCGTCGTGATCGACGGCCGCGTCTTCAGCTCCGCCCTCCTGTTCGTCGACCTTTTACGCGCCATCGACGACGTCACGCTGGTCGGCTGGCCCACCCGCGCCCACGGCCTCTATGGCGAGATACGACAGGTGGCATTGCCCAGCGGCTGGGCGTGGATGTCTTTGTCGACGAAGGCGTTCCTAAGCGCCACCCCTGGCAGGCAGGGCGCGATTGAGCCGGATCTGGCTTGGGACGGAGAGATTGCGGACACCGCGGCACTCGAGGCCTGGGTACTTTCGCTCTCGCAAGGGAATGAGTGAAGGCGCATTCCATGCGCGGATTCGCCGGTGAGGCAGCTAACCCCGAAACAATCGTCACACTGTCGGAAATCGCGAACGGCGTTCAATTTCCGCGATGCTGAGGTGGTTGCGGATGTAGGTCCGCGTGCCGTCGGCCGGGGGCGTATAGTCCCATGACCGGCCCTGGGCGCGCTGGATCGGGGCGATGAAGTGGCGGCGGCGCTGGCTCTCCAGTACGCGCTCTTTCAAAGCGCTGGCATCCCATCTGGCCGCAGCCTCCGTTCGGAATGCCTCAACTTCGGCCGCATGGTTCGGGCTCTCCGCGAGGTTGACCGTCTCGTGCGGATCGGCGGCGAGATCGTAGAGCTGCGGCGGGTCGCCCGCCGCCGTGACGAATTTCCGGGTGCCGCGCCGGATCATGAACAGTGGCTCTACCGTGCCTTCGCCGAAATACTCGCCGATCACCTCGTCGTGCCCATCGCGCCCCGAGAGGTGCGGCAGGAGAGACCGCCCCTCGGTTGGGGTTCCTCCGAACGGCGCGCCGTCGTTCGCGATCTCGGCCAGCGTGGCCATTAGATCGACGTGGGATACGGCAGCCGCGACGCGGCGCGGGACGAAGGCCCCAGGGGCGCGGACGATCAGGGGCACCCGGGCACTGTGCTCGAACCAGCTCATCTTGAACCAGAGTCCGCGCTCGCCCAGCATGTCGCCGTGGTCTGAGGTGAACAGCACCACGGTGTCCTCGGCAAAGCCCGCCTCGTCCAAAGCCTGCATCAAGGCCCCGACCTGGGCGTCGATGTAGCTGGTCGAGGCATAGTAGGCGCGGCGGGCTCGGCGCACGGTCGCCTCGCTCGGCCACGGGTCGTCCATGCGCATCGCGTGGATCAGCCGCTCCGAATGCACATCGCGCGGCGCCGCACCCGCCGGGATTGCCGGCGGGTCGATCGCGTCGTCGTCGTAAAGGTCCCAGTATTCCGGCCGGTTGATATAGGGATCGTGGGGATGGATGTAGGCGGCAACCAGGCAGAACGGCCTTTCATCACCGCCGCGAGCAAGATCAAACAGGTAGCGCGTCGCGGCGAAGGTCACCTCGTCGTCGAAATCCAGATAGGCCGAGCGCAAGCACGGACCCGCCTCGCGAACGACATCCATGGTGTGGAAATAGTCGAGCCGCCGTTGAGGATCGTCCCAGTCCGGCGTCCAGGAGAAATCGGCGGGATAGACGTCCGTCGTCAGGCGGTCTTCGAAACCGTGAAGCTGGTCGGGGCCGCAGAAATGCATCTTGCCGCTGAGGCAGGTGCGGTAGCCCGCGGCCGCCAGATGGTGGGCAAAGGTCGGTATCTCGGCGGCGAACTCGGCCGCGTTGTCCCACGCGCCGATCTTTGACGGCTGCCGCCCGCTCATCAGTGTATAGCGGGCCGGGGCACAGAGCGGCGCGTTGCAATAGGCCGCGTCGAAGATCACCGCATCCTCACACAGGCGATCGAGATGCGGCGTCTTCACCACCGGGTGACCGTAGGCCGGCAGAAACTGCGGGGCGAGCTGATCGGCCATGATCAGCAGGATGTTGGGGCGCGTCTTGGCCATGGTCGAGGTCTCCTCCCGCCGCGAGGTTATCGCGTTGGTCCCACTCTTCCCGATGCTCTCTTTGCGCATCACGGGGCGCCATCCTGGACCGGACGGCGAGGCTGATGGGAATGCTTCGGTTTCTTAGGCCATTAGACACCGCCGACCCACTTCCCGCTATCCGGCGCGCGACCTTAAGACGTCGCACCGGGACCTGACGTCTGAGGTTTGCCGGCCCGACTGGCTCGGACGGATGGTGCACTCGCGCGCCCTCAGGCATACGTTCCCGACATGGATCCCTGGATCGATCTCCCCTGGCCGGGCTCGTTCGGCATTCTTGCGGCCGCTCTTCTTCTGGATGCGCTTGTCGGCGAACCCGCATGGCTGTGGTCGCGCGTGACGCACCCGATCGTCCTGTTCGGCCGGCTAGTCTCCGCACTCGATCGCCGACTGAACCGCGATGAGCGGAGCGACAAGCAACGCCGCTGGGCGGGTGTCCTCTGCCTGATCTGCCTTCTTGTTGTTAGCGGGGCTCTCGGCTGGTTGCTCTCCGTCGTCACCGGCTTGCATCCCTGGGGGGGGATCGCTGAGGCGATGATCGTGGCCATTCTGCTCGCCGGGCGGAGCCTGTACGACCACGTTTCGGCGGTCGGCGACGGGCTGCGATCGGGTGGGCTCGCGGGTGGTCGTGCTGCGGTGGCGCATATCGTCGGCCGCGACCCTCAGAGTTTGGACGAGCCGGCCGTTGCGCGTGCGGCGATCGAGAGCTGTGCTGAGAACTTCTCCGACGGGGTCGTGGCGCCGGCCTTCTGGTATCTGGTCGCCGGCCTGCCTGGCATCATCGCCTATAAGGCCGTCAACACGGCCGACAGCATGATCGGGCATCGCACACCGCGGCACCTGCAGTTCGGATGGGCTGCCGCCCGCTTCGATGATCTGGTGAACTTGATCCCGGCGCGTCTCGCCGGGCTGTTGATCGCGCTTGCCGCGGCCCTGCACGCGCGCGGGGCCGCGGTCGATGCCCTGCGGGCCATGGCCCGCGACGCCCGCCGTCATCGCTCGCCCAATGCCGGCTGGCCTGAGGCGGCGATGGCCGGCGGTCTTGGGTTGGCCCTGGCCGGTCCGCGCCGGTATGGCGGGCACGTCGTCGACGACCACTGGATGAATGCTGGCGGGCGGTCTGAGGCGACGGCGCAGGACATAGGCGACGCAGCCAGGCTGATGGCGATAGCGACGCTGCTGATGGCCCTCATCGCCGGCCTCGGTGCAGCGGCCATCTATCTGTAGCCGGCGATCGCCAGCATCCGGTCCAGGTCGATATGGGCCTGCAGGTGGTCGGCCAGGGCGTCCAAGGCGGCGTCGACGCCGGCATCGAAGGACACACCGCCATCGGTGCGTGGCTTCAGTGTCGACAGAAACGCGTGGCGGAACGTGTCCGATGCGAACAGCCCGTGCACATAGCAGCCGGCAATGCGCCCGTCGGCGGACCGGGCCCCCTCCGCCCGTCCGCTCAGGTCCAAGAGCGGCCATTCCAGCGCCGGTCCGGTTGTGCGGCCGATATGCATTTCGTAGCCGCGGACGGGGGTGTCGGTCGACAAATGCCGGCCGGCGACCTCCACCAGCGTCTTGTCCGGCGTCAGCATGGTTTTGAGATCCAGTAGGCCAAGGCCGTCAACGGCGCCCCGCGGGCCCTCGATGCCGTCGGGGTCATCCAGGCGGCGGCCCATCATCTGATAGCCGCCGCACAGACCCAGCACATGGCCGCCGCGCCGCACATGGGCGGCCAGATCGATATCCCAGCCTTGCGCACGAAAGTACTGCAGATCGCCGATCGTCGATTTAGAGCCTGGCAGGATCACGAGGTCGGCGTCGCTCGGCAGCGGCCGTCCGGCCGGCACCATGGTGACGGCAACGTCTTCCTCTGCCCTAAGCGGGTCCAGATCGTCGAAATTGGCGATACGGGAGAAAACGGGGACGGCAATGCGGATCGGCCGGGGGCCGTCGTCCTGCAGGTTTTGCAATGCCACGGCGTCTTCTGCCGGAAGTTTGCGTGCCTCGGGGAAATACGGAACCACGCCGAGGCTGTGCCAGCCGGTATGTTCGTCGATCACCGTCAGGCCGCCGTCGAACAGGCGCACATCGCCGCGGAACTTGTTGACGATGTAGCCGCGGATGCGGGTTCGTTCCGCCTCCGTAACTACCGCGTGGGTCCCGACCAGGCTGGCGATCACGCCGCCGCGGTCGATATCGGCGGCCAGGATCACCGGCACATCTGCGGCCTCGGCGAAGCCCATATTGGCGATGTCGCCGCGGCGCAGGTTGACCTCCGCCGGGCTGCCCGCGCCTTCGATCAGCATCAGGTCTGCCTGGGCCGAGAGACGTTCGTAGCTTTCCAGCACCGCGGGCATCAGGCTTGGCTTGAAGGCGCCATAGTCGCGGGCCTGCAGCGTCGCCACACGGCGACCCTGGACGACCACCTGCGCGCCGACCTCCGTCTCCGGCTTCAGCAGCACCGGGTTCATGTCGATGACCGGCGGAACACCGGCGGCGCGAGCCTGCAGCGCCTGGGCCCGGCCGATTTCACCGCCGTCGGCCGTGACGGCGGCGTTGTTGGACATGTTCTGCGGCTTGAACGGCCGCACCGCCAGCCCGCGCCGGGCAAAGGCCCTAGCCATCCCGGCGACCAGCAGCGACTTGCCGACGTCGGAGCCGGTGCCCTGCACCATCACCGCCGGTGTGCGCGGCATCGGCGTTGTCCGGCCCTAGAATTCGATGCCGGCCTGCGCCTTCACGCCGCTGCGGAATGGGTGCTTGACCATGGTCATGTCGGTGACCAGATCGGCCTGCTCAACCAGCGACTCGTTGGCATTGCGGCCGGTGACGATGACATGCGTCATCGGCGGTCGGGCCGCCAGCGTCGCCAGAACGTCCTCGATCGGCAGATAGCTGTAGCGCAGCACGATGTTCAACTCGTCCAGCAGCACCATGCCGTAGGCCGGATCGGCGATCAGCGCCTTCGCGCGCTCCCACGCCGCGGCGGCGGCGGCGATGTCGCGCTGGCGGTCCTGCGTCTCCCAGGTGAAGCCCTCGCCCATGGTGTGCAGGCTGACCTGATCCGGGAAGCGGTCCAGCACCACGCGCTCGCCCGTTTCCCATTTGCCCTTCACGAACTGCACGACGCCCACGCGCATGCCATGGCCGATGGCGCGGCAGACCATGCCGAAGGCGGCCGTCGACTTGCCCTTGCCCTTGCCGGTATGGACGATCAGCAGGCCCTTTTCGATCGTTTTGGTGGCGATGATCTTGTCGCGCGCGGCCTTCTTCTTGGCCATCTTCTCCGCATGGCGCCGGTCGAGATCGGCATCGTCCATCGGCTGCTCGCTCATCTCCCCCGTCCTTCTTCCTTGAGATTTGCCAGGTCATGGTAGGCGATGTTGGCGCGCGGCTGCCACAGGCCACGGTCCTGTGCCTCGATCAGGCGGTCCGCGATCTCCGCCGCTGCCGCCGGGTTGTTGTCCAGCAGGAACTGCCGCACGGCGTCGTCGCCGATATACGCGTCGTAGACCGCGTCGAAATGGTGGTCGGCTACGGCGCGCGTGGTGGCGGCAAAGGCGAACAGATAGTCGACGGTCGCCGCCATCTCGAATGCGCCCTTGTATCCGTGGCGCATGACGCCGCGGATCCATTTCGGGTTGACCACGCGGCCGCGCACGGTGCGCGCGATCTCCTCCTGCAGGCTGCGGATCACGGGGCGTTCGGGGCGGCTGTGATCGTTGTGGTAGACCACCGGGCGGCGGCCGGACAGGTGGTGGACGCTCGCGGCCAGCCCGCCTTCGAACTGGTAATAGTCGTCGCTGTCCAACAGATCGTGCTCGCGGTTGTCCTGGTTGTGGACCACCAGTTCCACCTGGCCCAGCCGCCGGGTGAACAGGGCATGCTCCGCCGCCCCGTCGGCGCCGTCGCCATAGGCATAGCCGCCCCAAGCGAGATAGGCGCGCGCCAGGTCGTCCGCGGTCTCCCACCCCCGTTCGTCGATCAGCGCCTGCAGGCCAGCACCATATGCACCGGGCTTGGAGCCGAACACACGGTGGCCCGCCCGGCGTTCCGCCGCCGCCGGGTCGATACCGTCCGCGACCAGCGCATCGGCATCCGTGCGCACCTGGTCAGCCAGCGGGTTCATGTCGGCCGGCTCGTCCAGCGCGGCGACGGCGCGTACCGCGCTGTCCACCAGGTCGATCTGGGCCGGGAAGGCGTCGCGGAAAAAGCCGGAGACGCGCAAGGTCACGTCGACGCGCGGCCGGTCGAGCACCGACAGCGGCATCACCTCAAAGCCGGTGACACGCCGGGAGGCGCTGTCCCAGACCGGCCGCACACCCAACAGCGCCAAAGCCTGGGCGATGTCGTCGCCGCCGGTGCGCATATTGGCCGTGCCCCAGGCGCTGAGTGCCAGGCGGCGCGGCCAGTCGCCTTCCTCCTGTCGGTGCCGGTCCAGCAGCAGGGCGGCCGACCGCCAGCCGAGCTGCCAGGCCGCCGGTGTCGGCACCGTGCGGTTGTCGACCGAGTAGAAATTGCGGCCCGTGGGCAGTACGTCCAGCCGCCCGCGCGTCGGCGCACCCGATGCGCCCGGCGGCACGAACCGGCCGTCGAGCCCTTTCAGCAGGCCGTCGATCTCCTGCGCTCCGCTGCCGTCCAGCGAGGGCGCGATGTCCGTATCGATGGCATCAAGCACAGAGCGGGTGCCCGACCAGGCTGGCTCCGCGTCGCGGTCGCCGGCGACCAGCGCCTGTGCCAAGCGTTCCAGCCGCTCTACCGTATCGCCGTTGGTGCGCCAGGCCGCGCCATTGGCCAGTGCCGGCAGCGTCTGGCCCGTCCACGGGTCGCCAAGGCGGCAATCGAGAGGGTCGAAGTCGCTCAGCCCCAGGTCGGCGGCCAGCGCGCGGATCAGGGAGGCGTCGGCGTCCTTGCCCGTTCCCCTCGGTACGCGGGTGAGGGCCACTAGCAGGTCCGTGCGCTGGCCGTCGACGGGCGCCTGCCCGAACACGTGCAGGCCGTCGCGGATCTGCAGCTCCTTCAGTTCGCACAGGTAGTTGTCGAGCTTCGACAGGGACTCATCGGCCGTGTCGTCGTCTGCCATGCCGCAATCGGCCGCCAGGCCGATCGATCGCGCAAGCTCCAGGATCTGCTCGCCCAGCACCTTAAGTCGCCGCGGGTCGACGCCGGCAGCCTCGTAATACTCGTCGACCAGCAGCTCCAGATCCTTCAGCGGGCCATAGCTTTCCGCCCGCGTCAGCGGCGGCGTCAGGTGGTCGACGATCACCGCCGCAGTACGCCGCTTCGCCTGCGTGCCCTCGCCGGGGTCGTTGACGATGAACGGGTAGAGGTTGGGCAGTGGCCCCAGCGCCGCTTCCGGGAAGCAGTCACCCGACAGCGCCACGGCCTTGCCCGGCAGCCATTCCAGATTGCCGTGCTTGCCCATATGGACGACGGCATGGGCACCGAACTGGAGCCGGAGCCAGGCATAGACGGCGAGATAGCCGTGCGGCGGTGGCAGGTCCGGGTCGTGATAGCTGGCCTTTGGGTCGATGTTGTAGCCGCGCGCCGGCTGCACCACGATCGTTACGTTGCCGAGCCGAAGCGTGCTCAGCCGGAAGGCGCCGTCTGCGAAGAAGGGATCGGCCTCGGGCGCCCCCCAGCGCTCGCCGACTGCGTCGCGAACCGCTGCCGGAAGCGTCTCGAAGACCGCACGATAGTCCGCCAGCGAAAGTATGGCGCCACCCGTCCGCGCCGCACGATCCGGCAGCGCGTTGGTCGGCCCCGACGCAAGCCGGCGCATCAGCGAGTTGCCGTCTTCGGGGATGCCATCGACCGCATAGCCGGCGTCGGCCATGGCCCGCAGCACGGTCACGACGCTCGCCGGCGTATCGAGCCCGACGCCATTACCCAGGCGGCCGTCTCGGTTGGGATAGTTAGCCAGCACGATGGCAATGCGGCGCTCGGCCACCGGGCAGCGTCGCAGCCGCGCCCAAGCCGCCGCCAGCTCGGCGACGAAGCCGATGCGGTCGGGGACGGGGCGGTAGGTTGCGATGCGCGCCTGTGTCGCCGGATCGAACCGCGCTTCGGCCTTGAAGGAGACGGCGCGGGTGATCACCCGGCCGTCCACCTCGGGCAGGGCGATGTTCATCGCCAGGTCGCGCGGCGCGAGGCCACGGGTGCCGGCGATCCATGTGGCTTCGTCACCGCCGGAGAACACCACTTGCAGCACCGGGCAGTCGGCGGCGGCAAAGGGATCGAAGACGCCCTTCGCCCCCGGCGTCGCAAGCGCAAAGCCAGTGGCATTCAGCACCACCGCCGGCGACTGGCTGCGACAGAGCTCGTCCACCAGGGCAGAGGCGGCCGGGTCTTTCAGACTGGCGACGTAGATGGGCAGCGGGTTCAAGCCGGCCTCGCGCAACCCGTCGATCAGCGCATCGACCGGTGCCAGGGCGCCGCCCTGCATCAGGGCGCGGTAGAAGACGATAACGGCGGCCGGAGCGCCTTCCGCCCACTCGGCGGCGATCGTCCCGACATCCGGGCGCTCACGCCCAGGCCAGTAGAGCCCCGCACGCGGCAGCGGCACGGGCTCCGCCCATTCGGCGTCCCGCCCGATCAGATGGGCGGCATAGGCCAGGAGGCCGCCAAAGTTGTCCGGCCCGCCATGCACGCAGTACTGCCAGAGGCGATGGCAGGCATCGAAGGGCAGGGTGGATTGCTCGGCCAGTTCCGGGTCCGGCCGGTCGTCGCCCGGCACGAAGGCCAGCGCGATGCCGCGGTCGCGGCAGACGGCCGCCGCCTGCTCCACGCCATAGGGCCAATAGCCCGCACCGCCCAGAAGGCGCACCAGCACCAGCCGCGCATGGCCGATCACGGCATCCACATAGGCGTCGACCGACAGGTTGTGGCCCAGCTGCATCAGGTTGGCCAGGCGCAGGCTGGGTGCGTCGGCCCCGCGATGCGCCTGGGCCGCGCTCAGCGCCGCCAGCTCCGTATCGGCCGCGGACAGGATGACGATGTCCGCAGGGTTCTGCTGCAGGTCGACAGCTTCCGATCCATCAAGGATCGCCCCTGGCTGTGCCGCCAGCAGATGCACGGACCCGCGGCCCTCTAAGCGGCGGCGAGTGCGGCGCGGATGGCCGGCTGGTCCATGTCGCGCCCGCCAATCACGACCAGTCGCGTCACCGGCTGCTCATCCGCGCTCCATGGCCGATCGAAATAGGTCTCCAGCCGCTGGCCCACGGCCTGGACGGCAAGGCGCATGGGCTTGCCGGCGATCGCCGCGAAGCCCTTCAGGCGCAGCACCTCCGGTGCGGCCAGCACGGGCGTCAGCAGTCGCGTCAGGTCGCCGGAGCTGGGGAAGTGGCCGAGATCCACGTGGAAGCTGGTGAAGTCGTCATGATCATGCTCGTCCTCCGCGTCATGCACGGATGGCCTCGTGTCCAGATCGTCTTCGGCCGCGGCCGCCAGGCCCAGCAGCACGCCGGCGTCTATGCCGCCATGGGATGCCCGCACCACCTTCACGCCCGGGCGCAGATGGTCAGCGACCTCCGCCATGGCGCGGTCCAGGCCCGCGCCGTCGAGCAGATCGGTCTTGTTCAGGATCACCAGGTCGGCGCATTGCAGCTGGTCGACGAACAGCTCCTCCAGCGGATCGTCGTGGTCGATCGCAGCATCGGCGGCGCGTTCTGCGGCTACGGCTTCCGGGTCGGCGGCGAACAGGCCGGCCGCCGTGGCCGCGCCGTCGATCACGGTGATCACGCCGTCCACGGTCACGCGGGTGCGCACCTCGGGCCAGTTGAAGGCCTTGACCAGCGGCTTGGGCAGGGCCAAGCCGCTGGTCTCGATCACGATATGCTCCGGCGGCTCGTCGCGGCCCAGAAGCGTCTCGATCGTCGGCAGAAAATCGTCGGCCACGGTGCAGCAGAGGCAGCCGTTTGCCAGCTCCACGATGTTGCCAGGGGCGCACGCCTCTTCGCCGCAGCCGCGCAAGATCTCCCCGTCGACACCGATATCGCCGAATTCATTGATCACCAGCGCCAGCCGCCGGCCACCAGCCGTCTGCAGCAGGTGGCGGATCAGCGTGGTCTTGCCGGCGCCGAGGAACCCGGTGATCACGGTGGCGGGGATCTTCTGAAGGGTGCGCATCAGGATTTTTCCGGTTACGAAACGGATTTGAGTGTCAGCGGCAGGCCGGCGGCGACGAAGACGACGCGGTCGGCGATTTCGGCGACGGCCTGGTGCAGCCGCCCGGCATCATCGCGGAAGCGCCGCGCCAGCGCGTTGTCGGGCACGATGCCCAGCCCGACCTCATTACTGACCAGCACGACCGGGCCGGTGACCTGTTCTAGGGCATGAGTCAGCCGGTTGGTCTCGTCCACCACACCGCGGTCTGCGCCGTAGAGGTTGCTGAGCCAGAGCGTGAGGCAGTCAACCAGCACGGCTGCATCGGGTGCGGTCACACGGCTGAGCGTCTCCGCCAGCTCCAGCGGCTCCTCAACGGTCTGCCAGCGGGGTCCGCGCCGGGCGCGATGGTGGGCAATGCGCTCTGCCATCTCCGCGTCGCCGGCCGCAGCCGTCGCCAGATAGACAGGTCGGCCACCATTGCCTTCCACAAGGCCCTCCGCATGGGCACTCTTGCCGGAGCGCGCACCGCCCAGCACCAGCGTTACGCGTGGCAAACTGCCTGCCGTGCCGCCTGCGCCCAACAACCGACCTCCGCCCTAAGGCCATCGGTTGCGACGTGGAGGAATGCGGATCTGCGAAAGGCCGGAGCGCGGCCATCGACGACCCGCCTCCGGTACACCCCGCCCGGCGGCCTGTCCTGTTCTGCCCCAAGCGCCGGCAGGTCTCCTGGCTCGCGGATCATAGGCCCTGTTCCCGCCTTCCCAGCCCGAAGGGCCAGTGGCAAGGGATCGGAACGGGCCTCACCGCTCACAGTTGCGGGGGCAGCCGCGGATTCCGCCGAAGGTCTGCCGGCGTCACCGCGTTCCCTGTTGGCTTCACGGAACCGAAGGGCTCCGCGAAACCGGCGCATGGGTCATCCACGCACCATAGAAGGGCGATAGCCGAGACGTCAATCGCGCGCCCTACCCTAGTCCGCCGTGCTTTTGCCATGCTGCGGGTGTTGTTGGCGCGCGCTCCTCGCCTGCTTAGAGGATCACGGTGTGAGTGAACTAGGCCAGACACTCCCTGAGACGCCTGCCGACGGCGGCCGGGCACTGGACGCTGATGCGATCGCCATCTTTCAGCGCACGGTCGCGCCTGGGCTGCAAGCGGTCGAGGCGGAACGGTTGCGTCAGCGGTCAGTCCTGGTACGCCGGCTGGCGCTGTTCTTCGGCGCGGCCGTCCCGGCGATGGGCCTGGCACTCTGGGCGACCGATGGGCATCGCGGAGTCATCTTTGGCTGCATGGTGGCGATCGTCGTGGCGATCCTGTGGATCCACACGCCGATGCATCGCTATCGCAAGCGAGCCCGTGCAGAGGTGATCGGCGCCATCTGCGACAGCCTCGGCGAGCTGACGTTTGAGCCGTACCACAACCCGCCGCTCAACACGTTTCCAGAGATCGAGGGATATGCTGCGGCCGGCTTGATCCGAACGCACGGCTTCAGCCGCCGGTTGGACAAGTTCTCCCACCGGGTCGACGACCTGATTGCCGGAAACCATCTCGGCGCATCATTCGAAGTTAGACGGGTGTGGATCGGGATCGCAGGGAAGGGTGGCCGTACGGATTTTCACGGCCTGCTCGGCACCATTGTCGTCCCGTTCAGGTTCGATGGCGTGACGAAGATCGCGCCGATCGAGGGAGGCGCGGAGGGGATGGAGGCGATCGAGACGGGCCATGCCATCTTCGACGAGGGGTTTGACATCTTCACCGATCGGCCGGACGAGGTGGGGCAGTTCCTGAACCCAGGCTTCCTTGATGAATTCGTCGCGCTGCAGGCCGACCATCGCCCCAAGGGGCGACATCTGCGTGCCACCTTCACCGATGGTCGATTGCTGTTTGCCCTCGATCACGCCGGTTCCATCTTTGAGCCGGCAGGCCTTCACTTGAACCCGCAAGCGGCCGATGCAAGAAGACGTCAGCTAGTGACGGAGCTCGTCGTCCCGCACCGGCTGATCGGCGGCCTCAGTGCCGGTCGGTAGATCGGCGGGACATGTGGTGCATTTGACAGCAGAATGTCATCCGATTTTCGATGAACTGCGAGGCAGCGCCATGCCAGACAAAAGCTTCGAACGGTTCTATTACGAGAAGGTCGCGCTGAACGAGGGTTGCGGCTGTGCGGAGCACGCCATTCGCACCTACGACATAGAGGCGCATTCGCGCAACACGGCGTCGCGTCGTCTCCCGGGCAACCCCGATGTCGTCAGGAAGGGCTGGCTCGCGCGCCTCTTTCGTCGTCCAGGCCCTCAGAGCTCGCAGAAATCCTGATTCTGACCGCCGTCGCGCCTAGCGGGAGAGGGATCATTTGGATCCGATTCCAGCACCTGCGAACCGCCAGCCTCCTTGAGCGGCGATTGCCGGTGATGATCAGATGAATCGCAGTCGTGTAGCGCTTCTTCGTAGGTCCTGCGATGGCGCAGCAGGTACGGGCTGACGAACAGGTTTCCGCGGGACGTAGCGCCAACGGGCGGTTCCGCCGCCGCGGTCGGTGGGCCCTGGCCGTTTCCAGATCCATAGCGAAGCCGAGGCTTCTCGTTCACTGCGCACTCCAAACCGCTTCCGTCCCTGTCGACGGTCGCCAGGTCGACCGGTGCCTGGACGACATGAGGATTGATCCCACCGTAAGGGTGTGGGGGGCGGTCTGTCTGTATCCACGGATCTCAACTTCCGTGTCCGCGCGTCTCAGGCGTTAACGGCATGCCGTGTCGCGCCAGGCAAGACAATGGATTGGGGACGGGGAGGGATTAACGGTTCGCCGCAGACGTGCGCCGGTGTTCACCGGAGCTGCGAGCATCGGCCATCGATGCCCGCGTCGCCAACATCGATCGGCGCCTTTGCGCCTACATCTGAAGAAAGAGATCGGGCGTCAAGAGCGAGCGCTCCAGCGCCTCGCGCGCAATGGCCGGCGGGCCGTCGCGATCTGCTGAGGCTGTGCCCATCTGCGCGGCATCGCTGGGCGACAGGCCGAACCGCTCGCGGAACGCCCGGGTGAAGTGGCTGTGGTCTTGGAAGCCCCATTTCTCGCGGACGGTGCGGACGATACCGCGGGTCGGCGGATGGGCGGTGAGGTCACGGTACGCCTGTTCCAGTCGCCGCCGCATCGCATAAGCCTGAACGCCGCCTTCATCGGCGAACAGGCGGTAAATGGTCGCCCGGGACGCGCCGAACCGGAGCGACAGTTCGGCCACGTCGACCTCGGGCTCGTTCAGATGCCGTTCGATATGGGCCTCGATGGCGTGACGTCGGGATTGGCGAAGGGCGGTGTTGGCCGGCTCGTCAATCTCTCCGCCGAAGACGAGGCCCGACAGCAGGCCTGTGAAGCCCGCCGCCAGCGGTGCTGCGTCTGCTGCGCGGGCCGTCGACATATGCGACACCAGCGATCGCGTGGCGTCTGCGAGCACGCGACAGATCGGTGACTGTGACCGCAGCGTCTTCGGCAGTTTCATGTCCCTTGGGGAGAGACCGACAAGCTCCTGAGGCACGAACACAGTCACATAGTCCGTCTCGCCGTATATCGATCGATACTCGTCCGCCAGATCGATGATCTGGACGTCGCCGGGGTCCAGGTGGCCGGGGTGGTTGCCGTAAACCCCCTTCGCGTGCCCCCGTTCCATCACGCGCAAGCGCAGCCAGCGCTGCCTGTAATCGCGGATGTGACCGCTGCGGCGGGCCGCACGATACCCCGTGGAGCCGGAGCGGCAGACGATTAGATCGGCCAGCGGCCACACGGACAGGTAAGAGCGGTATTCCCCCGGCTGATCCTGAAGCGGCAGCATGTCGCACGCCCGGGCATTCCAGGCACGCCAGGCCTCGAACCGCTGAGACTGCGGCATGCCTCCGGTCTTCATGTGCCATGAGGCCAGCTTCGGATCGGCTGCGGTGCCGTTCGGCGCGGAACCGCCACCCGATCCAGTCTCAGTGGTCATGGGGTCCTGTCTCTCCCACGAGGGCACACCGCCGACATGCAGACACTGAAGTGTGACGACGAATTGCTCAATCTATTCTTAAAATACGGTCGCTGCGCGCTGACAGAGCGCATACGCCAGCGATCCATTGGGCTGAGCGCGACTGCTGTGGAAGGCTCGGCTCATCCGGAGCGTGGAGGCGGCACCTCGCCATGTGCGGTACCTCCGTCGAGCGCCTCGCGCAAGGCCCTGGCGAGCTGGCCCTTCTGGAAGGGCTTGTTCAACAGCACGCTTCCCGCGCCGAGCGGACCGTTGGCCATCGCCCCGTCGGGCGCATAGCCGGACATGAAGATCACCCTCAGATCCGGATAGGCCTCGCGGGCCCGCTGGGCGAATTCCGGGCCGCTGACGCCGTCGGGCAGCACGACGTCCGACAGCACAAGGTCGACGGCAGAGCCTTCCGCCAGGGCGTCACCGGCTGCCGCGGCCGTGCCGACATCGATCACCCGATAGTTCAGGGACCGTAGCAGGCGGACCGTCAGCACGCGCACATCCGGATCGTCTTCGATCACCAGGATGGCCTCGCCGTTGCCCTGCGGGGCCGGCTGGTCGGGGCCGGCCTCTTCCTGTGACGCCGCTTCGGCCGCGCACGGCAGATAGAGCGTGACAGTCGTGCCCTGGCCTTCGGCGCTGCGGATGGTGACATGGCCCCCTGATTGGCGGGCAAAGCCATAGACCATGGAGAGGCCCAAGCCGGTGCCCTTGCCGACACCCTTGGTGGTGAAGAACGGTTCGAAGGCATGGGCCTGCACCTCGGCCGACATGCCATCGCCCTCGTCGCTGACGGCGAGCATCACATAGTCGCCAGCCGGTGCATCCGGCGCTTCGGCCGCAGACGCCTCGTCGAGGCGCGCGTTGGCGCATTCGATCGTCAGCCTGCCGCCGCGCGGCATGGCATCCCGCGCATTGAGCGCAAGGTTCAGCACCGCGCTTTCCACCTGCCCCGGGTCGGCCATCGCCGGCCACAGGGCGTCATCTGCGCGGATCTCGATCTCGATCATCGCGCCCAGGGTGCGGCACAGCAGCTCGCGCATGCCCTCCGTCAGCCTGGCGATATCCGTGGCCCGCGGCTGCAGCGCCTGCCGGCGCGAGAACGCGAGCAGCCGGTGCGTCAGGTCGGCGCCGCGATCCGTTGCGCTCAGGATGGCTTTCAGGAACGGGCTGTCCAGCCCGTCGATATCGGCCAGCAGCTGGCCATTGCCGCGGATCACGGCAAGGATGTTGTTGAAGTCATGGGCCACGCCGCCGGTGAGCTGGCCCACTGCCTCCATCTTCTGGGCCTGACGCAACCGTTCTTCCGCGCGCCGCCGCTCGGTGATGTCGCGGGCCAGCGCCAGAGTGCGGCGCTGGCCCTGCATGTGCATCGCGCTCACCCGGATCTCGACCGGAAAGACCGATCCGTCCTTGCGCTGATGCGTGCCCTCGATCGCCACCACTTCCCCCGGAACCAGCCGGGCGGTCGGGGCCCTCAGGTTCTTGGCTATGTAGTCGATATCGATTTCAGCAACCGACAGGGTCAGCAACTCATCGCGGCTGTACCCCAATGACGTGCAGGCCTGGGTGTTGACGTCGAGAAACCGGCCGTTCGTGGGTTCGATGATGAACAGGGCGTCGCCGGCTTGGTCCACGACATTGCGCAGGTTCTCCTCCGAGCGGCGCAGGTCCTCCTCAGCCCGTTTCAGATCGGTGATGTCCTGGATCATGCCTTCCGCGCGGGCGGCCCGCCCATCCACGAACTCCACATGTTCTTCGACTTCGCGGATGTACCGGGTCTCGCCGCTCGAGCTCAGCATCCTGTATTCCATATTGAACGGAATCCGACCGTCCCGGCTCGCCTCATAGAGCGCCTGGTAGCTCTCCCGATCATCGGGATGAACATGCAGGATATCGCGTTCCAACGTTGCGCTCTGTTCCATGTATTCGGCGACCGTCATGCCATGCAGTCGCGCGTATTCCTCTGAGCAGTCGATGCATTTGTCCTCGACGATATCCCAGACGAAGTAGCCGACCGATGCCAGCGTCACGGTGCGCTGCAGGCGTTGCTGGCTGATGCGGATGGCCTCTTCGGCCCGCTTGCGCTCGGTGTTATCGGTCTTGATGGCGCCGACGCCGACGGTCATGCCGTCCGGGCCGGAAACGGGAAACTTGGTGACGATGACCGAATGCAGCGTACCGTCGGCGAAGGGAAGCTCGAACTCCTCCTCCCGCGTCTCGCCGGTTGTCAGAACCTCGTTGTGCATGCGAAGGCAGCGTTCGCCGAATTCCAGTGAGGCGGCCTCATGCGTGGTCTTGCCGATGACGTCTTCCGCGGTCATGCCGAACCACTCGCAGAACCGCGTGTTGACCATGCGGAACCGTCCGCTGACGTCATGCATGCAGATGGCGGAAGGCGAATTCTCCAGCAGGCTGCTCAGCCGCTTTTCGCTTTCCACCAGCGCCCGTTCCGCCCGCTTCTGGCTGGTGATGTCGATGGCGACGACGTCGAGATAGCCCTCCGCATCGTTGACCATGGCGTGGGCCTGGACGATGACGGGCGAGCCGTCGCGCTTGACGAAGGCGCATTCGATCGGCGTGCCGGGCGCCGTCTCATAGCTTTCCATCAGGCGCGCATGGTCGGCGGGATCGACATAGTGCTCTGTGAACACGAACTCGGCGACGAAGTCCTTGACCGTATCGAAGCCGAAGATCCGGGCCAGCGTCTCGTTGGAGACGATCAGCCGTCCGGTGCCCAGCCAGATACGCCCGATGCCAACCGACGCCCCATCGAAGATGGTACGGTAGCGCTCCTCGCGTTCGCGCAGCTGGGCCGTGCGCTCCTCCACCCGCCGCTCCAGGTCGTCGCGGTAGCGTTGCAACGCCTCCTCGGCGCGCTTGCGGTCGGTGACGTCTTCTACATAGCCTTCCCAGTGCAAGAGCCGGCCGTCGTCGTCCGTGACAGGATAGATATTCTGCCGCACCCAGAAGCGTTCTCCGGTCCGGTGCCGGTAGATCTGGCATTCGAACCCTTCGACCGCGCCGTGCTCCTCGATCAGGGCGCGCATGGTTTCGCGGTCTTTGGGGTTGCAGTAGACCTCGCGGCCGATGTCCCTAACGGCCTGCAGCAGTGCGGCCTCGCTGTCATAGCCGTGCATGCGCGCCCCGGCCGGATTGGCCCGGATGTAATGCCCCTCTGGCGATGACTGGAAGATGGCGATCCCCGACCGCTCATAGAGCCGGCGCCAAAGGTCCAGCCCGGCAGGGTCGTCCGTCAACAGGCCAACAGGTTTGGACATTCGCTCCCGCCTCGCGCCCCCATCCGCGATCGATTGGATGCCCGGAGACTGAAGGGATAACCGGGATGACGTCAACAGACTACACTAATTCGGCGGGTGAGGCGGTGACCGACGTGTTGGGCGGCTCAACCATTGACATGGGCTACGGCCCCAGCGGTCTCCCCGTCAGTGTCATCTTCGCTTGGCGAGAGGGACGCTGCCCTCAGCCTGACAGTGCGTCCGCGAGCCGCCTGCGGTGTCGGCCACCAGTCGGTATGCCAATGCGGAGCCAGTTTGAGCGGTAGTCGAAGGGACGGGTGAGCACATGCCGTCTAGCGAGGTGCACGAACAATCCACTCGCATCTTCTGTTGCAACCAAGCGGAACAAGTTGGTGCCACCGGCTATGCTAAGGTTGGCGGCCTTAAGCATCTCGTCGAGCTGCGCCGCTTCTTCTGCCAACCTCGCGCGCATCCCCTGAATCCATCCTGTGTCCGCCAGTGCCCGTGTCCCTACCGCGAGCGCTGGCCCGCTTACCGCCCACGTTCCCAGAGCTGCGCGTATCCGGCGGGCGAAGGGAAGCGGGGCGAGGGCAAAGCCCAGACGCAGACCCGGCAGACCGAAGAACTTGCCGAAGGAGCGAAGGATGATCAGGCCGGGGCGGCCGGCGGCGTCGGAGATGCTGGCTTCGGGCATTACGTCGGCGAAGGCCTCGTCGACGATGAGCAGGCCGCCGCGTGCGGCGCGTCGGTCGGCAAGGTCCAGCATGGCGTCGCGGGGGATGATGCGGCCGTCTGGGTTGTTGGGGTTGACGAGGATCAGGACGCTGGCGTCGGCACCTTCCTCAGGGTCGGTGACCTCGCGCACGCGGTGGCCGGCCAGGCGCCATTGGGCCGCGTGCTCGCCATAGGTCGGGCCGACGACGGCCACGTCGGCCGGGTGCTGCAGGCGGGCAAGCCACTGGATCAGCGCCTGGGTGCCCGGCGCGGCCACGATGTGGGCCGCGCCGTCCACGCCATAGTACCCGGCGGCAGCGTCCAAGAGGGCTGCTTCGGCATCGGCCTGGGGCAGGCGCGTCCACACCTCCGGCGGAAGCTCCGGCATGGGGTAGGGATGCGGGTTGATGCCCGTGGAAAGGTCCAACCACCCCTCCGGCCCTGTGCCGTATCTGGCGATGGCGGCAGCCAGGTCGCCGCCGTGGCGGACTGCCGGATCGTGGTCTACCACGTGCCCTCCCGCACCACCGGATGGCCGCCGGGGCCGAGCGGAATGACCCTCCCTGCCTCCGTCGACTGGTTTTCCGGCAGCGGGGCCACGCGCTTCTGCTGGCCCAGTTCAGCCACGCTCTTCAAGCCCGCCAGCTTGGCCGCGCCCTCCAGCGCCTTGGCATCGCCGGCGTAATAGTCGAACCAGGGCAGGCCGTGGGCGTCGTATTCCCTGGCCGAGGGCGGACGCCAGGGCGGGGCTGTGCCCGTGAGGTCCAGCCAGCCCAGGGAGTTGACGATGGCGACGAAGCATCGGGCTGAGCGCGACTGGTCCCATGCCTCCAGGCCGTAGGTGTCGTCATAGATGTCCTGCTTCATGCGGCCGCCGGGGGCGAGGCCCATAGGCTCCGCGGCGGCCCCCAAAGCGGCCTCGGGCATCATGAAGTCCATCGTGCCCCGCGTTCTGCCCTCCCGCTTCAGCTGCTCGTACCGCTCTGGCTTCATGGGATAGGCCTGAAGCTGCAGGCCGCCGATATCGGCGGTGCCGGTCAGCTGTTCCTCCGCCGAATAGCCGTCTCCCAGCGGCATGGCGACGAACTGGCGGATGCTGCCCTTTTCCACGCAATAGCCGTCCAGCCAGGGCTGGTCGGGCAGCACCAGATAGTCCTGCGGATCGTCTTGCAGGCCGTCGGTCCAGGTCTCTCCGGTGATGGCGTTGATGCCGCCCGTGGCCACCTTCACGGCGAAGGGATAGCCATATCCCCGGGTGCCGGGGAAGCTGATCCACATGGCCTCGGCCTGGTGCATGGGCATCACCACGCCGCCGCGCGCCGCCCAAGCCTCGGGCAGGCGGCCGGTCAGGCTGTCGATCAGCCGCAAAGGGAAAGGCCCCAGACCCGGCGGCAGCGGATAGGTGCGGCCGTCATCCGGGATGCGCAGCGTGCGCTGGAAACCGATCTCCGCAATCGCGTCTTCGTGCAAGTCGGCAAACCGTACGACCAGTGTCAAGCCATCGAGCGTGATCATGGGGCAGCCTCACGGCGCAGGATGTCTGACTGGCAGAAGCCAACAGATCGTGTCCGCCTGATGGCGGCGCAACGTTAGCCTATGCTGCCATGGGCGCACCGCGCCATCCGCGGACGATCGAGGCCTAGTGCAGCTCGCTCCGCAGCTGCTGGCGCAGGTGCTCGATCGGGGCCAGCATGCCTTTGCGCGCCTCGTAATGCCAGAAGGTCCAGCCGTTGCAGCTGGGCGCCCCCTGGAGAGCCGCGCCAACCTGGTGGATCGAACCGCGGTGGTCGCCGAGATGGTTGGCGGCCACAAGCGTGCCGTCCGCCTTCACATGCGCCCGGAACTGGCCGCTCGGGTCCTGCAGGGTGGAGCCGGGGGGCAACAACCCCCGTTCCACCACCCAGCCGAAGGGGATGCGGGGCTGCTGCCGCTTGCCCGTCGTGTCCAAGAGACCCGGGTCGGCCGGGCCGGTGATCGCTGCGATGCGATGCTGCGCGATCTCCGCATAGGCGGGATCCTGCTCGATACCGATGAAGCGGCGGTCCAACAGGCGTGCCGCGGCGCCGGTCGTTCCGGTACCGAAAAAGGGGTCGAGAACCATGTCTCCAGGGTTAGTGGACGACAGCAGCACACGGTAGAGCAGCGCCTCTGGCTTCTGCGTCGGATGCGCCTTCTGTCCGTTCTCGGCCTTCACCCGTTCCGCGCCATTGCAGATGGGCAACAGCCAGTCGCTGCGCATCTGCAGGTCGTCATTGAGGCGCTTCATCGCCTCGTAATTGAAGGTGGGCTTGGCCTCGCGCGAGCGGGCGGCCCAGATCAGCGTTTCATGCGCATTGGTGAACCGGGTGCCGCGAAAGTTGGGCATGGGGTTGGTCTTGCGCCAGACGATGTCGTTCAACACCCAGTAGCCCAGGTCCTGCAGCATGGCGCCGACGCGGAAGATGTTGTGATAGGTGCCGATAACCCAGAGCCCGCCGTCCGGCTTCAACAGCCGCCGGCAGGCCGACAGCCAGTCGCGCGTGAACGCGTCATAGGCGGCGAAGTCGAGGAAATTGTCCCAGTCTTCCTCCACCCCGTTGACGCGCGTGTTGTTGGGGCGGTGCAGCTCACCGCCCAGCTGGAGATTATAGGGCGGATCAGCGAATACCAGATCGACGCTGGCGGCCGGCAAGTCTTGCATCAGCCGCACACAGTCCCCGACCAGTATCTGGTCGCGTGTCATCTTGGTTCGCGATGTCATAGCGCCGCGAACCATGAGTCATTACCGAGTCGCCGTCAACGGATTTATGCAGGAATTTCGGTTTGACTGACTCAACCGGCATCAGCCCGCGATTCCGCTGCGCCGGCGGCTGTGGCTATGCCGCGGCGTGACGGGCGCAGGGGCCGAAGCTGCGGCGGTGATGCGGCGTCAGGCCCAGCCGCGCGATCGCGGCGCGATGCTCCACCGTCGGGTAGCCGGCATTGCGTTCCCAGCCATAGCCCGGATGGCTTGTGGCCAGCGCCCGCATCTCGGCGTCTCGTGCCTCTTTCGCGATGATCGACGCCGCGGCGATGGACAGGCTGATGGCGTCGCCGCGCACCACCGGCAGGGCGGCACAGGGCAGGTGGCTGGGGACCCAGGTGCCGTCGATCAGGGCCAGGTCCGGCCGCACGCCCAGGGCCGAAACGGCCCGTGCCATGGCCAACAGAGAGGCCTGCAGGATGTTCAGGTCGTCGATCTCCGCCGGCTCCGCCCGGCCAATGCCCACGGCCGCAAGGTCCGCAAGCTGCGGAGCGACGGCCGCACGCACCCGTGCGGGCACTGACTTGCTGTCATCGATGACCGTGGCGAGATGCTCCGGCAGGCCCGCGGCGGGCAGGACCACGGCCGCGGCAATCACCGGTCCGGCCAGCGGGCCGCGGCCCACTTCGTCGACGCCGGCGATGGCTCTCGCGGGGGCGCCATGTGCTCGCTCAAGCGACAGGTCTGGCAAGGGAAGGGGGACTTTCCAAGGCGAAAGATCGCCTATTTTGTAGCCGACTTAACCGCAGCGGTCCAGATCTTGAAGCCCTGTCCGTTACCTTACAGCAGCGAGAGCTGATCGCCGCGGGCGGGCGGCGGGGCGAACCGGCTATTGTCCAATACGAAGCCGCGCGGGCCGAGCCCCAAGCGCCGGCATGCGGCAGCGAAGCGGTCGGACAACAGGTCCGCTTCGGTGCCCGAGCCGCGCATGCGCCGGCCGAAGCTGGCCTCATAGAGGTTGCCGCCGCGCATCTGCCGGATGCGGTTCAGCACCTTGTCGGCGCGGTCGGGTGTGTGGCTGCGCAGCCATTCCTCGAACAGGCCGGCGATCTCCAGCGGCAGACGGACCAGGGTATAGTTGGCGCTGGTGGCACCGGCCTCCGCCGCCGCCTCGAGGATTCGTTCCATCTCCGTATCGTTCAGGCCAGGGATCATGGGCGAAGTAAGCACCGCCACAGGCACCCCTGCTGCCGCGGCCTGTCGGATCGCCTCCAGCCGGCGTTTCGGCGTCGCGGCGCGCGGCTCGAGCGTGCGGGCGAGACTCTCATCCAGCGTGGTCACCGAGACGCAGAGATGGGCAAGCCGGCGGTGCGCCATGTCCGCCAGGATGTCGAGATCGCGAACGACCAGGGACGATTTGGTGATCAGCCCCGCCGGATGGTTGAAATCCGACAGCACCTGCAGGACGGCACGTGTCAGCCCCAGCTTGCGCTCTATTGGCTGATAGGGGTCGGTGTTGGCGCCGATGGCGATCGTCGCGGGCTTGTAGCCGGGGCGGCGCAGCTCCGCCGCCAGCAGCTTGGCTGTGTCGGGCTTGTAGAACAGCCGTGTTTCGAAATCGAGACCCGGCGAGAGTCCCAGATAGGCGTGGCTGGGCCGGGCAAAGCAATAGACGCAGCCATGCTCACACCCCCGATAGGGGTTGATCGACCGGTCGAACGGCACGTCGGGCGAGTCGTTGCGGGCGATGATCTTCCGGGACGTATCGACCGACAGAACCGTCTGCAGCGGTGGCGGATCATCGGTGTTGTCCCGCGTCCAGCCATCATCGACCGCGGCACGCTGGTGCGGTTCAAACCGGCCGGTGGGGTTACTGACGGCTCCCCGGCCCTTGCGCGGGCGATCGGGCATGGCATCGACCATGCCCGCAGATTAGGCTCAGATGAACGAACAAATCAAGAACATAGGTTTCGCTGGCCGAACGTGAACCTTACCGGGGCGGGTCGTAGTGATCGAGGAACCGGCGCAGGTCGCGCAGGAAGGCCCGGCTGTCGACGGCGATGTTGACCGACTGCCGCCCCTGATAGATGGACGAGGTCACGGCGACGATACTGAAGCCACGCTCGTCCTCATAGAAGATCGGCGAGCCGCTATCGCCTGACATGATATCGCATTCGTGCGACATGGTGTTGTTGGGCAGGAAGCTGATGGCGTTGCAGGTGCGGTGAATGGTCAGTTGGTCTGCCGTATCGCCGCTGTAGCCGGCCTGCGTGAGACGCTGCCAGGCCCGCTGACCGGCCCGGTGAAGGTCGCTGCTGGTCAGCTCATGCACGGCGAAATGGCCGACATCGGCCCCCAGCGGCTCCTCCAACAGGACGAAGGCATAGTCCAGCCCGTCCTCGTCCGACCCCAGCGGCGCGGTCTCGGCGTTCGCGTAGTCTCTGGGGTACCAGAAGCTGCGCACACGCGAGATGCCAACCGCTTCGCCCTTGTGGAAGCCGAGCCGGAAGTCAACCGGCGGCATCAGATAGGACTGGGTGCCGTCAGCGAACATGCAATGGGCGGATGTCAGAACGACCCGGTCGCTGACCAGGGCGCCGGAGCAGTGCCCGCCATCCGGAAAGGTCAGCTTGCCGATGGCGCGCCAGGGCATCCTGTCCGGCGTCACGAACTCCCGATCGTCGTTGCCGAAGAACGACTGGATCTGCGCCATCGCCGGTGCCGGGATGCCTCCGGTGGCGGCCAGCGCCAGAGCGCCCAGCAGCATGAAGGCCGTTCGTATCATCGTCGTCCGATGGTCCCCATCCCAATGGCCCGAGAGCCGGTGATACGTTAGACATTGGCTTTATGGCACGCTAGGCAAGCAGTAGATGCAACACAATTGAAAGAGTGATGAACGAGGCCAAGCAGCATTGGGATGCCGACGTCTACCGTCGGCACGCGGACTTCGTGCCGGCGCTGGGCCGTCCGGTGCTCGACCTGCTGGCCCCCAAAACGGGCGAACGGATCCTGGATCTGGGCTGCGGCGACGGCACGTTGAGTGTTGAGATCGCGGCGGCGGGGGCCGCAGTGGTGGGGATCGACAACTCGCACTCAATGGTGGCACGCGCACAGAGCCGCGGGATCGATGCGCATGTGGCGGACGGTCAGGCGCTCGGCTTCGAGCATGAGTTCGATGCCGTCTTTTCAAATGCGGCCCTGCATTGGATGCGCGACGCCGACGCCGTTCTGGCCGGCGTGGTGCGGGCGCTCAAGCCCGATGGACGGTTTGTCGGTGAGTTCGGCGGGCACGGCAACGTCGCTGCCGTGAAGGTGGCGCTGAGCGCCGTGCTTGAGCGCCGCGGCACCGACCCGCGCGCCCACCTGGTCTGGTACTTTCCAACCGCGGAGGCATACCGCGAACGACTGGAGGCGCACGGCTTCGCAGTATCGACGACGGAGCTGATCCCGCGGCCGACGCCTCTGCCGACCGACATGGCCGGCTGGCTTGACACCTTCGCCGGACCGATGCTGTCGGCCCTTCCGGAGAGCGAGCGCACCGCGGCGCGGGATGAGGCGGTGGCGCTGCTGGCGCCGGCACTCTGTGATGATCGCGGCCGATGGACGGCCGACTATGTGCGCCTTCGCTTCGCCGCCCGGCTGGCTCAGGACGAGGGCCAGTCCGCCCCTGCGGGTTGAGCCGCGCGGGGGCGGCCTGCCGCGAAGAGAGGTGACGGGTTACGCAGCAGCCGGGCACGTTCGCTTGGACAGGGCGTACTCCAGGGTCGTGACCATCGGGATCAGAAGCAGTGGAAGCACGATCAGGTCTACGGTCGACCAGCCAGCCTTGGCGAGCACACCGCCGGCCGACAGCGCGCTGAAGGTGACGACGACCCAGATGGATGTCTCGCGGATCGCCTGAGCCCTCGCGCGTTTGGCCGGGTTTGCAATCGTTGCGAGCAGCGAGGTGGACGTGACGAACATGAGGTTCCAGCCGACCCCGAGAAACATTAGCGATGCCCACAATTGGGCCAGGGAGGTCCCGCTGGGCGCAGCCTGTCCGTTTGTCATCCGCAGCTGATGCACCGTGTCGTCGTCGGATCGATGTCGAGCCGTTTCAGCGAGATCTCTTCGCCGCATTCCACGCAGTAGCCGTAGTCTCCGCTATCGAGCCGCCGCAGCGATGCATCGATCCGCTGCAGCCTGGCCTTGCGCCGCGTCTCGACGGCCTGGGCCATGGCCTGCACCTGCATCGCATCCATGCGGGACAAACGCCCGACGCTCTGCTGGTCGAGCTCCACCGGCCGCCGCACCTCCTTCGCCGATGTACTGAGCTGCAGCAGCTCGTCGCGCTCCTGCTCCAGGGCATGACGAATGACGGTGGCATCCAGGTTAGGCCGATCGGTCATGGCTGCGGTCCCTCCCGTGTTCCGGGCAGGGCCATGCAGCCGCCGCCCACACCGGTGATGGACAAGTGTGCTACAATTCTCCGTCAGGCTTCCAGCAATGATGGAGGGGCCGACCATGTCGCTTTCACCCACGCTACGGACGTATCTGGACGACCGCCATGTCAGCTATCAGGTGGTCAGGCACGGTCGCACCGAAGACAGTCTTCACACCGCGGCGGCTGCCCATGTGCCTGGTAACTGTGTGGCCAAGGCGGTCGTGCTGAAGGATGAGAAGGGTTATCTGGTCGCCGTGCTGCCGGCGACATACAAGCTCAAACTGCCCCATATCCATGAAGCGACCGGCCGACATCGCCTGGAAATGGCGGTGGAGGACGAGTTGGAGGGGCTGTTCGACGATTGCGATTTGGGCGCGGTGCCGGCGGTCGCCGGCGCCTACGGCTTGAACGCCATGTGGGACCAGAGCCTGAGATATGCACAAACCGTGTTCTTCGAGGGCGGCGATCACGAATCCCTAGTGCAGGTCGGGGCTGAGGATTTCCGCAGGCTCATGGGCTCTGCGCCGACCGCGGTGCTTGCCGAACCGGCCTAACGGCGTCTGCGAGAGCGCCGGGCGGCCGATCAGTCGCCGGTCCTGAAAGCGGCGAGTGGCTGCCGCTGCTGCCCTTCGGCGTCGAAATTGTCGTCCTGCAGCCAGGCGAAGAACGCAGCCTGCCGCGACGGCCATTCGGCATCTGTGATGGCGTACCAGGCCGTGTCACGGTTGCGGCCCTTGTAGATGGTGGCGTTCAGGAAGATGCCCTCGAACCGAAAGCCGAAGCGCGTGGCGGCGCGGCGTGAGGGGGCATTCAGCGCGTCGCACTTCCATTCCAGGCGCCGATAGCCCAGGTGGTCCATGGCATAGTGCATCAACAGGAACAGGGCCTCCGTTGCGCCGCGTGTCCTCTGCGCCGCCGGCACGATGGCGATGTTGCCGATCTCTATGGACCCGGCCGCCGGGTCGATGCGCATCAGCGAGGCGATGCCGATCGGGGCACCGTCGGCGTACGCGAGATGGAAGAACAGGGGGTCGCGCTTGTCAGCCAGCTGCGCAATCCAGACCGCCAGCTCCAGCTCGTGGACGAAGGGCCCCTTCGTCATGTAGGTCCAGACCTGTCCGGTCTCATCCGCAACATAGGCCGGAAAGAGGGTGCGGGCTTGATGGGGCATCAGGGGGCTGGCCACCGTTTGCTTGCCCACCAGCGTCACGCGCTTCGGGATCGGCGCCCCCTCCCAGTCCGTCAGCGGCAACCCGATGGGCTGTCCCTCGGGCGACAGCGTCTGCCGGTCCGGTACGCTTGCGGGGTCGGTGATCTCAGACGTCATGGGCTTGCCTCCGCCCGGTTGCGGACGCGGTCATGCTTCCGCCAACAGATGCGACCGATCGCCGGCCATCGACGCCTTCTCCGCGGCCCAGAGCGACGACCGCCTGCAGCGCTCGGCGTGTCAGCAGACGGTGAAGCACGATGATCATGGGCCGGGATTGTGCCCGCGACCGTGGTCCGCCGGCAAGGCGGCAGCAGACTGCCAGGTGCGGCCGACGTCCTTCCTCTCATCATCCGTCCACGGCGCCGTGCGCAGACTCTGCAGAATGACGTTCAGGCCGTAGCTCCAGCGCGTCGATACCTTGCGCCCGGGGAACAGAAACTCATTCCAGAACATTGCATAGCCGCCGACGAAGGCGACAATCTCAAAATCGCTGCGCACGGCCAGCAGTCGGATCACGTCCGGCGTGAAGATCGAGATATGCGTTCGGTGGCTGCGGTCGTCGCGATAGGCATAGCGGGAGAAGTTCGATGTTCGGAGAAACCGGAGCTTCTCGAAGACGTTGCCGGTGTTCGGGACTTCCATGAACACACGGCCGCCGGGGCGCAGAACGCGCTGGAATTCCTTGAACAGGAAAGACGGCGCTTCGAGATGCTCAAGCACCTCAGAGCAGACGACCACGTCGAACGCGTCCGGCGGCAAGGGGGCCAAGCCATCGATGTCGAGATCGATCTGCCGGTAGTCCAGCAGGTGGCGGAAGTCCACATAGTCTTTCTGGTCCGGCGGCCGGTCGTCCGGAACCAGGCGATCACAGCCGGTCAGCCCGGTCCAGCCGTGATGGGCCAGGGCGGCCGCAAGAAAGCCCTTTGAGCAGCCGACATCGAGGATCCGAGCATCCTTCGGCACTTCGTACTGTTCGAAAAGCTCGACCAGCTCTCGGTGGCGGCGCGTCGTGACGCAAGTGCCCCAATAGCCGCTCTGGATGTTCTCCGGCGTCGGCGGGATCCGTGCCCCCATGACCGGTTTGCGAAAGAGGCCGAGGCGCCGGCCAAGGCGCTTCATCCGCAGCCGGATCGGCCGGGCCGCGGGCGGGGTGTGCTGGGGTTTGCGCCTGAACAGGCGGTCGAACATCGCCAAGCCCTCAGGCGCGACGGAGGGTGACGACCCTGGGTCGGGGTGCGGCGCAGGCTGTCCCGACCGACCTGGGTTCCTTGGCAGGCGGGTCGGGGCAGGTTATGGACGCGGTCAATGCCATGGCGCGGCGATTGTGCTCGCCGGTATGCCGCCCGGGCAAGGCAGGATGGTCAGGGCTCAGACGTTCTGTCCAGGCTGCGGGCCTGCGCCGCCAGTCTGCCGTTCACTGCCGGCAATCAACCGCGCCTTGGCGGCGACGGCCAGCATGCATTCATGATACCGTCCGTTCGCAATGGCCAAGGGCATCGACCTGCCGCATGCCCGTTCACGCTCCTTGTCGCTGGGATCAGATCATGTCCGTCGTCACGACTGTCGCAGAGCTTGAGGCGATCTATGGCCTGCCTCAAGAGACATCAACCGTCAAAGAAGTCGATCGAATCACGCCGGAATACCGCACGCTGATCGAGGCTTCGCCATTCGTCATTCTGGCGACCGCAGGCCCCGAGGGGCTGGACTGCTCCCCGCGCGGTGATACCGGGCATGTCGTTCGCGTCGTGGACGAACGCACACTGATGCTGCCCGACCGGCGCGGCAACAACCGCATCGATTCCCTTCGCAACATCGTGCGGGACCCGCGCACGGCGCTCCTGTTCCTGATCCCCGGTTCGGGAACCACCCTCAGGGTCAACGGCCAGGCCCGCGTGGTGACCGATGCTGACCTGCTGGCCTCGTTTGCGGTCGACGGCAAGCCGCCGCGGTCGGTGGTCGTGATGACCGTAGAAACGGTCTACTTCCAGTGCGCCCGCGCCATCGTCCGGTCCGAACTGTGGAATCCGGATAGGCATGTGCGCGCAGGTGATCTGCCCACGCCCGGCCGGATCCTGGCCGCGCTGAGCGAGGACCGTATCGGCGGCGACACCTATGACCGTGCCTGGCCGGAACGCGCCAGGCAGTCGCTGTGGTGAGACGTGAACGAAGGTCCGGACCGGACGGAAACCCGCATGACTCGGGAGGTCGAACGATGAAACGGCTGTGCGGGCTGGTCTTGGCGGGCGTCGGTGCCATGGCGGCGCCGGCGGGCGCACAGGAGCACCTGTCCCGCTTCGGCCACGTGGCATCGGGCGAAGAACTCGTGGCGGCGCTCGACGCCAACGAACCGGCGGGGCTGGCGTTCATTTCCGGCGCGATCGGGGCGCTTCACCTGCGCGGTGGCCAGGGGGATCCCATGCTGTGGTGGGTGCCGCAATGCCTCACCGTCACCTTTGCCGGCGCGGAGGATCTCGTGCCCGCCATAAGGGCGCAGATCGAGGCACAACCCGATGTCTCGGGGGTTGTGGGTTATGCAACCACCGCGGTCATGCACGCATTGGCTGAATTCTGCGCAGACGCCCTGGGTGACGGCAGCGTGACCCTGCCCGAATGATGCGGGCTGCGGCGACGCCATGACAGGTCGGCTCGACGGCAAGATCGCACTGGTAACCGGTGCCGCCCGGGGGATCGGGGAGGCGATCGCCCGCGCCTTTGCCGATGAGGGCGCGTTCGTGATCATGACTGACATCGTCGACGCCGCAGGGCTGGTCGCCGATATCGGCCCGCAGCACGGTCGGTTTGACCGCCTCGACGTCCGCGACGAAGAGGACTGGCAGCGGGTCGTCGACGACGTGCTGGCGCGCGAGCACCGCCTGGATGTCGTCGTCAATAACGCGGGCATCACGGGGTTCGAGGCCGAGCCGGTGCCGCACGACCCGGAGCATGCATCGCTTGAGGACTGGCGCGCCGTTCACGCCACCAATCTCGACGGGGTTTTCCTCGGCTGCAAGCACGCCATCCGGGCCATGCGCCAAACCGGCGAAGGCTCCATCATCAACATCTCATCGCGGTCGGGGCTGGTCGGCATTCCGGCCGCTGCGGCGTACGCATCGTCCAAGGCCGCCGTTCGCAACCACACGAAGACGGTCGCGCTCTACTGCGCGGAGCAGGGGCTGAAGATCCGCAGCAATTCCATCCATCCCGGCGCGGTGCTGACGCCGATGTGGGAACCCATGCTTGGATCCGGCCCGGAACGCAAGGCACGCATGGCCGCACTGGTGGCCGACACGCCGCTCGGCCGGTTCGGCATGCCGCAAGAGGTGGCCGCGCTGTGCGTCATGCTGGCGTCCGACGAGGCTGCGTATATGACCGGCGCGGAACTGACGATCGACGGTGGTCTGTTGGCCGGGTCTGCAGCGACGCCAGAGGCCGATTGAGCGCGCCGCGATGCGGTGCCCCCGGCCAACATGATCTGGTCGCTGGCCGATTGCAGGCGCCGTCGGTCTTCCGGCAGTATTCAACCGCTTCTCACGGCACAGCACACAGGCAGGCGATCGCAGATGCCCACAACACTGGCTGAGCTCGGCCACGAAACTGTCCAGCCGCCTTATGATGAAGTCGAGTTGCGGCAGACCTTCTATGACATTCAAGATGAAACCTTCTGGCGCATCGCGGCTGAAGTCTATGACGCGACGCAATTGAATTGCGCCGCCCTTTGGGCGCTGTACTCGAGCACACGCTACGTCGTGGATCAGAAAATCGAGGGCGATATCGTGGAATGCGGCGTCTTTCTCGGCGGCTCCGTGATGATGATCCTGCGCACCCTGCAGGATATGGATGTTCAGGACCGCCGCGTCGTTCTTTACGACAGTTTTGAGATGTTTACCGGCGTGATCACCGAGCACGACGTCAACTATAGAGGCCGGCCGGTCACCGGGTTGACGGCGAACTTCATGGAGGTGACGCGCAAGAACATCGGCGAGACCGGGTATCCGCAAGACCGGGTGGTCTTCATTCCCGGCAATGTCGAAGACACCACGACAGTGGCCCGCCACGACCGCATCGCCCTTCTGCGGCTTGATACGGATACGTACTACAGCACGAAGGTGGAACTGGAGAACCTGTACCCGTACCTGGTGCCGGGCGGCGTCATCATCGTCGACGACTACGGCTACAACGAGGGCTGCCGCAGAGCGACCGATGAGTATTTCGATGCGGTCGGCGACCGCCCGCTCTTTCACAGGACGACCAACAACTCGCGGACCGGCTTGAAGCCGCTCGGTTGAGCCGGCGCATCGTCCTGTGTCCGAAGGCCAGGATTGCCGTGCTCCTCGCATTTCGGCCGAGATGCGTCAAATCGGACCGTCACAGGCGGCCTATTTCGCACTTATGGGGCAGGCCGTCGACGACTTGCCGGTCGTTTCCCCCGGCTGCCGACGGTGCGACGTCCTGCACAATTTCTTAAACGGGTTTTTAAACGTACCCGAGCATTGTCGGGGCTTCGGCGTCAACCTACCGTGGCGGACGACGGAGAAAGCGGTCGATGACAAGCAAGTTCGGCCACAGAACTTAATGATGTTAAGAGATGGCTACGCAAGGAGAAAATATGAGTTCGCCAGAGAGGCCGCATTTTCTTATTGTTTGCACCAAATGGATGCAAGCAGATCCCGCTCTGGGCCCAAGTTCATTGGAGCAAATACTGTTTAGTCCAATCAAGGCTTGGGGTAATGGTACTTATGAGGTATTTTTTGTCGATGAGTATTTCAGCAACACTGGTATGGCGATCGATGATGGTCTGATCAACGCATGTGCTCAGAACCGGCCCGATGTGGTCTTGTTGGTCTGGTGGCCGGGTGGCCCCCAACCGCTCAACCCAAGTCTTGACGCTCTTTATACGATTCGACACAAGCTCAATAGTCGAATAGTTGCTCTCTGGTTCGATACATGGGCAGATTGGCTGGTGGATGAAGCTGGGAAACTGGCAGACTTTGTCGACTTCGGCGTCGTTACGGACAACATCGACCACTTCCGAGGTCAGCCGCATGAGAAGCGACTGGTCGCCGCCGTGGAGCCGATGGATACATTACATTTTTACGACCCGGGCTTGGAACGAGATATCGATGTGTCGTTTAACGGTGGTGTGAATAACTATCCCGACAGAATTGAAGCCTTATCCCAATTGCGTGCAGCAGGCATAGATGTCGTCAAATTCGGAGGGCAGTTGGAGAGTCCATTGCCTCTTGACCAGTATGCCGGCATTTTCATGCGATCTAAAATCTCCCTCAGCTTCTCATATTCAGGCGGCAAGCTTACGAGCAAAGGAAGAACCTGGGAGGCAACGCTATGCGGATCCATGCTTATTGAGACCAGTAATCCGTATACGTCTCGCAGGCTGAGACCTTACATTGATTTTGTCCCTTTCGACGATTACGCTGATCTTGTCGACAAGGTCCGCTATTATCTCGACCACGAAGATGAACGCCGTCGCATTGCAGAAAGCGGCAAGACAGCAGTCCTCGAACTGGCCCGTGGCGAAGACAACTTTTTCAGTACGCTGGTTCGGCAGGCTGGGCAGTTTCCCCCTCCAGCTAGGGGGGCAGCGCAGCAGAAGTTGGTCAATGCCGCAATAGTTCGCAGCGATCCTTGCGTTGCCAGGGAGTATATGCGTGAACTCGACGATCTTGAAGAACCGCCTGATGGAACGTCGGATTTGCGCCAACGCGTCGAGGCGCTGTCGCAAGATGGACGGTGGCGAGACCTATTGACCGCCGTCCCTACATTCTCAATCCGTGAACCTGTCTTGGTCGGCAGTCGGTTGCCTGCCCCGCCGACAATACCCTGTAAGGGCTGGTTCAACCGAGAGGCCGGAACCATAATTCTGACCATTCGGAATAATAACGACGAAATCCCAGATGCCTCTTGGCGTTTGATTGCTTTCAGTGACGGTTCTTATGACAACTATATCTGTGTCTTATTCAGTACATCACACAAGACTCCGGCCGTGCATATAAACGCAGACGGAGAGGGGCAGCCCTTTCTGACGGCGCATCACTTCAGCCTGCGGCGCCACACAACGGCGGCAATCGCCGTCAGCTACGACAACGAATCCTGCGCACTTGCCGTAGGGGGACTGTCCCTTGCAACCTGCGTCCTTTCCGCATTGCCCGAGGGCATCCGTATGATGGACATTGGCCGCCATGCTAGCGAGCCGACGCGCCTCGGCTTCGAGCTGCTGGAATTCGCCTACTACCCGGCCCGAATGCCCGACTCGCTGCTTCTCGACGTAACCGCGAAGTCATCGTTGAATGGCGGCGGGACTATTGAAGAGCGGGTGGCCGAAGCATGCCGGAGATTGGCCGGCCCGTAGTCAAGACCGCGATCGGCCAAGCCTCGCCGGACGCTGTGCATCAGCAGTTCCGATCGGCGAGAAGCATTGGACACAACCATGCGGCCTGGTTCGGTGCTTAGGTCCAAGTTTGGCCGTGCTTCGCCCGCCTTGAAGCCAGATTCCACGGCACCGGGGCATTCCTTCCCAGTCACCTGAATGTCCGCAGCCCCTCGCCGATCGCGTCGCGGCTATTGCGTGCTCGATCATGCCTCTTAATGGACTGTTAAGTATACCACTCTACAGTCATGCCGCTCAGCCCCGGCGCCGGCACGCTGAAAGAAGAATGGGGAACCGGCTCTCGTTGGCCAGAAGGCTCATCAGGATTCCGTACGATGCTGCTCCGCCAATCCGGCTCTAGGGACCACTCCCTGGCCCTCTCGGCGGAGGCCGCGACGCTTTCGAAACAAAGACCCCAACTGCATCTTGCAGCATTCCTGGCGCAACTGGCGGAGCTGATCGATCCCGAAAACGCTCAGGCAATCATAGCGCATGCCCGGTGCATGGCTGAGGGGGGGTTCCCCAATGCAGCCCTCAGGAAGGTGCAGACGATGCTCCAGAGGGAGCCCGACAATTGGACGGCTCTCGCGCTTTCGGGGCAGTATCAGCTGCATCTTTCCAAGCACGCGCTTGCGGAGGTGGCGTTGCGTCGCGCGCTGCAGGGCGATGGGGCGCAGCAGGACTGGGCAGACTGTTGGGCGAAGGCTCTGCGTCAAACGCAAGGTGACGCAGCTCTTCGCGACGCCTTATCGGCCCACCTCGTCGGGCATCCCGATCATTGGCGACTGCATATTGCCCTTGGGCAGTGTCTGGAGCGTTTAGGCGATCTTTCGGGCGCACGCGAACACCATGCGATCGCGGCGCGACTGGCGCCTGACGAGGCCGATACCCAACTCGCCTTGGCCGACCTCGCCTTCAGGCAAAGCGACGCAGTGCGGGCGTTGGACGCCAAGACACGTGCTGTTGAACTCGACCCGCGGCGTGCGATCTCCGTCGCGCCGCATCAGGACCCATCGCGCCCTCGGTGGACCGACGATAGCGTGTCCAGAATGCGGCACGCTCTGGAGGCGGCACGACCGTATGTTGCCGATCAATTGAGGCTCTCGGCGGTGGCCGCGCGTCTGGACATCCTGAGCGGTGACGATGCGGCTATCGAGGCTGCGTTGTCCGCGTTGACGCTTGAGGACGGCGGTCTGGAGCTGGGGCTCTTCGCCATTGCCCAGGGACATGAGCCGTCAGCATCGCTGACCGCGAAGGATATGGCATCGTTCCTGTGGCCCCTGTTGAGCCAGGGATTGGACACGAGGGTTCTGGACATCGACCTCAGATTCAGGGCGTGCAGGACCTTGATGAGGCGGATCCTGATAGATGGCGGCTCCCGTCTTGAGGCGCTGGCCCGCTGGATCGGCAGCGTGGAAGACGGCGGTGCTCCCAAGAACTGGGCCCTGGCCAACTTGGCGTATCGGTCTGGCCAGTATGATCGGGCACGAGCACACTATCGGACTTGGGCTCTGTCCGTGAGTGAGGCCAAGCCGGGAAGTCTCACGGCGTCCCATGTGTCGATGTGCCGGCTGGTCGACGATCTCGGCCCGGACGGCGAGCTGGACCTGCTCTGGGACATGTTCCTGGAGCGAGATGAAACCCTCCTGGCGATAATCCGCAATGCCTACCCATTCGTCGGGCTCTACCCGACAAAGGGTGAGGCTGCCGCTGCGGCTCTTGTGCGACAAGCCCATCGCCTGCCGAGCCTGACGGAGGGCCGGGTAGATGGCCCGGCGATCTGGTCGGACGCTCTCATGGCCGCCGCATTCCTTGCCGCTGACGACCGCCACTACGATCGTCTCTGCAATCTGGCAGTGGAATACTTCCGCGGCCGCGCGCCATCACCGGTGCCGCACGTGCCGGCCAGCCCGCGAAGCGACCGGATCCGCGTCGGCTATGTCATGACCGATTTTCAGCATCAGGACCTCCCGCCGGAGCAGTATGCGCTGAAATCCCATGATCTGAGCCGGTTCGATCCGATCGTCTATTACCTCACACCTGAGGCCACATGCCATGTGCGGCCAGATCGACCCTGCCCCCCCACACTGGCGGACTGGGGAGGCCGGCTGCGCTCGATCGACCGTATGCCAAGCCAGGAGGCGGCGGACCTCATTCGCCAAGACGGCCTCGACCTTCTGGTCGACGTTGTCGGCTGGTGGGCTTGGGAGATCCCGGAGTTGTTCATGCGTCGACCGGCCCCTGTTCAGGTGACCTGGTTGGGGCTCGGCCATCCGGGCAAGACGGGGGTCATGGACTACCTGGTCGGTAGCGAACAGCTGCTGCCACGGGATATGGACGGTCGCTATCCCGAGGCCTTCGTGAGGCTATCGCCGACATACATCCCTCCGAAGCCCGTGCCCGAAGGTATCCCGCCGACGCCGCGCGCACTGCTCGGGCTGCCGGAGGATGCCTTCGTCTATCTTGGCTATCATCAGGTCATGAAGGTTACCGAGCGGACGCTCAGCATGTGGTTTGAGATTCTGCGCCGCACGCCCGGAAGCTATCTCATCCTGCCACAGGTCGCCATGGGAGCCGTCGAGCCGTTCGCGGAAGCCGCCGGCGTCTCCCCCGATCGTATCCGATCGTTTCGTTGGGTGGGCTCGGAGCTTGAGCACATATCGCGGATCGGTGCCGCGGATCTCTACCTGGATACCTATCCGTTCAATGCCGCTGCGCTGACCGGGTATGATGCGCTGGCAGTGAATGTCCCCCGGATCACGCTGTCTGGGCCAAACATCTACTCCCGTTTCGGGAACGTGCTGCTGCATTCCTTGGGCTTGGACGATTTGGTGTGCAGCAGCGAAGCTGAATACATCGACCTGGCGGTGGATCTTCACGACGATCCCAGACGTCTGCAGGACGTTCGCCGCCGCATGGAACAGGCGCGGCGATCATCTCCGGCAACCGCTCCGGCCCCGGTGATGAAGGGCCTCGAAGCCGCCTGGGATCAGATCGTCAGCCTTTATCGGGCTGGCCAGCCACCGACCAGCTTCGACGTCGAAGCACGGGAGCTCTGACGCAGATGACCCTACGAGACGCCCAGACTGGTTCCGACCATGGTTCGCTGGCCCGAAAGGCCAATGAGTTGCGCAAGGCCGTGCTGGAGATGTGCTATGCGGCCGGGGGCCACATCTCCACCTGCTATTCCTATGTCGAGATCCTGGTCGCCCTCTATTGGGGCGGTGTGCTGCGGCACGATCCGACGAACCCGCAATGGGAGCGCCGCGACCGTCTGCTGCTCAGCAAGGGACACGGCGAGACCCTGCTGTTCGCTGCCCTGGCGGATCTCGGCTACTTCCCGAAGGAGTGGACGGAAACCTCGTACCGCAAGGGGCTGTGCCGGTTAGGTGGGCATGTCGACCACAAGGTGCCGGGGGTTGAGACGACCGCAGGCGCGCTGGGTCACGGCCTCGGAATCGCCTGCGGTATGGCCTGGGCGGCGAAAGAGGCCGGCGCCGACCACAACCACTTCGTCATCATGGGTGACGCCGAATGCTCCGAAGGATCGGTGTGGGAGGCGGCGCTGTTCGCCGCACGGCACGGCCTCGACAACCTGATCGCCATCGTCGACCGCAACTATATCGGTTCGCTGGACTTCACTGAGAACTACATCGCGCTGGAGCCATTTGCTGACAAATGGAAGGCCTTCGGGTGGGATGTGGTGGAGGTCGCCGATGGCCACGATTTCGGTCAGTTGCTCGAAGCGCTGCCGCGTGAGCGCCCGCGGCGGGCCGACCGTCCACTGTTGGTGATCGCCCATACCACCAAAGGCAAGGGCGTCACGCTGTTCGAGAACGATCCCATCTGGCACGTGCGGGGCGTGACCGACGACCTGATCGATGAAGCCCGCGCGCAACTGAACAGGGCAGAGCCATGACCGCAACCGCGTCTCACCCGATGTCCAAGACGGACATGCGCGACGCCTTCTTCGGCGCGCTCTACGACATCGCTGCAGAAGATCCGGCGGTCGTGGTGCTGTCGAACGATTTCGGCGCCCCCAGCCTCGACCGCTTCCGTGCCGACCGGCCGCGACAGTTCATCAACGCCGCCATTTCAGAGCAGAACATGATCTCCATGGCGGCGGGTATGGCGCTCGCCGGCCGCAAGCCCATCGTCTATTCCATCGCCAGCTTCCTCACGCTCAGGGCGTTGGAGCAGATCAAGGTCGATATCTGCGTCATGGGGGCGAAGGTGATGCTGTTGGGCGTCGGCAGCGGGTACGCCTATCCGGCCGACGGGCCGACCCATCATGCCACGGAAGATATCGCCATCATGCGGGCGCTGACCGGGCTGGCGATCTGGTCGCCTTCTGAGCCGGGGGTCGCCGGGGCGCTGGCGCCGATGATCCGCGATCTGCCGGGGCCGAGCTATCTGCGCTTCGACCGTGGCAAGTGGCCGCTGTTGGGCGATCTGGATACGACTAAGGGACTGCGCGTTTTCGGGCAGGGCTCCGACGTTGCCTTGATTTCCACCGGCGTGATGGTCCATCGGGCACTGGAGGCCGCCGCGCTGCTGGCGGACAAGGGTGTGGCCGCCCGCGTTATCGATCTGACGCGTCTGAAGCCTCTCGATGGAGCCGCGCTCAGAGAGGCGATCGGGTCGGCCACACGGCTGGTGACGCTGGAGGAACAGGGCGCCCATGGGGGCCTTGGCGGGATGATCGCCGAGTACATGGCAGACGAAGGGTTGCTGCGGCCGCTCAAGCGCCTCGCAATCGAAGACCACCATGTCTACGCCTACGGGGAACGGGGCCCACTGCATGGCCAGCGCGGCCTGGATGCAGATGGCATCGCCGAGACGGTGCAGTCCTGGCTGATGGATCGCCCGGCCTATCTGCGCGCAGCCGGTTGACCGGCTGCCCTACCCCTCGGCCGTGATCCGGGTGGCATAGACGACGCTGCTGCGGAACCGCAGGATGTCGAGCATCCTGCCGAAATACTGCTCGGAATCGACCGCCTGACGGACCTCGGCCTGCGACCGGGCCAGGTCCTCTTCGGCGAAGTCGCGGGTCTCGAGCCACTGCCGGATCCGCTCCGCCAAGTCGGGATCCCGCCAGTCGAAGCCGAGGTAGTTGGGCAGATGGCCAAAGTGCTGTCGGCCATAGTCGTTGTCGTCGGTGATCACCACGCATTGCGACATCAGGCCGTGGGGAACCCGCTCATGCGTGCCGAACCGTCCGATCGGGTTCGTGTTGCAGAGGAAGCGCGCGTTTCCGAAGTACTGGATGGCAAGGTCTGCATTGATCGCCGGCAGAAAGCGTGCCCGGCAGCCGGTCTTGTCGATGTGGTCCCAGTTGTCGCCGATGATCACGGCGTCGAGGTCGCTCAGAATCCTGGCCAGCCGCGTACTGTGCTCGCGCCGCAGGTAGTCGTCCAGATTGCGTACCAGCGTCCAGAACAGGTCATTCTCGGGCGGCAGGTGAATTCCTTCCGACTCCAGCCGCTTGACCAGCATGCCGCAGACATCCGTATCGCCGCTGCTGTGATGTTGGGCAACGACATCGTGCAGCACCGCCTGGGCCGTCACCGGAAACCTCTTCCACACCGACAGCAGCTCACCCGGGTCGTTGCCGGTCTTCAGGAAGAGACAGGGGATTTCACGCTCTTTCCAGGGCTTGAGCCAGTAGTCGTTGTGCGGCACCACGAAGAACGGCATCAGCCGGCTCATCTGGCGGCTGCGCACATACGTCTTCTGGATGTCCAGGAAATCCTGGCAGTGGTAGAGGTTGATCACCCAGTCGCTGTCGACCTTGTGGTTGTCCGGCATGTAGCAGGGATGATCGAACAACAGAGAGACGAAGGGCACCTTCAGCATCTGCCATAGGTTCTGGCCGGAGGGATGCGTGAGGCGTGCCCCCACACCCTGGAAGCCGAAGGCAAAGGCGATCGTGCGATCCTTCGCTAATGCGGCGAAGGTATCCGAGGCCCCTGCCTGGGACAGGTTGATGGTCGCGACCTCGAACCCGAAAGACTGGAGTTGCAGGCCAATGCCGTGGGATACGCCTGTATTGACGGCATTGCGGTCTTGCCCGACGAAGCCGAAGACCATCGGCCGGCTGTCGGATGGTGTTCCGGGTTGCGTCATGTCTACTCCCGTATCGGCACGGCGACACGATGGCGGCCACCGGCCTCAGTCGAGATTGGCGGGGCCATGGATGGGGTGGCTGGTGCGCCAGTGATCGATCGTCTCCGCAAGCGCGGGCAGCTCTGCCGGGGTGATTTCGCCGACGGGCTCGCCCGCGCCGTCGCGGAACACATGGCGGGTTCGCCCGGACAGCACTGATGCCGCATAGCCTTCGATCTCGTCCACATACATCGCCAGCGTCTTTTGTCCCTGATCGAGGATCTCATGGGTCAGGGAGTCGTAATGCAGGCGGCGGTAGCTGGGGATGATCTTGACGTATTTCGAGAGATAGCCGCGCTTGTTGAAGTCCAGTATCACCCTGAGGAACGGGTTCCAGTGGTCGAAATAGTCGACGTTTTTTCGTGGTGGCCAGAGTGACCGGAACACGTCGGCGCGGACGACATAGTTCTGTTCGGGAAACCAGAGACGGGTTGCCAGCCAATAGGGCAGGAATTCGCGGCCGTCGGGTGCCAGCGTGCGGTGAAACTGCGGGAACACCAGGCCCAGCATGTCGCCATCGTCGGTGTAGAGTGCATCGGCGCCCCACACCAGGGAGACTGTCGGATCATCCTCTAGGATAGCGACGGCCCGGGCGAACCAGGTGCGGGACAGGTATCCGTCGGAGATTGGATTGAACGTCAGATACGTGCCCCGCGCCTTGGCGATCGCCTTGTCGAAGGCGTCGTTGATGTCCCGGTCAGGTTCCGAGACCCAGTCGAGATGGGAGTAGGACGCCAGGATCTCCTGCGAGCCGTCGGTCGAAGCGCCGTCGAACAGGATGTGCTCGTAGTCGGTGAACGACTGCCACAGCACGCTGTCGATGCTCTCGCGCAGATAGCGGCCGGAGTTCTTGTTGGTCGACAGGACCGACAGCAACGCTGCGTCAGGCGGCATGGGCTCCGCCAACCACTGATGCGGCCAGCCTCAGCGTCTCCGGCAAGCCGATATCGATGAACGCTCCGTCGTGGCGGACTGCGCGCATGCCGATGATGCGGGGCAGGATATCGCGTTCGAGCGACCTGGCATGTCCGCCTGCGATCGTGTCCAGAACCTTGCCGCTGAACAGATAGACGCCGGCGTTGATCAGGCCGGGGCGGCCCGGCCCCGGTTCCTTCTCACTGAACGTCAGCACCGTGCCGTCGTCGCCGACGGTGATGGCGCCGTACCGGCTCGCGTCCGGCTGGTGCGCACAGAGCAGCGTGGCACCCTCCGCGCGGTGCCCCGCTACCATGGCGGCATAGTCCGCATCGCAGAACGTGTCGCCGTTCATCACCAGCACCGGATCGGACGTCAGCAGAGTGCGAGCGAGACGCAGCGCCCCGGCCGTGCCCAGTTGCTGGGTCTCGACGCTGAGCACGATCTCTTGCTGTCTCATCGGCGCTGCTGCCAGCCAGGCCTCGACCTGGCTGGCGAGATGGCCGAGACACAGTACCACGCGCCCTGCGCCGCACCGCTGGAGGTGGTCCAGCAGGATCTCCAGGAACGGTCGCCCATCAACCGGGGCCAGGATCTTCGGCGTGTCCGGCAACACCGGGCGCAGCCGTGTTCCCAAGCCGCCGGCCAGGATGGCGACATCGATGCCGGAGAGAGCCGGGATACTCATGCCGGGCGCCAGACCACGTAAGAGAATGTGTCGTCGAAGCGGGTGCCGAAATGGTGCCGGTGGACGCTCTCGATGACGATCCGACCCTCGCCCTCCAGCGCCCGCAGCCGAGTCAGGAAGCCTGAGAGGTAGTTGCGGCCCCGGTGATACCGGCGCGCCAGCGCGTCCAGCAGGTCGCGATCGTCGTACAGCTCTTCCAGCCCCTCCACATGGACGCAGCGGCGGGGCCGGTTGGCCAGCAGGAAGTCCAGGAAAGCCCCATGGTCGCCGCCCACCTGCTCCAGCGCACCGAAGGTCAGCACCACCGCGCCATCGTCCAGAACCACGCCGGGATCGGGCGCGAAGAAATCGAACCGGCCGCCCGCCACCGGCCAGCCATACCGATCGGCGATCGCGCGAAGGATGTCGCCGGAGGCTTCCGCCCAGTCGAACCCATAGACCGGGACACCCGCCAGCGTCTGGGCCAGATAGGCAACGTGGGAGCATGGCCCGCAGCCGAATTCGTAGACCGCGGCGGCATCCTCGAAGAACCGTTGCGTCAGCCAGGCCCGGAAGATCTGCGTATAGAACTTCACGAAGTCCCGGTTCGCCGGCTGGACATACTGGCCGAACAGCCGGATGTACTCCCCCGGCCGGATGTATTTCGGCACCAGCGCATCGAGGTCGCCGCCCGATGCCAGGAAGTCGTTCAGGTTCTGGCGCCATCCGGCTTCCCAGTCCGGCTGACGGTCGGTGCCCGCCGCGGGCGCGGCCTTGCGGTCCAGCCGGTGGACGGCCTGCAGCAGGCAGGCGTCGCGGTCTTCCCCGGTAAGCACGCGATAACGCCAGTCGTGCGCGGTGAGATAGGGGGCGCACCACTCGACAACCTGCCGCTCCGTGCCACCGAACAGGCGCGCGAAGTCGCTGGCCTGGAGGCTCGGCGGGTCCTGCCCGCTGTGGTGGCTTGGCCGCATCTCGGTTGCCGCAATCATTGCAGGCGCGCGTAAGAGACCGTGGACCCGAAGGCGAACCGCCGGATTTCCAGGTTGCGGATGCCAACCTCCTCCAGCACCGCCACGGTTTCACCGGGCCAGACGGAGTGGTTCAGTTCGTCGAAGGCCAGGATCGCGCCCTTGGGCATGCGGGGCACGAAATGGCGCAGCGCCGTCACCGTCGGCGCATAGATGTCGAAATCGAGCCACAGCAGGCTCACGACCAGATGCGGGTTCTTCTCCAGATAGGCCGGGATCGTCTCGTTGGCGTCGCCGCGCACCAGCTCGACCTTGGGGATGTGCTTCAGCACGCGGTTCTGGTCCAACAGCCCGATCGCGCGGCGCAGGTCTTCGTAGACGTCGATGGCAAGCCCGCCCTGCTTCAACTGGGCGGCCGTGCCCGTCCGGTCCTGATCCGTCAGCTCGACGAACCCTTCGAACGTGTCGAAGCCGATCACCGTCCGCAGGTGGTTGAACGGCTCGAAGATCTCGGAGAGCTGTGCCCAGCCGATGAGCCCGCCGCCGAACAGCACGCCGCATTCGACGATGGAGCCGTGGACCTCAAGCACCTGCTTGAACAGCTCGTACCGCCCGGCGAACCGGCGCAGATCCTGGGTGGGCACGTATTTCGGGAAGTTCTGCAGCTTTTCGACATTCGAGCCCACGCTCTCGTCGAAATAGCGCTCCAGCCCAACGCGGAAATCCACCTCCGCCGTCGTGGTGCGGGCCGGCTCGTGAAAGCGGTTGGGGTCTCTGCGGTCGTTCGACTGGCTCATGCTTTCCCGCGTGATTTGGCGACAGGGTCGTAGAATTGGCGGCTGTCATAGATGGCCGAGATCTCGGCCAGTTCCTCGTCGCTCAAGGGTGGGAGCGCCGATGCCGCGGCATCCTCCTCCACCTCCGCGGTCGTCATCAGGCCGGGGATCACCGTGGAGACCGCCGGCTGGGCGAGGCAGAACAGAAGCGCGAACTGGGCGGGCGTGCATCCGCGCCTGCGGATCATGCCGTCGAACAGGCCCGGCGCTTCCGCCCAGCGGCGAAGCTGGTCTTGCGGCCAATTCGCACGGTGGTCGGGGCCGTTTTCGAAACGCTCCTCGCCGGTCAGCTTGCCGCTCAGATAACCGAAGCACAGCGGCGTGCGCGCGATCACGCCGATGCCCTTGTCCGCGGCGGCGGCCAACAGGCCGCTCTCGATGGCGCGGTGGTCGATCAGGTTGAAGTTGACTTGGATGACGGAGAAATCGAACGCCGCAATCGCCGCCGCTGCATCGGCCGGAGAGCGCGCCGACAAACCCCAATGGCGGATCAGCCCCTCCTCGCGGAATGCCCGCAACGTTCCCAGGATCTCCGGATCCTGGCGCAGCAGGTGCAGCTCGGGGCTGTGAAGCTGGTAGAGGTCGACATGTTCGGTCCGCAGCCGGTCCAGGCTGCGCATCAGGGCCGCCCGCAGATGCCGGGGGGAGAAATCCTGGGGCATCGCGAACCCGGTATGCGGCAGCAGCCCGCCCTTGGTGGCGATCACGATGTGGTCGCGCACCGGCCGCAAGGCTTCGCCCAGAACGCTCTCGGCATGGCCGGCGCCGTAGAGATCCGAGGTATCGTAGAACGTCACGCCACGCTCGAATGCGGCCTCAAGGACGCGCCGGGACTGCGCGTCGTCGACCTGTCCGTAGCTGTCGCCGCCGAGGCCCCAGGTGCCGAACCCGATTTCGGAGACCCTCAAACCCGTGGCCCCCAGCGGACGGGCGCGGAGGGCGGCCGTGGCCGGCACGAGATCCGCGATCGTCATCAGCCCTTGCTCTTGCTGTAGAGGCGCAGCTGGTCGCGCCGGTTTTCGTAGGTGTCGGCGAACCAGGCTATGGTCCGCTCCAGCCCTTCGCGGAACGGGGTATAGCGGAAGCCGGAGGCGGCCACGAAGCGGCTGTTGTCCGTGTCGCGCCGAGCCACGCTGTTGGGCTTCTCGGTGTTGAAGACGATGCGCGAGCGGTCGACGCCGACGATCTCGGCGATCATGAAAGCGATGTCGCGGATGCTGTTGGCTTCGGTCGTGCCGGAATTCAGCACCTGGGCATCGTCGTAGTCGTGCAGCGCCCACAGGAAGGACCGGGCCACGTCTTCAGAGTAGGTGTATTCGCGCACCGGGCTGCCGTCGCCCCAGATCTCCACCGGCTCGCTGCCGTCGCGCGCCTCGTAGAAGCGGCGGATCAGCGCCGGCAGCATCGGCGCATCGTCGTAGTTGAAGTTGTCGTTGGGGCCGAAGATGCCGTTGGGGATCAGGCCGACGACGCTCAGGCCGTACTCGTCGCGATAGGCATGGATGGCCGGTTCGATCAGCCGCTTGGCGAAGGATGAGCCGTAGTTCGACTTGTGCGGCCAGCCGGTCTGCAGCGATGCCTCGTTGAAGGGCAGCGGCGCATCGGGCGGGTAGCCGCCGGCCGTCATCGCCATCACGACCTTCTTCACGCCGGCCTTGCGGGCGGCCTCCAGTACGGCGAAGGTCATCAGCGTGTTGTCGCGCAGCATGCTCGCCTGGTGATGTGCGCTCAGGCCGATGCCGCCGCTCACCGCGGCCAGGTGGACGATGCCGTCGACGCCGGTCTCTCGGACATAGGCTTCGGTTCCGCCCATGTCCCTCAGGTCGCAATCCCTGGAGGTGGCGAATACGAACTGCGACTGTGGATAGTCGCCGGCAACGGCACGCACGGCGGTTCCCGTAACCGCAGAACTGCCCGTGACGAGAATGCGCGTGAAAATGAGCGAACCCTTCCGCAGTTGTGCCGCCCCCCTGGCCGGACCCTAGGGCGGAAGTGCAAAAGATGGCTGGTGAACTGTCGGCTCACATGAGCCCCGCCATCATCGCCAAAATTGGTTAATGCGCGCTTACCTGATCGTCGTGAGCGGCGTGTCTGCGGCACGGCAAAGCATGCGTGACCTTCACGTTGCCGGCGCAACCTCCCTTGCAGGCCAGCGCCGGAGCCCCCAGCGGATCGCGTGGTCCTGCATGGCCGAAACCGTGCGGCAGACGCGGTTTCGGCGCAGCAGGAAGCTCCGACAACCGGCGGCCTCGGCCTGACGGCCGTCAGCATGGGGACAGTCGCCGATATGCAGGATCGTGCTCGCCGCCACGCCCAGCGCCTGGGCGACCCGCGGGAACAGGTCGCCGCGCCGCTTGCTGGCCCGTTCGTCGCTGCTGACGAACAGTCGTATGTCGCCAAGTTCGGGGACATGGGTCTGAATGAGGCGGCGGATGCTCGCCTTGGGGAAATACATGTCGCTCACACCGATGACGGCTGCCGGCGGTGGCGCCATCTTGAGTGCTGCGGCCAAGGCACTGAGCAGTCCGGCGTTGGCGCGTACATGGGCCAAGTCCCAGTCCGTCTCGGCCTCCAGCAGATGCCGGCGGGACCCGTGCGGCAGGCCCAGATCCCTGATCATCGGGTCGGCGATATCGGCGTAGCAGGGTTCGGGCCCCGTCCCGTCGCGGACATCGTCATAGGCCCGCTTCTGATAGACGGCGCGCGCGCGGTAGACGGTCTGCGCGCTGGCGTCCATGCCGGCCTTGCGCAGCGCCCGCGCCTGCCAGCGGCTAACCGAGAACAGCCGCGCCAGCTCAGGTTCGCAGCGCCGCAGCAGCAGCGTATCGAAGATGTCGAAGGACACGATGCGGTCGGGCCCGGCAGACAGATGGCTTGTGATGGTCTCCTCGACAGAGGTGTGCTCGCTCAAAGGGCAGCTCCCGCCAACGCGTCAGGTCGCGTAATGCAGAGTGGGCTCGGGCAGAATGGTACCGCCGGCCAGATAGGCATCGAGAACGGCTGTGTAGTATCGCAATCCCGCTCTGCGCGCGTGGTCTGCAAGCGGTTTGCCGGCTTTTGCAAGCCGTGTCAGGACTTGCGCAGGATGGATCTGCGACAACGGCCGGAGAGGATCGGGCATTTCCGGCATCCGAGTCGTCAAAGGCGGCTGTCCGAATGCCTCGTCCCGCACGAACAGAACGGTATTCTGGCGATACCACCAGCACACATGCAGGTCGTTCCAGATGCGCGGCCGCACGAGATCGACCACGGAGTAGCCGATCCGGCGGAACAGGATCGCCCAGTATTCGAGCCAGTTCTCATTGGCATGCGCCTCCCCGCCCTGGAACGGCAGCGCGGCGGAGAACAGCACCGCGTCGGCGCATCGCCCGAGATCGGCGACCAGGCCTTCGGCCCGCTGCGGCGGCAGATGTTCCGCCACTTCCAGGCACAGTGCCAGATCGTATCTGCGGGTCAGCGCGAGCGGCTGCATCAGATCCGCTGCAGTGAAGGCCGACACGGGGATGCGCAGCAGTTCCGCCGGCACATGGTCGCCATCCAGGCCCTCGATCTCGGAGACTCCCGCCTTGCGGAACACCCGCAGCCAGGTGCCGACACCGCACCCGACATCGATCACCGACTGTGCGGCGACATAGGACAGCACGATCGGCGCGATAACGCATGCCGACGCCTCGCTCTCCGTCATCTGGTCGAGATAGAAGTCGTGGGAATAGGCCATGCTGCTGCGATCCTATGCGTGGAGCGCCGCCGCGGCCGCGTGCCAGTAGAATGCCCGGCCATCGGCGAGCACCGGACCGGCTTCGGCCAAGCCGCGGGACGGGAAGCCTGCGTCTCCGTCGTAGAGCCAGCCGCCAATGACTGCGGCTTCTGCCGGGCTCGGCGCTTCCAGGAACTTCAACGCAATGCGGCGGCACGCTTCGGCGCTCGGCAACGTTTCGTTCTCGGCCGCCGCAAGCTCAGCGAAACTCTGGCAGAGTGCCTGCGTCCGAAGCATTTCCGTGACCTGGCTGGAGCGGTAGGGGGAGTGTGCCAAGAGCGGTCGTCCGCTCTCGTAACCCAGCGTCGTCCCGCACGGGGTGCCCGTCGCCAGCTCCCACACTTCTCGGCAGGTCAGAAAGCGCCGCATGAAGTCTTCAGGCTGTCCGGTATCGGCGAGGAAGCCGGACGCCCATCCACCGCTCCGCCGGACCCAGGCGATGCCCGGCGACGTCACCAGATAGAGGCCCATGACGGGCTTGGCGATACCCTCCAGCCGCAGGCACTCCAGCAGGGTCCGCTGGATGTTGCCGGCATAGCCCAGATCCACCAGGACCAGCGGGCGGTCGTCCCAGGCGACGCCCATGGACTGGAGATAGGTCAAGAGCCCGGTGCGGGCCCGTTGTGATGTCTCGCGCACGGCGCCAATCTCACCGGTGCTCTGCAGGCGGCGGAACAGTTCGTCGACGGCAACCGGCTCGGTCGGGCTTTCCGACGCCTGCTGGTCGATGTTCAGCAGGGCGCAGGCTTCGATGTTGGTCGCCGGGCGTGCCCGTGCGCGGACCAGGAGGTTCGCCAGTCCGTCCTCGTCGACCGATCCGAGCGCGGCCAGCAGCCCGACCCGTCTGCTCAGGTGCAGTGGCGTCGACGTCACGCCGAACGGCTCGGCCATCCGCGCCAGCAGCCGCCCCTCACGCTCGACGCCGAAGACTTCGGGCTCTCCTGCCAGAATCGTGGCTTCCTCGGCACACCAGCGGCCGAAGGCGGTCAGCACGGGCCCCAGTGTGCGGTCGACGAAACCCGCCAGCACCCGGTCATGGTCGGGGCCGGCGTCGGCTAGCGCGTATGGCGGACCGCATTCGATCATCGGGAACGCCGCCTGTCGAATTCCATGAGCCAGCTTGTGTCACCAATGGACTGCGCCCGGCAAGGCGTGGCCGCGATGGTTGAGCGGCCCTCCCCAATGTGGCGCGGAATTGTTAACGTTTCGCTCCCAGGAAAGGCGGTACGCTGCGCGCCGCAACCCAGGAAGCGTACAACGATGACACCGATGCACCGCGCAAGGCCCGTCCGATGACCGACGCCCGCTCGGCCAAGGTCGCGGTGATCACGCGGACATTCAATCGGCCGCGGCTGCTGGACCGCGCCTGCGACAGCATCGTCAACCAGACGGCGCGCGATTTCGTCTGGGTGCTGGTGAACAATGGCGGCAGCAGTGCGCCCGTCGAGGCGGCCGCCGCGAGGGCGCGGGGGTACGGGAGGCAGGTTCACGTCCTGCATCTGGCGGAACCTTTGGGGATCGAGGCGGCCTCCAACGCAGGGATCGAGGCCGTCGCCTCCGACCATATCGTCATCCATGACGACGATGACAGCTGGCAGCCGCGTTATCTGGAGGCGGCCACGTACTTCCTGGACGCCCATCCCCACTATGCCGGCGTGGCTACCGCCTCGATACGCATCGTCGAGCAGGTGGACGAGGACGGCGTCCGGGAGCTCGCCCGCGAGCGCTACAATGACTGGGTGCGCAACATCCATCTGGTGGACATGGCGCAGGCGAACCTGTTCCCGCCGATCGCCTTTCTGTTCGGCCGCTCGGTCTGGGGCGCGGTCGGCCGGTTCGACGCCGACCTGCCCGTGCTCGGCGACTGGGAATTCAATCTGAGGGTGCTGATGCACGGCGACATCGGCTTCCTTCCCGAGCCGCTGGCCAACTATCATATCCGCGAGCAGATCTCCGACGATGCCGACCCGCTGGGAAACTTCGTCACCGCCCGCATGCCGCTGTTCCAACAATACGATCCGATCATCCGCAACCGCTTGCTGCGCGAGGATCTGAAGGCCGGTCGCGTCGGGCTCGGCTGGCTGGTCTCTCTGGGCCGCCAGCATCAGGCGATGTGGCGGGTGCTGCGGGGTATGACGGGAGCACCGGAGCCGGAGCGAGGGGAAGAATGAACGTCGAAGCGACGACCATCGAAGGTGTGATCACGTTTACGCCGGGCATCTTCGAAGACCACCGCGGCTACTATGTCGAGACCTTCAACCAGCGCGACTACGAGGCGGCGGGCGTGACGGCGGCGTTCGTGCAGGACGACATCTCCGTCTCGCGCAAGGGCGTGCTGCGCGGCCTGCATGGCGACCAGAAGACCTGGAAGCTGGTGTCGTGCCTGATGGGGGAGATCTATCTGGCGGTGCTGGACTGTCGTAATGGATCGGCGACGAAGGGAGCCTGGCAGGCCTTCACCATCACGGACCGCAACCGCTTGCAGGTGCTGGTGCCGCCCGGGGTCGCAAACGGGCACCTGGTGCTGTCCGACCGCGCGATGTTCCACTACAAACAGTCAGAATACTATGACCCCGGCAGCCAGTTCACGGTTCGCTGGAACGACCCGTCACACGGCATCTGGTGGCCGGTCGAAACGCCTATGCTCTCCAACCGGGACCGCGGTGCAGGTGCGTAGTCCTGGCCTCACACGTTGCCGTAGCAGGTGTTGGTCAGCATCGTGTAGCCCTTGATCAGCTCTTGGATGCCGTCGTCCAGCGAGTGGGCCGGCTTGAAGCCAGTGCGTTCGATCTTCTCGTTGGACACGATGTAGTCGCGCTTGTCCGGGTCTTCGCCCAACGGTGCCTCCAGGGTCAGGAAGTTGGGCACGTATTTCTGGATCACGGCGCAGAGCTGGCGCTTGGTCAGATTGGCGTCCGACAGGCCGACATTGTAGCACTGGTCTTTCATGGCCTCGAAACTGTCGATGGCATGCATGAATGCGCGTGCCACGTCGCGGATGTGGATGTAGTTGCGCGTGAAGTCGGCTTCGAACAGCACGACGACGCGGTCTTTCACCGCGCGATAGACGAATTCGTTGACCAGCAGGTCGATGCGCATGCGCGGCGCCATGCCGAACACGGTGGCCAGCCGCAGGCTTATGGAATTGCCGCGCTCCAGCACTGCCTTTTCCGCTTCCACCTTCGTGCGTCCGTAGAGCGAGATGGGGTTCAGCGGCGAATCTTCCGTGCAGGGCACGCCGGGCTTGCCGATGCCGTAGCCGCTGTTGGTGTTGGGGATGACGATGCGCTGCGCCGGCGACAGGATCCGGGTCAGCATCACGACGGCGTCGCGGTTGGTGCTGGCGGTCCCGATGGCGTCGCGATCGCATAGGGGCGCGCCGACCAGGGCGGCCAGGGGAATGACGATGTCCGCCTCGCGGGCCAGCGGTTCGATCACCCGCTCGTCACGCGCGTCGCCGCGCACGACGGAAAACCGCGGATGGCTGCACACGTCCAGCAGAGCGGCCTGGCGGTACATGAAGGTGTCGAGAACGGTAACCCTGTGCCCTGCATTCAGGAGGCACGGGACCATGATTGAGCCGAGGTATCCGGCGCCGCCTGTGACAAGGATGGAATGGCTTCCAGACATGCTGCGTTGGCCCATGCGTCGGGGGAACTGGCGGGCAGGGTAATCGCGTCGCTGTCGGGCAGGCGAGCACTATTGAAGATGATCTGGGTGCCGTCGCCCTCAAACTTCAGCGTCGTCGTGCGGAAGCTCGACAAGGCCTCCCGGACGCGCGGATGGTCTTCCGGATCGGCCATGAGCAGCATGAACCCACCGCCGCCCGCACCCAGAAGCTTGCCGCCCAGGGCGCCGGCGGACCGCGCTGCGGCATAGATGTCGTCCACCAGCGGTGTCGTGATGTGCGACGACAGGGTGCGTTTCAGCGTCCAGGTCTCGTGCAACAGATGCCCGAAATCCCTCACGTCGCTGCCTTCGGTCAGGATGCCGATGGCGACATCCACGAAGGACTGCATCGTCTTCAGTTCGGCGTGCTTGCGCGGAATGTTCTGGATCTGGTGGACGGCAACGTCGGACGAGTTGCGGGACAGTCCGGTCCAGACCAGCATGAAATGGGATTCCAGATCGGCCATCCGCTGCGGACTGACGTCGACCGGGCTGGACGTGCACCCGTCCACCGTGAACGTAACATGGTTGAGGCCGCCATGGGCCACCATCATCTGGTCCTGCGAGCCGACATTCTCGCGCATCACATCCTGTTCCAGATGGATGGCGAGTTCCGCCAGGCTCTGATGATCGGGGCTCAGCCCTTGCAGGGCATGGAGGCAGTTCAAGAGCCCGACCGTGAAGGCGGAGCTGGAGCCGAGGCCGGACCGTGCCGGCAGATCGGCGTTGTGCACGATCTCCACACCCTGGTCGATGCCCATGTGCTTCAGGCAGGCCCGAACCGAAGGATGGTCGATCTCATCGACCGCCTGGCACAGCTCGATGCGGCTGTAGACGACCCGATAGAGCGCGTCGAAGTAGTTCGGAAACCAGCGGCACGACAGGTAGCAGAACCGGTCGATCGAACCGGCGAGAACGGCGCCGCCATGCTCCCGATACCAGCCCGGATAGTCGGAACCACCGCCGAAGAAGGACACGCGAAAGGGTGTGCGGCTGATGATCATGTGCTCTTGTTAAGCCGCAAGGCGTGACCAATTGGTTAACGCTCGCGGGCCGCCTGCGGCCAAGGTTGCCGGGGCAGATTGCGGACCGTGGCGCTATCGCGCGCCGGCCAGCCGATCCGGCCTCAGACGGTGGCGATGATCCGTGAGCCGCCATGCGCCGCCGACCACTGCCGTCAGCAGGCCCAGCCCGGTGGCGCCTGAGATCAGGAACATGATCAAGAGCTGGTACTTCACGGCCTGGGCCGGGTCGATGCCGGCCAGGATCTGTCCGGTCATCATGCCGGGCAGAAAGACGACACCGGTCGCGGCCATGGAATTGATCATGGGCATGAGCCCGCGCCGCATCGCTTCGCGCATGGTTGGCCGCAAGGCCTCGAACCGCGTCGCGCCCAGCGCGATGCGTGTTTCGATGGCTGCACGGTCCCGCACCACCGCTGTGGTGAGCGTATCCAGGCCCAGGCTGATGCCGGTCATGGCGTTGCCCAGCATCATGCCGAACAGTGGGATGGCATAGCGAGGGTCGTACCACGGCTCCGGCTGCAGGCTGCCGAGCAGCGCCACCAGGGTCACCATCGTCGCGCCGACGGACATTGTGGCGGTGCCGAGCCCGTAGCCCCACCAGCCTGTGATGCGCCGGGTCTGCCGCGCCATGATTTCACGCCCGGCGAACAGCACCATCACCAATCCCATGGCCAGCGTCCAGGGCAGTGAGGCGACGTCGAACAACAGCGTCAGCAGGGCCCCGACCGCGGCAAGCTGGACGACCATGCGCACGGCTGCGACCAGAAGCTGACGAGCAATCCCCAGCGAAAGCCAGACGGAAAGGAGACCGTTCACCAGCACGAAGCCCGAGACGGCCGCAACATCCCAGACCGAGAGATCGACGAAGTTCATGGGGCGGCGTCCGACAGCCGCCCGTTGTCGATGCGCATCCGGCGGTCCGCCAAGCGGCTAGCCTGGCCGTCGCTGTGGGTGACCAGGATTATGGCGGTGCCGTCCGAACGGTGGCGCTGGATCAGGCGTTCCACCGCTGCTTCCGTGTCCGCGTCGAGCGCGGCTGTCGGTTCGTCCAGCAAGAGAGCGCGCGGACTGTCCTCAACCGCGCGAAGGAAGCCCAGCCGCTGCTTCTCGCCGGTCGACAGGCGTGCCACCTCCCAAGTCATGCAGTCCTCGGACAGTCCGATCTCGACGGCCATCCCGACCGTTTGGTTGGGCGCCCTGAAATGCTCACCAACCCTGTCGGCCCACCACGCCGTTTCGGCAGCCACATAGCGAACGCGTTGGCGCCATTCAGGACCCGTCATCGCCGACCGCGAAACATCGTCCAGCCAGACATCGCCCTCATTGGGGTCGAGATCGGTAACAGCGCGAAGGAAGGCGGATTTGCCGGACCCGGATGCACCGCGAAGGGCGACCACCTCGCCGTCCGACACCGTCAGATGGCAGTCATGCAGCAGCGGCGAAGACAGGCCCCTGACGACAAGGCTCATGGTTTTTCCTGCCGGGAGACGATGGGTCAAACACTACCGGTACGCAATCGGACAGTACATGGCGTCCGACGTGGGACTGGCCAGAATGCGGGCGGCGGCGCCGGCCGGCAATTGGGCTTGACAGAGGTGGCGAGACGGCGAACTCTTGTTAGTATACAAACGAATAAGAGGTCGGCCGACGGTGCGATACGCGGTTCCCACGACCTTGCGAGAGGCGATCGATTTCCTGGCATCGGGCGAGGCCAGGATCCTCGCCGGCGGCACCGATTTTTACCCGGCGCTGAGCGACGCCCCGGTGACGTTCGATACTTTGGATATCGGCCGGGTGGAGGGCCTGCGCGGCATCGCAGAGACCGACGACGGCTGGCGCATCGGAGCCACGACGACCTGGACCGATGTGGTCCATGCGCCACTGCCGCCCTGCTTCGACGGGCTGAAAGCGTCGGCGCGGGAGGTCGGTTCAATCCAGATCCAGAACGCGGGTACCGTGGCCGGCAATCTCTGCAACGCATCGCCGGCCGCGGATGGTGTGCCGCCGCTGCTGACCTTGGATGCGTCGGTCGAGATTATCGGGGCGCGGGGCACGCGCACTCTGCCGTTGGCATCGTTCATCACCGACGTGCGCAAGACGGCGCTGCAGCCGGGCGAAATGGTCGCCGCAGTGCTCGTTCCGCATCTTCCGGCCGGTGCCGCCAGCGGCTTTCGCAAGCTCGGTGCACGGCGCTACCTCGTCATCTCCATTGCGATGGTCGCGGCCGTCATCGTGCCCGGGCCCGATGGCACGGTCGCGGAGGCGCGGGTCGCCGTGGGGTCATGCTCGCCGGTGGCGCAGCGCCTGCCCGCGTTGGAAGATGCCCTGATCGGCACACCCATTGCCGCCGACGCGCTTGCCGCGTGCGTGCGGCCTGAGCATCTGGCGCCGCTCTCGCCGATCGACGATGTCCGTGGCACCGCGGGCTATCGCGCCGAGGTCGTGGTAGAACTGATCGCGCGAACGCTTGCCGATTGCTGCGCAGTGGAGGGGCCATGATTACGGTCGCGTTCACGCTCAACGGCGTCGACGTCCGGACAACGACACCGCCAGGGGCGCGGCTTTCGGAGGTGCTGCGCGAGCGGCTGGGTGCGCGAGACGTCAAGGTCGGCTGCAATGCCGGAGATTGCGGCGCCTGCACCATACTGCTGGACGGCGAGGCACTGTGCGCCTGCATGGTCCCGGCAGCGCGCGTCAATGGGGCCGCGGTGGAAACTGTCGCTAGCCTGACGAGCCTGGATGGCGCGGCCGCCCGTCTGAGGGCGTCGTTCGAACGCCACGGCGCGGCCCAATGCGGCATCTGTACGCCGGGTGCAATGGTGTCGGCCGTGGCGCTGTTGCGCGGCGACCCCGAACCGGATGAGGCGGCCGTGAAAGACGCGATGGCCGGCGTTCTGTGCCGCTGCACCGGCTACCGCAAGATCATCGATGCGGTGCTGGACGCCAGATCTCCGGCCACGGACCCGCCGCAGTGTACGAACGGTCGACAGGTCGGGGCCGCCCTTCCGCGGGTTGACGGTGATGCCAAGATCTCCGGTGTCGAGCGGTTCGGGGACGACGTGGCGCCGGCGGACGCCCTGGTGGTCCGCATCGTGCGGTCGCCCCACCACCATGCGCGGTTCGTCTTGGGCGATTTGGGCGCCTTCGCTGCCGCCCATCCCGGTGTCGCCGCGGTGCTGTCGGCTGCGGATGTGCCGGGCCGCAACTGCTTCGGCGTGATTCCCAATTTCGCCGACCAGCCGGTCTTTGCGGAAGAGACGGCGCGCTTCCGCGGCGAACCCGTAGCCGCGGTTGTCGGCGACGCCGATATCGTGTCGGCTCTGGACCTGACCGACTTCCCGGTGACATGGACGGAGCTGCAGGGCGTGCTGACGGTGGATACGGCGGAAGGCGTCGCAGCGCCAGCCCTGCATCCGACGCGCACCGGCAATGTGATGTGCCGCGGCCTGGTGCAGCGCGGCGATGCAGAAGCCGCGCTGGCTCGCGCCGATGTCGTCGTCGAAGGCGCCTTCGACACGGGCTTCGTGGAGCATGCCTATATCGAGCCGGAGGCCGGCTTTGCCATGCGAGCCGGCGACCGCCTCGAGATCCACGCCTGCACCCAGGCTCCGATGATGGACCGGGACACCATGGCCGAGATCATGGGGCTCGATCCCGATCAGGTACGAATCGTGCCGACCGCGGTGGGCGGCGGCTTCGGCTCCAAGCTCGACCTCTCGCTGCAGCCCTATGTGGCGCTTGCGGCATGGAGGCTGAACCGGCCGGTGCGCATGGCCTATACGCGCACGGAGTCGATCCAGTCGACGACCAAGCGGCACCCGGCACAGATTCGTCTCCGCATCGGCGCTACGCGCGACGGGCAGGTTTCAGGCTTCGACTTCGACAGCGCCTTCAACACCGGCGCCTATGCGTCCTGGGGTCCAACTGTGGCCAACCGCGTGCCGGTGCACGCATCGGGGCCCTATCACGTGGCGGACTATCGCGCCCGCAGCCGTGGCGTGCACACCCATTGCGCCCCGTCCGGCGCGTTCCGTGGCTTCGGCGTGCCGCAATCGGCGGTGGCGCAAGAGGCCCTGTTCGATGAGCTGGCCGACGCGCTCGGCATGGACCGACTGGCATTTCGCCGCAAGAACGCGCTGGCCGACGGCTTGCCGACTGTCACGGGCCAGGTGTTCGATCGCGGCGTCGGCATAGGCACCTGCCTCGATGCCTTAGCACCCCACTGGCAACGGGCGCGGGCGGAGGCTGAGGTCTGGAACGCGCAACACGACGGCATGCGCCGAGGCGTGGGCATCGCCTCAGGCTGGTATGGCTGCGGCAACACCTCCTTGCCCAACCCTTCGACCATCAAGGCCGGCGTTCGGGCGGACGGAGCCGTGGTGCTGCACCAGGGAGCGGTCGATATCGGTCAGGGGGCGAATACGGTCATCGCCCAGATCTTCGCCGAGGCCACGGGGATCGCGGTCGAACGGCTCTCGCTGGTCGGCGCCGACACGGACATTACGCCGGATGCCGGCAAGACCTCGGCTTCGCGCCAGACCTTCGTCACTGGCAACGCCGCCCGGCTGGCGGGCGAGGCGCTGCGGGCGAAGATCCTGCGCCTTGGCAATGTCTCTGAGGCGGCCGAGATCGTCTTCGAGGACGGCGCGATCCGGTTGCTGGACTGCGGCGAACTGCGCCGCGTCGCGCTCTCGGCGCTGGAGGCGGATGACGAAGGTTACGTCCTTCGCGCGGAGGAAACCTACGACCCGCCGACCAAGCCGCTGGACGCCAACGGCCAGGGCAGCCCCTACGCCGTCTTCGGCTATGCCGCGCATCTGGTGGAGCTGGAGGTCGATAGCGCGCTCGGTCTGGTCCGCTTGGTGAAGATCACCGCCGCGCACGATGTCGGCAAGGCAATCAACCCCGTGCTCGTCGAAGGCCAGGTCCACGGCGGCATCGCCCAGGGTGTGGGTATGGCGCTGATGGAGGAGTTCATTCCCGGACGGACGGAAAACCTGCACGACTATCTGATCCCGACCTTCGGCGACATCCCGCCGATCGAAACCCTGATCGTCGAGGTGGCGGACCCGCACGGCCCCTACGGCGCCAAGGGGCTGGGCGAGCATGTGCTGATCCCGACGGCGCCGGCCATCGTCAACGCCATCCGCGACGCTACCGGTGCGCGCATCCGCCGGCTGCCGGCGACGCCGGACCGGGTGCGCGCCGCAATCGTCGCGGCTGAACGCTGAGGGTCGGGGCATGGTCAGCCAAGCGAGTGGCGATACGCGCGGCGGCAAGATCCGCTGCGATGCCTGCCCGGTGCTCTGCTACATCGCCGAGGGCAAGAGCGGCGCCTGCGACCGCTACGCCAATGAGGGCGGCGAGCTGATCCGGGTCGACCCCTTTACCGTG
>JANQQD010000003.1 GCA_028285185.1 Anaerolineae bacterium | reverse complement strand
GCGTGCTCGTCGAGAAAGGCTTCGACGTCGTTCACGGTCACGCGCCAGTCCTTGCCCACCTTCATGGCCCGCAGCTTGCGCTCGCGAATCCATGTGCGGACCGTCGCTTCCGTCACCTTCAACGCCTCTGCCACCTCATGCACGGTCATGAGCGGCTTGCTGAGCATGCTCGTTCGATGGTGTTTCTAAACAGATAGCCCATTTTGTGGCTGATTATCCGATTTTCAATGCATGTGAGCTTTAATTTGTTGGTTTGTATCTATATATGAACGTTCATGTGAGATTAGGAGCGATTGCGAGAGGTTGCGGCCATGTTCAGGCGTATCCTGGTCGGCGTGGCAGGCACGCCGGCGACCGAAGCGAAGATTGCCTATACGGTCGAGCTTGCCGCCCGCCACGGCGCGGCGGTCAGCGCCATGTCGGTGGTGGATGTGGAGCGGCTGGCGAAGGTCGGGCCGGTTCCCATCGGCGGCGCGCACTACGCCAAGCAGATGCGCGACGACCGAGTGGCCAAGATCAGGCAGACGGCCCAGGGGGCGCTGGAGCGGTTTGAGGCGGCCTGCGCAGATGCAGGCGTGCCGTTTTCCGTCATCCGAGCAGAGAAGGATCCTTTCGACGCGCTGGCCGACGCCTGGCGGTATCACGATCTGTGTGTGCTGGGCCTGCGCGGCTGGTTCCACAACGGCGTCGTGGCAGAACCGGAAAATGCCCTGCTGCGGCTGGTCGATCGCGGCGTGCGGCCGATCCTAGCGATCACAGAGGGACACCGCCCGATCGACGTCACCATGATCGCCTATGACGGTACGGCTGAATCGGCCAAGGCCATGAAGCGCTTCATGCAGCTCAACCTCTGGCCTGACTGCCGGCTGCACATCGTCTATTTCGGCAGTGGCAGTGCCGAGAATCATCGTGCGGTGGACAGCGCTGCCGACTATGTCCGGACCTATGGGGCGGAGGCGACGACGGCCGTGATCGACGCCCCGGTTCTGGAGGGTATCCCCGCCGAGGCCGACAAGGTTGGCGCCGACCTGCTGGTGCTGGGCACGCATTACCGCAAGGCCATGCTCGGCAAGAAGTTTGGTGCCACGATCGTAGCGACCCTGAAGACCTCCGAACGGCCGGTCTTCATGACGCACTGAGGACGTAGACCCAAGAGGCCGGAACGGCCCGCCCCGCACGCAACCCGGAAATCACGTCATGGAGAATGCGCTCGCGCTGGCGTCGGCAAACCTGCTGTCGCCCATGGTGCTGTTCTTTGCCCTTGGCCTCGTCGCAGCGCTCGCACGCTCCGATCTAGCGGTGCCTGAGGCGGTCGCCAAGGCACTCGCCCTCTATCTGATGCTGGCCATCGGCTTCAAGGGCGGTGCGGGGCTGGCCTCGCACGGGTTCGATGCCCGGGTCATCGGAACCCTTTTTGTCGGGGCGGTCTTGAGCTTTGCCATACCGCTGATCGGCTTCATGCTGCTGCGCGCAACCTCCGGGCTCGACCGGGTGGATGCCGCAGCCGTCGCCGCCCATTACGGATCGATCAGCATCGTCACCTTCGTGGCGGCGACCCAGAGCCTCGTCTCCCTGGGCATCGACTATGAAGGCTATCTGGTCGCCGTGGCCGCGGTGATGGAAACGCCGGCCATTCTGTCTGCCCTGTGGTTGGCGCGGCGCAACGGCGGAACCAGCAACGGCGTCAACGGCGAGCATGGCGGGCTCTGGCGCGAGGTCGCGCTGAATGGATCGATCGTCATGCTGGTGGGCGC
>JANQQD010000398.1 GCA_028285185.1 Anaerolineae bacterium | reverse complement strand
CAGTTGGCGAGCGTGCCCTCCGTCATCGTCGGTGACAGGGCCGGCATCAGAACTTCGATCGGCATTGGCTCATTCCCCGAAAGACACGGCCTGACGCCCAGATTGCGGCGCCGCCGATGGCCCGGACCTGCGCCCGGGAAGTCCGGTGGTCAGGTGCGGTAGCAGGCGGCCTTGGCGGCATCCACAATGTTCTGCGCCTGTGGCAAGGCAAGCTGTTCCAGGTTCGCGGCATAGGGCATGGGCACGTCCGCGGCGCAGACCCGCATCACCGGCGCATCCAGGTGGTCGAAGGCGTGCTCCATCATCAGCGCCGCCAGCTCGCTGCCGATGCCCGCGAAGGCCCATCCCTCTTCCGTACTGACCAGCCTGTTGGTCTTCTGCACCGAGGCCACGACCGTCTCCACATCCAGCGGTCTGACCGTCCGCAGGTCGATGACCTCGGCCTCGATACCCTCCGCCGCCAGCGTCTCTGCAGCGTCCAACGCCTTGCCGACCATGATCGAAAGCGCCGTGATCGTGACATCGCTGCCCGGCCGCACGACCTTCGCCCGGCCGATCGGCACGATGAACTCCGGATCCTCCGGAACGTCGAAGCTGTGGCCGTAGAGGATCTCGTTCTCCAGGAAGATCACCGGATTGGGGTCGCGGATGGCCGATTTAAGCAGCCCCTTCGCATCGGCCGCCGACCAGGGTGCGACGACCTTGAGCCCGGGAATGTGCCCGTACCAGCTCGCATAGTCCTGGCTGTGCTGAGCCGCCACCCGGGATGCCGCGCCGTTGGGGCCGCGGAAGACGATGGGGCAGCCCATCTGGCCGCCGGACATGTAGAGCGTCTTGGCCGCACTGTTGATGAGATGGTCGATCGCCTGCATGGCGAAGTTGAACGTCATGAACTCCACGATCGGGCGCAGTCCGCCGAAGGCCGCGCCCACGCCGAGGCCGGCGAACCCGTGCTCGGTGATCGGCGTATCGATCACGCGCTGCGGCCCGAATTCGTCCAGCAGACCCTGGCTGACCTTATAAGCGCCCTGGTACTCCGCCACTTCCTCGCCCATGAGGAAGACTGTCGGATCGCGGCGCATTTCTTCCGCCATCGCGTCGCGCAGGGCTTCGCGCACGGTCACACGCTGGGTGCGCTCGAAGAACTTGTCCTCCTCAGCCGTCGAAGGGGCAGACACCGTGGGCGGCGGGGCGGAGGCCACTGCCGGCGCCTTTGCCTGCTGCTCCGCAGGTTGCGGCGCGGCCGGCGCCGCACCGTTGCCCGACCCGGCGGCCGATACGGCATCCAGCGCGCTGGCGTCTTCGCCATCGGCGAGCAGCATGGCGATCGCCGTATTGACTGCCACCGCCTCGGTCCCCTCGGCGACAAGGATCCGCCCTAGGATGCCCTCGTCGACGGCCTCGACCTCCATGGTTGCCTTGTCGGTCTCAATCTCGGCGATCACATCGCCGGACGACACGCTGTCGCCTTCCTGCTTCAGCCACTTCGCCAGCGTCCCCTCCGTCATGGTGGGGGAAAGTGCGGGCATGAGGATTTCAATCGGCATTGGTGTCTTCCCTAGGCCCCGGCTGATCCGCTTCGTGTTGCCGCCAATGTGCGCCTGCCGGCCGCCATGGCTCTACGCCTCGACAAGAACGTCGGTCCAAAGCTCCGAGACGTCCGGTTCAGGACTCTGCTGGGCGAACTCTGCGGCATCGTTGACGATGCTACGGATATCCCGGTCGATGTCCTTCAGGTCGTCCTCCGTCGCCATTCCGCCTTCCAGCAGTATGGTCTTCAGGCCATCAATGGGGTCTTGCGTCTGCCGCACGCCGGACACTTCCTCTTTTGTCCGGTACTTCGCCGGGTCCGACATGGAATGGCCGCGATACCGATAGGTCATCATCTCAAGAATGGACGGCCCCTCGCCGGAGCGCGCCCGCGCGATCGCCGCCTCGGCGGCCTGACGCACCTCCCGCACATCCATGCCGTTGACCTTGGTGCCTGGAATGCCGTAGGCGGTGCCACGCTCATGCAGGTCGGGATTGGCCGAGGCGCGCTCAACGGACGTGCCCATGCCATACTTGTTGTTCTCGATCACATAGATCACGGGCAGATCCCAAAGAGCCGCCATGTTGAAGCTCTCGTAGACCTGGCCCTGGTTGACCGCGCCGTCACCCATGTAACAGATGCACACACCGCCATCCTTGCTGTACTTGTGGGCGAAAGCGAGCCCCGAGCCGAGCGGCACCTGCGCGGCGACGATGCCGTGGCCGCCGAAGAACTTCTTCTCGCGGCTGAACATGTGCATCGAGCCGCCCTTGCCTTTGGAATAGCCGCCCCTTCGACCGGTCAGCTCCGCCATCACGCCACGGGCTTCCATGCCGCAAGCGAGCATGTGGCCGTGGTCCCGATATCCGGTGATCACCGTATCGCCTGGCTGCTGCGCTGCCTGCATGCCGACGACAACCGCCTCCTGCCCGATATAGAGATGGCAGAAGCCGCCGATCAGGCCCATTCCGTAAAGTTGGCCGGCCTTTTCTTCAAACCGGCGGATCAGCAGCATGCTGCGATAGTATTCGAGCAGCTGTTCCTTTGACGCCTCGGGCTGCTCGGCGACAGTTTCTTTGTCGCCGCGGCTCTTCGCTCTCGCCACGGTGTCCTCCCCGCCGGTATCGAACTCTGGGTCAGTCCAGCGGTCCGCCAACCACCTGGGTGAGGTTCGTGGGGGCGGCGCTGCCGACGCAACGAAGTTAGTTACAGCTACCGCGCTGTGCGGGCCATTGCAAGGTACGCCGAGGCGAAATCCTTCGAGATCAATCTTCGGCGAAAGGAATAACCAGATCGTTCGGATGGGCCAAGTTCAGCATCACCCGCGAACGTTCGTCCAGCAGGTCGAGATCAAGCTGGCTCGGGTTCAGCCTGTCCGCCTGGGCCTCAAGGCGCTGACGCTCGACCTGCAACGCCGCAAGCGCGCTCTGCGCCTCTTCCACCTCGCCCAAAAGCCGGTCGCGCGCGATCAGCCCATGATTGCCCTGGACCATATGGAAGATGAAGTATCCGATCAGAAAAATGGCCAGTGCCGGACCTAAGAAGGCCCGGAACCGACGTCGCATGAAGTGGTTTACCCGCATGGACCGGACTGAATCACGCCCGGCCGGCGCGGTCAATTGCTTTCCGCAGCCTGGAGTCTTTGCAGCGGAACTGCCGCCGGGCGTGTCCGGCCCGGCGGCAGCCTTCGGCAATCAGCCGCGCAGCACGCCTTTGCCGTGATACAGAGCGGCCTTGTCCAGCTCCTCCTCGATGCGGATCAGCTGGTTATACTTGGCCATGCGGTCGGTACGGCTGAGCGAACCCGTCTTGATCTGGCCGCAGTTGGTGGCAACGGCCAGGTCGGCAATGGTGCTGTCTTCCGTCTCGCCGGACCGGTGCGACAGCACCGCCGTGTAGCTTGCCTTGTGCGCCATCTCCACGGCCTGCAGCGTTTCCGTCAGGGTGCCGATCTGGTTCACCTTCACCAGGATCGAATTGCCCACACCCTGCTGGATGCCGTCGGCGAGCCGCTTGGGGTTGGTCACGAACAGGTCGTCGCCGACAAGCTGAACCTTGCCGCCGAGCTGACCGGTCAGGATCTTCCAGCCGGCCCAATCGTCTTCCGCCAGGCCGTCTTCGATCGACAGGATCGGGTACCGGCTGCAGAGATCCTCGTAATAGGCGACCATCTGTTCGGCGCTCAGCACCTTGCCTTCACCTTCAAGGTGGTACTTGCCGTCCTTGAAGAACTCCGTCGAGGCGGCGTCGAGCGCCAGCATCACATCGTCGCCGGGCGTGTAGCCGGCCGCCTCGATCGCCTTCATGATGAAGCCGAGCGCCTCGTCGGCGGAGGCGAGATTGGGTGCGAAGCCGCCTTCGTCGCCGACATTGGTGTTGTGGCCAGCCGCCTTCAGGCCCTTCTTCAGCTCTTGGAACACCTCGGAGCCCATGCGTACCGCCATGGCGACCGTATCGGCCGACACCGGCATGATCATGAACTCCTGGATGTCGATGGGATTGTCGGCATGCTCGCCGCCGTTGACGATGTTCATCATCGGCACCGGCAGCACCGAGGCCAGCGTGCCGCCGACGTAACGGTAGAGCGGCAGCCCCGCTTCCTGCGCTGCAGCCTTTGCCGTGGCCATGCTCACGCCGAGAATGCCGTTGGCGCCCAGGCGGCCTTTGTTGGGGGTGCCGTCCAGCTCGATCATCATGTTGTCGATCAGCACCTGGTCTTCGGCGTCCATGCCGGATAGGGCGTCGTAGATCTCTCCGTTGACGTTCTCCACGGCCTTGCTGACGCCTTTGCCGCCGTAGCGGCCCTTGTCGCCGTCGCGCAGCTCGACCGCTTCGTGCGCACCCGTCGATGCGCCGGACGGCACCGCGGCGCGCCCCATGACGCCGGTTTCGAGCAGAACGTCGACCTCGACGGTCGGATTGCCACGGCTATCAAGGATCTCGCGCGCTTGAATGTCGGTAATGGCGGTCATCGCGATGCCTTCCTAGGATGCGGATGTCTCGTCTGTTTGGCTCTGGGCACTTCGACGGCAGGGTACGGCGAAGCGTCGCGGACTATAGACGAGCGTGCGCACGTTCGGCTACCGGCAAGCGGCCGCCGTCGCGCTATCCACGGTTGCCGCACCGGCCATGATCCTTCAGGCAGGCTGGGCCGGTGGGCCGGGACTGCTAATCCCCGTGAACTTGGCTCTTCGCGAGCCGGTCGAACGCGATCAGCGTCTCCAGCAGCGCCGGCATGCGGCGTAGCGGAACCATGTTCGGACCGTCGCTTGGAGCCGCATCGGGATCCTGGTGCGTCTCGATGAACACACCGGCTACGCCGACCGACACCGCCGCACGCGCCAGGACCGGCACGAACTCGCGCTGTCCGCCGGAGGCCTGGCCCAGGCCCCCCGGCTGCTGCACCGAATGGGTCGCGTCGAAGACCACGGGATGGCCGGTTGCGCTGAGGATCGGTAGAGAGCGCATGTCGCTGACCAGCGTGTTGTAGCCGAAGCTGGTGCCGCGCTCCGTCAACACGACCTTGCCGTTGCCGGTCGACGCCACCTTGGCCGCCACATTGGCCATGTCCCAGGGCGCCAGGAACTGGCCCTTCTTGATGTTGACGGTGCGGCCGGTGTTCCCAGCAGCGAGCAGCAGGTCGGTCTGCCGGCACAGAAATGCGGGGATCTGCAGGACATCAACGGCCTCGGCCACCGGCGCGCATTGATGCTCGGAATGGATGTCGGTCAGCACCGGACACCCATAGGTTTCCCTGACTTCAGCCAGGATCGGCAGGGCCTGGTCCAGGCCGATCCCTCGGGCGCTCTGCAACGAGGTGCGATTGGCCTTGTCGAACGACGTCTTGTAGATCAGGCCCATATCCAGCCGGCGGCAGAGAGCGCTCAACGCATCCGCCATCTCCAGGGCATGCTGGCGGCTTTCCAACGCACAGGGGCCGGCGATCAGGACAAAGGGCCGGTCGTTGGCCAGCGTGACCGGCCCCACCTCGACCGAGCGCATATCGGCTTGCATGTGCAGCTTCCGTTCCAATCAGACGAGCCGCGACTGCTCCAGCGCGGCGCGGATGAAATCGGTGAACAGGGGGTGCGGATCGAAGGGCTTGCTCTTCAGCTCTGGATGGAACTGGACGCCGACGAACCACGGATGGTCCTTGCGCTCAACGATCTCGGGCAGTGTGCCGTCGGGCGACAGCCCGGAGATGGACAACCCCGCCTCTTCCAGCCTGTTGGTGTAGTTGATGTTGACCTCGTAGCGGTGGCGATGCCGTTCGCTGATGACATCGGATCCGTCATAGATCGCCCGGACCATGCTCGACGGCTGCAGGACGGCCGGGTATGCGCCCAATCGCATAGTCCCGCCCTTGTCGGTGGCCGACGAACGGATCTCCCGCTCATTGCCCCGAAGCCATTCCGTCATCAGCCCAACCACCGGATCGGCGCAGATTCCAAACTCGGTGCTGCCGGCATCCGGCAGGCCCGCCAGGTTCCGCGTCGCCTCGATCACCGCCATCTGCATGCCGAAGCAGATGCCGAAATAGGGCACCTTGTGTTCCCGGGCGAACTGGGCGGCTCGTATCTTGCCCTCAGACCCGCGCTCCCCGAACCCGCCAGGCACAAGGATGCCGTCCACGTCTTCAAGCTCAACGGCGGCGCCGTCGCGTTCGAAGATCACCGAGTCCATCCAGGCGATGTTAACCCGCACATTGTTGGCGATGCCGCCATGGGTCAGCGCCTCCGACAGGCTCTTATAGCTGTCGATGACGCGGGTGTATTTGCCGACGATCCCAATCGTGATCTCGCCTTCGGGCGATTTCAGCCGCCTTACGATCTCTTCCCATCGATCCAGGTTCGCCGGCGGCGCTGCGGTCAGCCCGAAATAGTCCAGCACCTGACCGTCGAAGCCGGCGGCATGGTACTGGATCGGAACCTCGTAGATGCTTGATGCATTGAGGGCGGGGATCACCCTGTCGTTACGCACATTGCAGAAGAGCGCGATCTTGCGGCGTTCGTCCTCGGGAATGGGATGCTCAGACCGGCACAGGATGATGCCTGCCTGGATGCCGACGGACAGTAGCTCCTTCACCGAGTGCTGAGTGGGCTTGGTTTTCAGCTCGCCGGCGGCGGCCAGATAAGGCAGCAGCGTGCAATGCACGAACAGGGCGCGGTCCGGACCCACCTCATTGCCGAACTGGCGGATCGCCTCAAGGAACGGCAGGCTTTCGATATCGCCAACCGTGCCGCCGATCTCGCACAGCACGAAGTCCTCATCGCCCAGGTCGGAGCCGATGAACTCCTTAATCGCGTCCGTCACATGGGGAATGACCTGGATCGTCGCCCCCAGATAGTCGCCGCGACGCTCGCGCGAAATCACCTCGGAGTAGATCCGGCCGGTCGTCACGTTGTCGGACTTGCGAGCCGGGACGCCGGTGAACCGCTCATAGTGCCCCAGATCCAGGTCGGTCTCCGCACCATCGTCGGTGACGAACACCTCGCCATGCTGGGTCGGGCTCATCGTCCCCGGATCCACGTTCAGGTACGGGTCCAGCTTGCGCAGCCGGACCTTGAAGCCACGGGACTGCAAGAGCGCGCCAAGCGCCGCCGTTGCCAAGCCCTTGCCGAGGGAGGAGACCACGCCGCCGGTGATGAAGATGAACCGCGTCATGGACCTCGAAGATAGAGCAGAAGGCGCCGGTCCCCAAAGGTCGGGGGAGTCATAATTCCGTTAACATTCTCGGGTGAGCCGAAAGTCGAATGATATCAATCCGTATCCGGGACAATCGGAGATTCGGCTTCAGGTTGCTCTTCCACTTGCTCCGCCTGTTCTGGCACGATTTCGGAGGGTCCGCCGCGCTGGCTTGCAAGAATCGCCAGCGTCAAGCTGGTGGCGATGAAGCATGCGGCGAGGATAGCCGTCGCCCGAGTCAGGATGTTGGCGGTCCCCCGAACCGACATGAACTGGCCCATGCCACCGGAGCCACCGCCCAACCCGAGGCCCCCGCCCTCGCTGCGCTGAATCAGGATGATCCCGATCATCGCCAGGGCGATCAACAGGTGGACCACCAGTATTATTGTCTCCACGACACTCTCTCCCGGTCGGCACAGGCAGGTAGCCGCGGCGCCCCTGCAACGCGGCTAACAGCACACCAGCGCCGAATTGGCCAGGCCGACCGCAATCGCCCCTATCAGGAACAGGCTTTGGCGATCGCCCAGAAATCATCCGCCTTAAGGCTGGCCCCACCTACCAGAGCGCCATCGACATTGGCAACCGACATGAGCTCTTCGGCATTGGAGGCCTTCACCGACCCGCCATAGAGGATCTGGACATCGTCGGGATCCGCCAGCATGCGGGACAGTTCCGCACGTATGTGGGCATGCACCTCGGCCACGTCATCCGCCGTCGGGGTCCGACCGGTGCCGATGGCCCACACGGGCTCATAGGCGATCACCGTATTCTCCGCCGACGATCCCTCCGGCACCGATCCGGCGATCTGGCGAGAGCAGACGGCAAGCGCCTGGCCCGCATCCCGCTCGGCCTCCGTCTCGCCGATGCAGATGATGGCCGTCATGCCGGCTTCATGCACGGCTTTGGCCTTTTCCGAGACCAGCAGATCGATCTCGCCGTGATACTGCCGGCGCTCGCTGTGGCCGACGATCACATGGCTGCACCCGAGATCGGCAAGCATGGGGGCCGCAACGTCGCCGGTGAAGGCGCCCTTACGCTCGCGATGACAATCCTGCCCGCCCAGCACCACGCCGCTGCCGGCGATCGCCGCGCCAACGGCATCGATGATCTGCGCCGGCGGGCAGACAAGCATGTCGAACACGGGATCGGCCTCGCCCGAATAGCGCACGCCCAGATCCCTCGCCAACGCGACGCCGTCCGCCTTCAGGCAGTTCATCTTCCAGTTACCGGCGATCAACTTTCGTGGCATCGTTGTAAATCTCCCCCGACCACGCACTTCCATGGGCCGACCTTCATAACAGAGCGATGGCGGTGCGACCAGCCGACAGTGGCCCGATCGTCCGCCGGGCCGTACTTGTGGTCGGCGGGCGGCGTTTCTATCATCCGCCCTCGTTCCAGCGCCGGAAACGGACGATAGAGGCAACACCAGAGCAATGCTTCAGGCCATTCGCGGCAGGGCCGCATCCTGGGTCGTCAAGATCCTGTTCTTCTTCCTGATCCTCAGCTTCGCCGTCTGGGGCATCGGCGACATCTTCCGCGACGCCGGCCCGGACAGCACGGTGGCGGAGGTGGGCGAGATCCAGATCGACGCCCGCAGTTTCGATCGCAGCGTCCGCCAACAGGTCGACCGGTTCCGCGGTCTTTACGGGCCAGATTTCGACCTGCGCATCGCGCTGGAGCTGGGACTGCACCGCGAGGTGCTGAACCAGCTGATCCGTGATGCCCTGTTCGCCCAGGCCAGCGGGCGTCTCGGCCTGCGGCCCGGCGCCGACTTGATCGCCGAAGGGATCAGACGGGATACGCTGTTCGCCGAACCGGGAACGGGCCAGTTCGACCGCATGCGCTTCGAACAGTTCCTGTTGTCCGTCGGGATGACGGAGGCCGACTATGTCGCCGCGCGGGCACAGGAGCTGACCCGAGGCCAGCTGGCCGCGGTGGTCGCCGTGGGTGCCGCACCGCCGCAGGCGCTGACCGATGCGCTCTATCGATACCGGTACGAGACCCGCACCGCGGACGTCCTGATCCTGCGCAATGACGACATCACCGATGTGCCGGAGCCGACGGACGACGAACTTGCCGCCTTTCACGAAGAGAATGGAGCCAGGTTCACCGCGCCCGAATACCGTGAGCTGACGCTGGTCACCCTGACACCGGATGACCTTGCGGAAGAGATCAGCATCTCCGAGGCCGAACTGCTCGACGAATACGATCAGCGGCTTGGATTCTACGAGCAGCCGGAAAAGCGGACGTTCAACCAGGTCATCATCGAAGATGCGGAGATCGCGCAGGCCGTAGCGGCGGCCGCACGCGAGACGGATGGCGGGCTGACGCCTGCCGCCTCCGCCGCCGGTGTGGAGGATGAGGTCCTGCCGCTGGAGGATACGGAGCGGGAGGACATGCCCGTGGCCGAGCTGGCTGATGCCGGCTTCGCCTTGCCGCTGGGTGGCATCAGTGATCCGGTACAGACGCCCTTCGGCTGGCACATCCTGGAGCTGACGCGCATCGAGGAACCTGGTGTGGTTCCTTTTGAGGATGTGCGCGACGATATCGAGCAGGCGTTGAGATACGACCGGGCCATCGATGGCCTGTTCGAGATCGGCAACACCTTCGACGACGCGCTCGCCGGCGGCGCCACTCTGGATGAAGCGGCCGACCTCATCGGCCTCGAAGCCCAGGCCATACCAGCAGTAAGCCGCTCCGGTGCTGCGATGGAGGACGGCACGCTGCCGGAGTTGGACATCCTGTCCGAGGTGCTGGAAGAGGCTTTCGCCATCGACCCGGACGACGGGGATGCGACCAGTCACCTGGTCGAGACCGATGACGGCGGCTACTTCGTCGTCCGCGTGGATGGGGTGACCGCCCCCGCCCTGCGGCCGCTTGAGACGATCCGCGACGATGTCGCCGAAGCCTGGGCAGAAGGCCAAAGGGAAGTGGCCACCTTGGCGCTCGCGGAGAGTGCGGCTGAACGGCTGGACACCGGAGAGGCCATTGCGGAAGTCGCCGAAGCCATCGGCGCGGAGCTGGAGGATACGCCGGAGCTGCTGCGTGACGGAAGCAATCGCGGCGATCTGCCGTCTACGGTGGTCACGGGGCTGTTCCAGGAGAACGAAGGCGGCGTGGTCGTCGCTGCCACAGCCAACGGCCAGGTCGTGGCGCGCCTTGCCTCCATCACCGGGGCGAGCGCAGGCAGCGATGCCCAGCGGCTGGAATCGCTGGCTGAGGAGGCCGCCGAGCAGATGGCCGGGGATCTGATCCTCCAGTTCACCGAAGCTCTGCACGGCACGTTCGATGTGGAAATCCACGAACAGGCCATCGAGCGTCTCTATACCTCCGGCGGCGACAACCCCTATTCACCGGGAATGTGACCCACGCATGAAGACCACACCGGACTATGCGGCCTTCGCCGAGGTCTATCGATCGGGCCGGCCGCAGGTCGTCGCCACCACGCTGGTCGCCGATTTGGAAACGCCCGTGTCGGCCATGCTCAAGCTTGCCGATGGGCGGCCGAATACTCTGCTGTTCGAGTCTGTTCAGGGCGGTACGGCCCGCGGGCGGTACTCCTTCATTGGCCTCAAGCCCGACATCATCTGGCGGTGCAAGCGCCAGGCCGCCGAGATCAACCGCCGGGCCCGCACCGACGCGGAAGCCTTCGAGCCACAGCCGGGCCACCCCCTCACCCATCTCAGGGCGCTGATCGAAGAGAGCCGGATCGAGCTGCCGTCCGGCATGCCGCCGATGGCAGCTGGCCTGTTCGGCTATCTCGGCTACGACATGGTCCGGTCGATGGAGCGCATTCCCGACGACAACCCCGACACGCTGGGCGTGCCGGATGCCGTGCTCATCCGGCCCACGGTCGTCGCGATCTTCGACGATATCGAGGATACCGTTACGATCGTGACACCGGTCCGTCCGCGCGACGGCGTGGATGCGGAGGCAGCGTTCGAGCAGGCGGGCGAGCGGCTGGCCGATGTCGTGGCCGATTTCGAGCGCAACCACCCCTACCGACGTGACCGCAGCAGCGTGCTTGCCCAGGTGCCGGAACCTGCGTCGAACATGACGCAGTCGGGTTTCCACGCCATGGTGGAAAAGGCCAAAGAGTACATCCGCGCCGGTGACATCTTCCAGGTCGTGCCCTCGCAGCGCTTCTCCGTTCCCTTCAGATTGCCACCGTTCAGCCTCTATCGGGCGCTCAGGCGTCTCAATCCCTCCCCATTTCTTTTTTATCTGGACCTGGGAGGGTTCTCGATCGTGGGTTCAAGTCCGGAAATACTGGTTCGTCTGCGGGACGATCAGGTAACGATCCGCCCGCTTGCCGGGACGCGCAAACGCGGCGCCACCCGTGCGGAAGACGAAGAGCTGGCGGCGGACCTGCTGGCCGATCCGAAGGAACTGGCGGAGCACCTGATGCTGCTGGACCTGGGCCGCAACGATGTCGGCCGGGTGTCGGAGATCGGGTCGGTCAAGGTGACCGAGGATTTCCAGATCGAATACTACAGCCATGTCATGCACATCGTCTCCAACGTCATCGGCCGGATCAGCGAAGGCAAGGATGCGGTGGACGCGCTGATCGGCGGCTTTCCGGCCGGAACCGTCAGCGGTGCGCCGAAGGTGCGGGCGATGGAGATCATCGACGAGTTGGAAGTGTCGCGGCGCGGTGTCTATGCGGGCGCCGTCGGCTATTTCGGCGCCGGCGGAGACATGGACACCTGTATTGCGCTCAGAACCGGCGTGGTGAAGGACGGGACGCTGTTCGTCCAGGCCGGCGGGGGCATCGTCGCCGACAGCGAGCCTGAGGCGGAGTATCAGGAATCGTGCAACAAGGCCCGTGCCTTGTTCCGTGCGGCTGAGGAAGCCGTCCAGTTTGCGAGCCTTAGGGGTTAGGCCGGCGCGCCGCATTGCCATGGGACCGCATCCGTGCATCACCGCCGAACCGTGATCCCGCCGGCCAAGCCACGCCCTACGGTCTTCCTGTCGGTCGCCGCCGTCGCGCTGTTCCTGGCCATCGGCAGCGTTCTCGATCTCGTGGCCGGTCCCACAACACGCTCCGTCGACGTTGCCTTAGAGGCGCCCGCCACCGTTGCCGATGACGTAGCGGCCGTCGCAGAGCCGGAGCCGGAAGACGGCGGCGGATCCATCGCGCCGCCAAGTCCGCAGCCAGCGGCAGAGCTTGCCGCCGACGTCGTGGTCCTGGACCGGCACGCGCAGGGCGCCAGAACCTCGACCCTGCGCCGCGACGAGACCGCACCACCCTCCTCCGATCAGGCCGCGCCCGATGTGGAGACCCTGTCGCGCTATCCGGCGATGGAGGTCCCGGACCGGGTCGACCCCGGCGTTCCCTTTCCGCTGCTGGTTTGGCTGAGCGAAGCATCGGTCAACAGCGATGTGCTGGTTCAGGCAGGCCCCGAGGTGGAGTTGTCGGAAGACGGCGCCATACGGGTCTCGCTTCCGGTCGTGGAGGGCGAGGACACATGGGATCTGCAGGTGGTGCTCACGGCCCATGGGTTCGACATCATCTCACCGGCGACCTGGTCGGCGGACATCGTGCTGCCCCGCAACGGTGACTCCACGCCAGCCCTGTTCACGCTGATCGCCCGCGAAGGTGCCCATGCAGGCGGCGACGCCCGCATCACGGCGACGCTGTGGCATGCGGGCAGCTATCTTGCCAGCCTGACACGATCCATCACGATCAACGGTCCGAACGACGACAAGCCCGGCCGCCATGTTGCAGCATCGGCGGAACGGCGGCCGGTCGCAGCCGCCGGCCGGCCGGAACCTGACCTGGTCGTGCGCATCGACTACGATGACGCCGAGGCGATGGGGCCCGGGCAGATCATCATTGCGTCGCCGCACTTGGCCCATCGCGTTCTGGTGGGGGAGATCGATACGCCGCCCTCGGCCGTTGCCTGGATGCAGAGCCAGATCAGCGAAATCGTCTCGGCCCGCCGGGGGCGTGACCGCGGCATCGAGCGGACGGGTGTCGATGAGAACTGGGACCCGTCGAGCGAGATGACGAGCCTGTTGCTCGAAGGCTTCGGCCGCGAGGTCTATTTGCGCTATGCGCCGGAGCTGTTCCGCGAGGTGCTCTGGAGCCTGCTCGACGATCCCGATGTCGACGTCAACACGATCCAGATCTATTCCAACCATCCGGCTATTCCGTGGGAGCTGATGCGCCCCGTGCGAGGGGACGGCAGCGGCGATATCGGCTATCTCGGCTCCCGCTTCATGGTCGCGCGCTGGCATGTCGGCGACGGGCGCAACCTGCTGGACCGGCCCAAGGCAGAGCTGGAGCTGGAGCAGGTGGTGGCCATAGCCCCGGACTATCCCGGGGCCGACGCGCTGCCCCATCAGACGGTCGAGCTGTCCACCATCTCGCAAGTACCCGGTTTCCGGCGGGTTCCGGCCCGGCTCGATGCCGTTCACGCGCTGATGCGCACGCCGCCCTCCGGCATCATTCACTTCGCCGGCCACGGCGTGGTCGAGGGCGAGGCGGCGGGGCGCCGGTTCTCCATCCAGCTGGAAGACGAAAGGCTGCACGTGCTGGCCTGGCGGGCCATGGCGACCGGCAGCCCACAGCTAGGCGCGTTCTACTTCTTCAACGCTTGCGACATCGGCCAGGCGGAGCAGATCGGCAACGCGGTCGACGGCTGGGGCCCGGCCGTGCTCGATGCGGGCGCCGGCGGCTTCATCGGCGGGCTATGGCCGGTCTTCGACGATGCCGCCGCCGACTTCGCCGCCCGGTTCTATACCGAGCTGTCCCGTGACCTGGATGGCGACGGCGCACACGTGGCCGACGTGCTGCGCCGAGTCCGGCAGGCCTTTCTGGAAACCGGCGATCCCACCTATCTCAGCTATGTCTATTACGGCGACGTCAATCTGCGCCTGACCGCGCCTTAGCCTCTCAGGCCGGTGCCGGCGACTGGCCGACGGCGACCGGCGCGTCACCCTGCACCTCCGGCGCCTGCCACCTGGCGCCGACGATGGCGCTGACCGGTACCGCCAGGAATCCGCGCTCCACCAGTCGCGGCAGCCATTCCGCCAGCGCGTCGAGAGTGGCGTCGTTGGGGTGGCCGATGGCGATCACCGAGCCCCGGCGCTCGGCCAATTGTTCGGTGATCGAAAGGGCGCGCCGCACCGCGTCCGGTGCCGGGTCATGGTCCAGAAACACGTCGTTCCTGGCGAAGGGAAGCCCGAGTTCTTCCGCCAGTTCGGGTGCGACGCTCTGCACCGTCGTGCGGCTGTCCAAGAACAGCAGGCCGCGATCGGTCAACGTCTGCAGGACGGGGGTCATTACTGAGCGCGTGCCGGTGAACAGGCTGCCCATATGGTTGTTGACCCCGACATATTCGTCGAATCGGCCGAGGGCCCATTGCAGGCGACGGTCGATCTCATCGGGCGGCAGGTCGACCAAAAGCGCGTTCGGCCCCGGATCATGGGCCGCGCTGATCGGCTGCATCGGCATATGCAGCAACAGTTCATGGCCGGCCGCCCTCGCCTCTACGGTCAGCGGGTCCAGCATCTCAGAATAGGGCAGGAACGAAAGCGTCACCGGTGGCGGCAGGGCGATGGCCTTGCGCGTCAGTGTCGGGTTCAGCCCGAGGTCGTCGATGACGATCGCGATCATCGGCCGGCCCGCCGGATCCGCCGTCTCGGCCGCGAAGCGCCGCCACGCAGGACGATCGTAGTCGTCGGCCTGCCACTCCGGCGGCTCAGCCGACTCAACCATCGTATGTCGCGTGACAGTCGCCGGTTGCGGCGCGGCCTCCGGGGCAGCCGGCGACCCGGGGTCCGGTCTCACCGGCAGGTCGGTGCTAACCGCAACACGGGCCGGCTCCGGCCCCGTGAACACGGCAACGACCCGGTCGATGCCCGCCTCGCCAACCAGCAAGCCGGCGGCAAAGAACACGCCCGCCGTCATCAGCCAGATGGCCACGACCAGCAGACGGCCGAAGAGTCCCCCTCCGGACGGTCGGCCTGCCGTCTGACGGAACCGCTCCCGCGTCATGGTGGACCGCCTCGACAAGGTCGCAAACCTATCCTTCCGTTGGATGCCTGGCGCGGATGGTCCGGAAAGCTCGCCTCGTTCGCAAGCATTGAATAGTTAACAAACGCCGCACCGCCCCTGACCCGGATCGCATTGACGACAGGCGCGGATTGCTGGCAATCGTTCGACGGCGGCGGTAGCCTCGACCCTCACCACCCTGTCACAGTCGGGCCGTTAGGTCTCAACATGCTTGTCGTCATCGACAACTACGATAGTTTCACCTACAACCTCGTCCACTTCCTGGGGGAACTGGGCGCGGCGACGGTTGTTCATCGCAACGACGCTCTGTCGGTGGACGACGTGCTGGCGCTGCAGCCGGACGGCATCGTCCTGTCACCAGGACCCGGCGATCCGAACAGCGCCGGCATTTGCCTGGACCTGATCTCAGCGGCCATAGGCCGCGTTCCACTGCTTGGCGTATGCCTGGGTCATCAGGCGATCGGCCAGGTTTTCGGCGGCCGAGTCGTCCGCGCCACAGAACTGATGCACGGCAAGCTGAGCGACATTCATCACCAGGGCCAGAGTGTACTGGCCGGGCTGCCGAGCCCGTTCCGCGCGACCCGGTACCATTCCCTGGTAGTGGACAAAGAGACGTTGCCGGCAGACCTGGAAGTGACGGCGGAGGTGGGCAACGGCCTGATCATGGGTCTGCAGCACCGGACCCTGCCGATCCACGGCGTCCAGTTCCACCCGGAGAGCATTGCGACGGAGCACGGACACCGGCTTCTCGGCAACTTCCTCGCCATCGTAAGCCGCCGGAACGCCGCCGCATGACGGCGCTCGATCGACTGAAGCCCTTCCTCGCCCGTGTGGCGACAGGGGCCAGCTTGAGCGTCGACGAGGCATCGGACGCCTTCGACATCATCATGTCCGGCGAGGCGACGCCGTCTCAGATCGGCGGCTTCCTGATGGCTCTTCGGGTGCGCGGCGAAACCGTCGAAGAGATTACGGGCGCCACCATGGCGATGCGCAGCAAGGCGCTGATGGTGGAAGCGCCGGAGGGCGCCGTCGACTGTTGCGGGACCGGCGGCGATGCCAAGGGCAGCCACAACGTCTCAACGGCCGTCGCCTTCGTGCTGGCCGGCGCCGGTGTCCCGGTGGCCAAGCATGGCAACCGCGCGCTGTCGAGCCGTGCGGGTGCTGCGGACACGCTTGCGGCGCTGGGCGTGCTGATCGATTGCGACATGGCGCTGGTGCGCCGCGCCGTTTGGGAGGCCCATGTCGGCTTCCTGATGGCACCGCGCCACCACAGCGCCATGCGCCATGTCGGCCCGACCCGCGTCGAACTGGGGACACGAACGATCTTCAACCTCCTGGGTCCCCTTTCGAACCCGGCCGGCGTGCGCCGCCAACTGGTCGGCGTATTCTCCGCCGACTGGCTGTCGCCCATGGCCGAGGTGCTCGGTCGCCTGGGCACGGAACGGGCCTGGATCGTGCATGGCAGCGACGGTTTGGACGAGCTGACGACGACGGGCCCGACGGAGGTGGCGGAACTGGTCGATGGCAGGGTCACGCGCTTCCAGGTGACGCCCGAAGACGCCGGCCTGCCCCGCACCGACCCGGATTCGTTGCGTGGCGGGGAAGCCGCCGACAATGCGGCAGCGTTGCACGGCGTGTTGGCCGGTGAACCCGGACCCTATCGCGACATCGTTCTGTTGAACGCCGCCGCCAGCTTCATCGTTGCCGGCCGGGCCACTGACCTGCAGGCGGGCGTCCAATTGGCGGCCGAGACGATCGAGGCGGGCTTGGCGCGCAGGGCACTCGACCGGCTGGTGGAGATCACGAACAGTGAGCCGCCGCAGGAGGGTGGTGATGTCTGACATCCTCGCCCGCATCGTCGCCGACAAGCGTAGCGAGGTTGCGCGTCGCAAATCCGCGCGACCTCTGGTGGCGATGGAGGCTGCAGCTGCGGCAGCGCCGCCGCCGCGGGGCTTCCATGCCGCGCTGGCTGAGGCGAAGGCGGCCGGGCGTTTTGGGCTGATCGCGGAGATCAAGAAGGCATCGCCCTCAAAGGGCCTGATCCGGGCCGACTTCGATCCCCCATCGCTGGCCCGCGCCTATGCCGACGGCGGTGCTGCCTGCCTGTCCGTGCTGACGGACGAACCCTATTTCCAGGGACACGACGACTATCTGGGTGCCGCGCGGTCGGCCGTTGCCCTGCCGGTCTTGCGCAAGGATTTCATGATCGATCCGTTTCAGGTGGTCGAAGCGCGGGCGATCGGTGCCGACTGCATCTTGATCATCCTCGCGGCCGTCGACGATGCGCTGGCGGCGGAGCTTGAAGAGGCCGCCTTCCGGCTCGGCATGGATGTGCTGGCGGAGGTGCATGACGACGCGGAACTGGACCGCGCGCTGGCGTTGAAGACGCCGCTGATCGGTATCAACAACCGCAATCTCAAGACGCTGGCGGTCGATCTCGCGACCACCGAGCGGCTGGCCCCGCGCGTTCCCACCGAACGTCTTGTGGTCGCCGAAAGCGGGCTCTACGCACCGTCCGACCTGGAGAGAATGGCAGCCGTGGGGGCGACGACCTTCCTCGTGGGCGAGAGCCTCATGCGCCAGGCTGACGTGACGGCAGCGACCCGCACTCTCTTGTCCACAGCACCGGTACGGGCGACGGCATGACGGGTCCCCTCACCCATATGGACGCCGAAGGGCGGGCCCGGATGGTCGACGTATCCGACAAGTCGGAGACGGAGCGGCGCGCCGTCGCCGCTTGCAGCGTCCTGATGCAGCCGGAGACCCTGCAGCTGATCCGCACCGGCGGTGCCGCCAAGGGCGACGTTCTGGGCGTCGCGCGCCTGGCCGGCATCATGGCAGCCAAGCGCACGGCCGATCTGATCCCGCTGTGCCATCCTCTGGCGCTGACCTCCGTGACCGTGGATCTTGTGTGCGACGAGGCGCGATCTGCTGTGGATATCGAAGCCACCGCGAAGATCACCGCGCGCACGGGCGTGGAGATGGAAGCCCTGACGGCTGCGTCCTGCGCCGCACTCACCGTCTATGACATGCTGAAGGCCGTGGACCGGGGCATGCGCATCACCGATCTGCGTGTCATCCACAAGTCGGGCGGCAAGTCGGGAACCTACGAGGCGCCGCCATGATCAGCGTCGCCGAGGCGGCGAGCCGTATCGTCGAAGGCCTTGAGCCGTTGCCGGCCGAGGTCGTGGGCCTGGCAGACGCCTGCGGCCGCGTGCTTGCAGAGGACGTTGTCGCACGCCGCACCCAGCCCTGGGCCGATGTTTCGGCGATGGACGGGTACGCCGTGCGCGCGGCCGACGTAAGTTCGCCGCCGGTCCGGCTGCGTCAGGTCGGGCATGTCCCCGCCGGCAGCCGCCACGCCGGCGAAGTCGGCGCCGGCGAATGCGTGCGCATCTTCACCGGCGCACCGCTGCCACCGGGCGCCGACGCGATCGTGATTCAAGAGAATACCGAGGTCGACGGCGCCGATGTGGTTGTCTGCGAGGGCGCCGAGGTCGGACGCTTCGTGCGGCCGGCCGGCCTGGACTTCAGCGAGGGCGAGGTTCTGCTGAAGGCCGGGCGCGTCCTGTCGGCACGGGACATCGGCCTGGCCGCGGCCATGAACGTGCCGTGGCTTGAGGTGCGGCAGCGACCACGTGTCGCGATTCTCGCCACCGGTGACGAGATCGTGCGACCGGGTGAGCCGGTGGGCGAGAATCAGATCGTCAGCGCCAATTCCCTTGGTCTGGGGGCTCTGGTGCGGGCCTGCGGCGGCGTAGCCATCGACCTCGGGATCGCCGGGGACGACACGGCAGCGCTGCGCCACCGCGCTTCCGCGGCGTCGGGCGCCGACCTGCTTGTGACCACGGGTGGCGCCTCGGTGGGAGAGCATGACCTTCTGCGCTCTGCCCTAGGCGATAGCGGGCTTGTGCTCGACTTCTGGCGGATCGCCATGCGGCCCGGCAAGCCGCTGATGTTCGGGCGTTTCCGCGATATTCCGATGATCGGCATGCCCGGCAACCCGGTGTCGGCGATGGTCTGCGGGCTCCTGTTCCTGCGGCCGGCGATGCGGCGGCTTGCCGGGCTGGAGCCGAATGAAGGCAACGGCTTCACGGCCGCGCTCGGCCGCGATCTCGGCGCGAACGACAAGCGCGAAGACTATCTGAGAAGCAGGCTTGAGAGGGGCGCCAACGGGGCCTGGATCGCCACCCCCTTCGAGCGGCAGGACAGTGCCATGATCTCCATCTTGGCCGCCGCCGACTGCCTCGTCATCCGCCCGCCAATGGCGCCGCCGGCGAAGCGCGGCGACCCCGTAGACGTTCTGGGGTTTCCCGGAAATCCGGCTGCCCTATAGTCGGCGATCATTTCTGTGTCCCAATTTGGGGAGATTGGCGAACTTATCCTGAACATCTGCTTGACGTTTTTCTTTTGTTCCGCAATGATTCCGATAACGACGCGGCAAGTCGTAAGGCAGAAGAGATCGGCGTGACCGGGAATTCGGGCGTCGGATAGTCGAGGGGGTCGTGATGCTGACGCGCAAACAACAAGAACTCTTGCTGTTCATTCATCAGAGGCTTTCTGAAGGGGGTGTTTCGCCGTCATTCGACGAGATGAAGGAAGCGCTGAAGCTCCGATCCAAGTCCGGCATTCACCGCCTGATCACCGCACTTGAGGAACGGGGGTTTATTCGCCGCCTTCCCCATCGCGCTCGGGCGCTTGAAGTGCTGCGGTTGCCCGAAGGGCTGAAGGCTGAGGCGGACGATGCGACCCCTGCCACTGCGGCCGCATCGGCGCCCGAGGCGGCCGCACTGCCCTTCCGGCCCAACGTCATCCGCGGCGGGTTCGCCGGCAGCCTTTCCGGCACCGCCAGCCGTGGCGAAGGCGATGTGGTACAGCTTCCCCTCTACGGCAGAATCGCGGCCGGCACTCCGATCGAGGCCCTGCGCGACAGCACGACCTTTGCCGATGTGCCGGCAAGCCTGCTCGGCAACGGAGACCACTACGCGCTGGAAGTTTCCGGCGACAGCATGGTCGAGGCCGGCATCTTCGATGGCGATGTGGCGGTGGTGCAACGCTGCGACACGGCGGAGAACGGAACGATCGTCGTCGCTCTGGTCGACAGCAGCGAAGCAACGCTGAAGCGATTGCGCAAGCGCGGCAACACGCTGGCATTGGAGCCGGCCAATCCAGCTTATGAGACGCGCATCTTCGGGCGCGATCAGGTCAAGGTGCAGGGCCGCCTGGTCGCGCTGATCCGCCGATACGACTGAACGACGGGGCCCCGCGACGCTCCGTCTTCCTATCGTTGGGGCATCCACGGCCGCCCGCCCGGATGGGGGGTGGCCTGGCGGATTGTCACGTCCCGGCCCTCGATGAAGATGGTGTGGGCACCGTGTAGCGCCAGGTCGTCGACGTCGACCACCGTGGTCGCGCCGCACTGTCCGGTGATCCAGAACGGCACGGCCAGAATGTCGGCCATCCGGCAGTCGTCAGCCAGTGCATTCCGGTCCCGCGCCAGGGCCACGACATGTTCCCCTTGCCGGTAGATGCATCCCAATGGATCGCAGTTCAGCCGACCATCGGCTGCGACACCTGTCTCCGGCCAGACGGGCCGATCCCGCTGGCCGTTCCGCGCCAGCCAGCGTTCGGCCACGAAGCGCGCCCGGCGGCGGCTTGAAAGCGTCAGCTGGCCATCTTCCTGGCGCACGGCCATTAGCCTTCCGTCTTCGCTGATCAGCACGTCCGGTCGCGGCGTCAGCGCGATACCGCTGAAGCCGACCACGATGGCGACCAGGCCCAGCCAGCGCCATCGCCGTTCCCATAGGCACAGCCAGAGGCCGCCCATGGCGGCAGCGGCAATCCCCCAGGTCGGCATCGCCGGCACTGGAATGCTTGCACCGGTCCAGCCGGCGATCGCGCGTGCCAGATCCAGCAGCCCGTCGATCCCCCAGGCCATGGGCACCAGAGACCAGGACTCCAGCCCCAACGGCATCAACAGGAAGCTCGCCACGCCCCATGGCATGATCCAGAACGCCGTCAACGGCACGGCCACGAGATTGGCCACCAGCCCGTAGCTCGCGAATTTGTGGAAGTGATAGATGGCAAACGGCGCGGTCGCGAGATTGGCGATCAACGTGGTGAACGCCACGCCGCCGAGATAGAGCAGGACGGTCGTGTACCAGGCCCGATGCCGGCGCATGCGGTTCAGAGACCGTCCGACGGCCTCATACGCCGCGACCAGGGCGACGACGGCGGCAAAGGACATCTGAAAGCTGGGTCCGGTGACGCTCTGCGGCGAGATCAGCAGCACGGCCGCAGCGGCACAGGCGACAAGCCGCATGGACAGCGGCGATCGATCGAACAGCACGGCCAAGAGGACGAGGCCGGTCATGATGAACGCGCGCTGGGTCGGAACCGGGCTGCCGACCAGCACCGTGTAACCGAACGCAGCCATCAGGGCCGCTGCGGCCGACCACTTCTTGATCGGGTATCGCAGCGCCACCCGGGGCATCGCGGCAAGGCCGGCCCTGACGGCGACGAAGACGATGCCAGCCACCAGCCCCACATGCAGACCCGAGATCGCCAGCAAATGGGCCAGGCCCGCATCGCGCAAGGCCTCATAGGCCGCATCCGGCACAGCTTCACGCTCGCCCGTCAGCAAGGCCGTCGCGATGGCACCGACGGTCGGGTCCGGCACGGCGTCGCCGATGGTCGCACTGATGTTTCGCCGCAGGGCTGTCAGCCAGACGTCACCCGTGTCCGCCGGCGGTGACAGCTGGCGCGCGTGTCCCACGGCGTAGCCGATGCCGCCGATGCCCTGGAAATAGAGGTGCCGGCGGAAGTCGAACGCGCCGGGCACAACGGGCCCGCTGGACGGGTTCACGACAGCTCTCACGCCGAGCATAGCCCCCAACGCGGGTTCTGGGTCGTTCGCCAGCAGCCGGATGCGGATCCGGTCCGGCAACGCGACCGTATCGGCTTCACCCTGCGGCGACGCCAGAACGATCCGAAAGGCGCCGCCTTCCACTTGCTCTGCCCCGACAACCCGGCCCTGCACCCAGGCGGGGCCCACCTGTTCGCCGAGGGGGACCGTGGACACCGCCTGCGTATGCGCTTGGGCCGCAACGAATCCCAGCGCTGCTGCGGTCGAGATCAGCGCCGCAATGAAGCTGCTTGCTCTGTGGTAGGCGACGACCGCCCATGCCGCACCGAGCGCCAGCGTGAAATAGCCGATCTCGGCCATCGGCTCCCGCGGAAGGCTGAAATAGAGCGCGACGCCGCTTCCGACGGCCACCGGCAGCCACAGCGCCCAACGGCGCCTCTCCGCTGCCAGGGGCGCCACCAGAAACATGGCGGCGCGCCGCATCACGCCCCCTGGTCCCGCCCGCGTGCCATCGCTGTTCATGTTCGGCGGCCAGGTACCGAGGAAGATCGCAGTGTGCTATGCACGCGTCAGCCACCCCTGAGACTGCTCCAGCGAATTGGCATCGTCGCATGTCGGTTGTCACGCGTTTTGCTCCCTCGCCTACCGGTTTCCTCCATATCGGAGGGGCCCGAACCGCCCTGTTCAACTGGCTCTATGCCCGCCACCATGGCGGTCAGTTCGTGCTGCGTATCGAAGACACCGATCGCGCACGGCACTCCCAATCCGCCGTCGATGCGATCACCGACGGGTTGCGATGGCTGGGGCTGGATTGGGATGGCGAAGCGACGTCGCAGTTCGCCAGGCGGGACGCCCATGTGGCGGCCGCCGAGCGCCTGTTGGCGTCCGGGGACGCCTATCCCTGCTACTGCTCACAGGATGAACTCGCCAAGATGCGGGAGGAGGCACGCGCTGCCGGCCGGCCCATGCGCTATGACGGGCGCTGTCGGGACCGCGACCCGTCGACGGTCCCCGCCGGGGTACCCCCGGTGACCCGACTGAAGGCGCCCCAGTCCGGGGAAACTGTGATCGACGACGCGGTTC
>JANQQD010000397.1 GCA_028285185.1 Anaerolineae bacterium | reverse complement strand
CGACCACGGCCGTCGTGGCGCTGGCGGGTTCGCGCACCAGATAGACGTAGTTGTCGCTCAGCGCCGGGATCAGCTGGATCTCAAGGGCGGACATGCCGGGGTCTCCTTCGGTCGTTGGCGGCGCCACGATGCCAATCCAGCAGCCGCTTCACAAGTCCGGCGGGAGACACCAGATTTGTTGCTGCGAGGGAAGGGCCTATGCATCAAGACGTCGTCGACCTGCGAGCTTTCTATGACAGCGGTCTGGGGCTGGTTGCGCAACGCATGATCCGCCGCCAGCTGCGGCGCCTGTGGCCGGACGTGCAGGGTCAGTCGCTCCTGGGGCTGGGCTATTCAACGCCGTTTCTGCGGACCTTTCTGCACGAGGCGGAACGGGCCTTCGCCGTCATGCCGGCGCGCCAGGGGGTGGCAGCCTGGCCCCAAGGCGAGCCCAACCGCGTGGCCCTGGCCGAAGACAACGTGCTGCCGTTCCCGGACATGTCGATCGACCGCGTGCTGCTGGTGCATGAGCTGGAACATGCCGAAGACCGTGCAGGCTTGATGCGCGAGATCTGGCGTGTGTTGTCCGGCAGCGGGCGCCTGCTCGTGGTCGCGCCCAACCGTCGTGGCATTTGGGCGCGGTTCGACCGGACGCCGTTCGGACATGGCCAGCCCTACAGTGCGTCGCAGCTCTCGCGCATGCTGCGCAACAACCTGTTCGTGCCCGCGCGGGAAGGGCGCGCCCTGTTCATCCCGCCCTTTCGTGCCCGCTTCTTGCTGGCGGCGGCCCCGGCTTGGGAAGAAGCCGGCCACCGGTGGTTCTCCGGTTTCGCCGGCGTCGTAATGATCGAGGCGACCAAGCAGCTCTACCAGGTTACCCCGGCCATGGAGCGCAAGCGCCAGCGCCGGCCCGTCCTGGTGCCGCTGCCGAGCGCAACGGCGCCAGCACGGTCTGCCACGGTTGAAGAAGACCGCCGTACCGCTGCGGATTAGCCTTTCCGCAACAGGAAGATGCCCGTTTCCGCTAGCAGGTTGGCGAGTCTGCCCGGCGGCAGTTCAATCGCACGGCCGCTGCGGCGAAGTGCAAGGCTGCGGTCAATGGCGATGCCCAGGTCCCGGCACAGCGCCGTGAAGTCGCTGACCGTGCAGAGATGGATGTTCGGGGTGTCGAACCACTGCAGCGGCAGGCCCCGGGTAACCGGCATGCGCCCGCCGAACATAAGCTGCAGCCGCACGCGCCAGTATCCGAAATTGGGGAAGCTGACGATCGCCTGGCGGCCGATCCGTACCAGGTTCTCCAGCACGACGTGCGGCGCACGCACCGTCTGCAGCGTCTGGCTGAGCACCACATAGTCGAAGGCGTCCGACGGATAGTCGGCCAGATCCGTGTCGGCGTCGCCTTGCGTGACGGACAGTCCCCGGCTGATGCCGATCCGCACGCCTTCGTGGCTGATCTCCAGGCCGCGGCCGTCGACACGCTTGGCGTGCCAGAGATAGTGCAGCAACGCACCGTCGGCACAGCCGACATCAAGCACACGGCTGGCCGGCGCCACCATGTCGGCGATCGGCTGCAGATCGGCGCGGATCTTCTGCCCCGGATGCGTCGGCACCGGCACCGGCTCCGCGAAACGGCCGACATGGTTCATGGTGCCGCCTTCAGCCCGCGATGCTCGGCCAGGCCGTCGAGGAATCCGCCAAGCACGGCGTGGAACTGCGGTTCGTCCAAGAGAAAGGCGTCGTGGCCCTTGTCGCTCTCGATTTCGACCGAGCTGACATTGGCGGCGATGGCGTTCAGCGCATGCACGATCCTGCGGCTCTCGCGGGTGGGGAACAGCCAGTCGCTGGAAAAAGACACCAGGCAGAAGCGCACGGGCGTCACCTTGCCGTCGACGCGGAAGCAGTCCTGCAGGTTGCCGCCGTAACGGGCAGGCAGGTCGAAATAGTCCATGGCCCGCGTGATGTAGAGGTATGAGTTCGCGTCGAACCGATCGACGAAGGTGAAGCCCTGGTGACGCAGATAGCTTTCCACCTGGAAGTCGGCATCGAAGCCGAAGCCCAGCGCGCGGCGGTCCTGCAGATTGCGGCCGAATTTGCGATGCAACGCCGTCTCGGACAGATAGGTGATGTGCGCTGCCATGCGGGCAACGGACAGGCCGCCTGTCGGCCGTACCCCTTGCAGCAGATAGTCGCCGCCGTGCCAGTCGGGATCCGCCATGATCGCTTGGCGTCCGACCTCGTGGAACGCGATGTTCTGTGCCGAATGGCGCGCAGCCCCGGCGATCGGCATGGCGCCGTAGACGCGGTCCGGATAATCCACGGCCCATTGCAGTACCTGCATGGCGCCCATCGACCCGCCGATCACGCAGAACAGCTTGTCGATACCCAGATGGTCGACCAGCAGCTTCTGCGCGCGCACCATGTCGGCGATGGTGATCACCGGGAAGCCCATGCCATAGGGCTTGCCCGTGGCCGGATCGACCTCTTTCGGTCCGGTCGTGCCCATGCAGCCGCCCAGCACGTTGGCGCAGATCACGAAGTACCGGTCCGTGTCGATGGCGCGGCCAGGGCCGACGGCAAGCTCCCACCACCCCGGCTTGCCCGTCACCGGGTGGCGGTCCAGCATGTACTGGTCGCCGGTCAGGGCATGGCACACCAGAATGGCGTTGGAGGCTTCAGCGTTCAGCGTGCCGTGGGTCGTATAGGCGATCGTCACCGGTCCCAGGCTGGCGCCGGACTCCAACGGCATCGGCCGATCGGCCGCCAGGGTCACGAAATGACCCGGCAACTGCCGCGCTTCCTCCGGCGCCACGGCTGCGTTGTCCCGGGAGACGGTCATCCCAGTGATGTCCTCGATCCTTCAGAGGCCAAAGAAACAGGTCACTAAGACCCTGCACGATCCGTTGTCAACGGTCGTTCCTGCATCCGTCAGCCCCATATCGGGGTCGTCATGCCGGATTGGGAGTGCCCTCACGCGGGCGTGACACGCCAGATGAAGGCCGGATGCTGATTGTCGATCCAGACATGCTGATGCTTGCCGGTCCAGGTGAAGCGATAGCCGGCCATCAGCTCTTCCATCCACACCGTCGCATGGTCGGGCAGGCCCAGCTCCCACAGCGGCAGCTCGAGATGCGCGTCGTGCGGGGAATGCGGATCCAGATTTACGGCGATCAGAATGAAGTTGTTCGCATTGCGTGCCATCTTGCCGTAGAGCAGGATGTTGTCGTCCCAGGCATTGTAGAATTTCAGATTGTCGTATTCGTGCAGGGCCGGATTTTCCTTCCGGATCTCATTCAACCTGGTGATCCACTCACGGATATTGCCGGTCCGATCCCAGTCCCAGACCTTGTACTGGTACTTCTCAGAGTTCCAGTATTCTTCCTTGCCCGGAACGGCCTCATTCTCGCAGAGCTCATAGCCGTTGTAGATGCCGTAGACGCTGGAAAGCGTCGCGGCCAGCACGACACGCTGCAGGAAGGCCGGCCGGCCGCCCTGCTGCAGGATCGTCGGCAGAATGTCAGGCGTGTTGGCGAAGAAATTGGCCCGCATGTACTCATTCGCCGGGCCCTGCGTCAGCTCTTCCAGGTAAGCCGTCAGCTCAGCCTTGGTGTTACGCCAGGTGAAATAGCTGTAGCTCTGGGTATAGCCGAGCTTGGCCAGCGCCTTCATCAGCTTCGGCCGCGTGAACGCCTCGGCCAGGAAGACTGCGTCCGGGTACTGGTCCTGCACCTCGCGGATCATCCACTCCCAGAACGGCAGCGGCTTGGTATGCGGGTTGTCGACGCGGTAGATCCGGACACCCAGCGCACACCAGAACAGGACGGCATCTCGCAGTTCCAGCCACAGGGCCTCGATCGGCTGGCCGCCATGGGGCTCGTAGAACTCCACGTTCACGATGTCCTCATAGCGCTTCGGCGGGTTTTCCGCGTACCGGATGCTGCCGTCCGGGCGCCATTTGAACCAGTCGCGATGTTCCTTGATCCAGGGATGGTCGGGCGAACACTGGATGGCGAAGTCCATGGCCAGTTCCATCCCGTACTGGCCCACGGCGGCCACGAAGCGTTTGAAGTCGTCCAGCGTGCCCCATTCCGGATTGACCGCCGTATGGCCGCCCTCGTCCGCACCGATGGCATAGGGGCTGCCGGGATCGCCGGGGCCCGCGATCAGGGTGTTGTTCCGGCCTTTCCGGTTGGTGCGGCCGATCGGATGCCATGGCACCAGATAGACCACATCGAAGCCCATCCCGCGGATATAGGGCAGCCGGGCGATACAGTCGTCGATGGTGGCGCCGCGGCTGGCGTCGGTGCCCTGGCTGCGCCAGAACATCTCGTACCAGGCGGCATAGCGCGCGGCCACGCGGTCGACGACGACCTCAAGCACCGTCGGGTGCTGGGTATAGCCGATGCGCGTTCCGTAGCGGCGCATCAGCCGGCCGATCTCCTCGCTGAACAGGAACTCCTGCATGCGCGGCGAACCGGCAGCGGCCGCCACTTCCGCGACCAGCCGGTCGAAGCTGGCGCGGTCTTCGCCCTGCGCGCGTTCGCGCGCGATCTCCACAAGGCCGGCCCCTTCGGTCATGTCGACCGTGACGTCTTGGCCCGCATTGACCTTCTTGGTCACATCGCGGTGCCAGCTCTCGAACTCGTCGACCCAGGCAGCGACCGTGTAGTGGTACCGGGTGTTGCGTTCCAAGGGAAACGAGGCCGTCCAGCGGTCGTTGTCATGGAACCTGAGCGGAACCTCCCGCCACACCTCGTCGGTCTGCTCTCGATAGAGCAGCGCGCCCGCGACCTGGGCATGGCCGTCGCAGATCAGATCGGCGAAGACCTCAAGCCTGTCGCCGACTTCGCGCTTGATCGGATAGCGTCCGCCGTCGATTTCGGGCGCCACATCGCCGATGATGAAGCGCTGGCCGGCGAGGCTGTGCAGCCGGTCAAGTCCGGTGGTGATTGTGCTCGGGTGGCGATCCGCCACTACCGCGTCGTTCATCGTGCTCCCCGCCCGTGCAGATCGGGACTGGGCTGTCCCGGCGTGATTTGCCGCGGCGAGCGGAAGCTTCAGTTCTCGCCGCCCGCGAGTTCGCGGATCAGGTTGGCGATCTTCTCGGTTTCCGCCGCTGCCTGTTCGGCGTCTTCTATCGTCGCTTCGTGATAGAACACCGAATAGAAGAACTGGTCGAGCGCGAACGCCATCTCGAGCACCGAAGCGGACTCATCCGTCAGGCATTCTGCACGCCCGGTCCTGAGGGCATAGCGTTCCTGGAACACCTCGGACTCAGACAGCTCAACTATGAACTCGCCGGGGCAGCGACTTTCCAAGAGCGCAAGATACTCTTCGGAGAAGCCGTCGATCTCGATCGCTTCGCTCGGGCGCGGCCTCTGATGCAAAGCCCCGTTGATGCTACCCACCTGCCAGATGTACCGCAGGTCCATTTCAGTCTCGGGAACCTGCTCCGGCGGCACAAATGAGAGGTCTTCAAGGCCTGCCGCCGTCAGGATGTCGACCAGCGCTTCCAGGGGCATGCCATCGGCGGACGGCTCGGTCGGAGAGGCCGTCTCCGGCGGTGCCTCCTCCGGCGAGCCCTCGGGCAGCTCGATGTCGGCCATCAGCTCTCTGGCCACGGCGACACATTCGCCAAGCTTCGGCAGGGCTGCGAAGGTTCCCGTCAGCGGGAAGGCGAACTCTTCCTCCGAGGCCGTGATGGTCATGACGTTACCCTGGCGCAAGGCCTCGATCATCTGGGGCAGTTCGCCGAGCGGAATAACCATGACGGTATCGCTGGCGGCGATCGCAGGGCCCTCTCCGCCGCGCCCGTCGATGCCGAGCTGGATCAGCTGCTCACTGTCCGGCGTCAGCGTCCACTCTGGATTGATCAGGGTGATGCGTGTCTGATTATCCAGATTGGTAGAGAAGACCAGCGTCAGACCGTTGTCGTAGTCTCTGGAGATTCCGCAATACCCGATCAGCGTCGGGTCGTCGGGCCGGGAATAGGCACCGCCGGTCCATCCGCTTTCATCGATTGTGAGTTCCGGCGGCCGCTCGGCCGCGGCGTCCTCATCGACGCCCTCGTCCTGTGCGATTGCCAGTGCCGGCATCAGGGCCGCTATGGCCAAGGCTGCGGAAATTCCGCGTGACCAACCCACCATTCGGATCCGCCTCAATTCCCCTGCCGGCATCCCTTGGCGGTCATCGCCGGCGAACGGTCTTTGGAAACCCGCCCCGACGTCGGCATCGGATCCGGCTGCAAGCATTGCCGCTCTGCCGATCACATGCCGCCAGCGGGGCGCCGACACACTCGATCAGGTGCGCGTCTCTGTCAACCGGCCGTCCCCGCGGCGACCGGGCCGGTGCGAACATGGCCCGACGGCACGGAAGGCTATGGCCCCGGCACCGTTGGCGCGCCGTCGAATCGGATGCCGGCGAAGGCGTAGACGGCGAACGCTAACAGCATGATGCCGCCGATTCGGTCGATCCAGGCAAGCCAGGCCCGACTCAATCGCCGCCGTCCCAGCGTGACCATCGTGGTGAGCGCGAGCCACCACAGCGCCGATCCGAGACCAACACCGACCACCATCACCGCGGCATCGCTGGGCGGGATCACCGCACCATCCAGCCCGATGCCGGCGAAGATCGTAACGAAGGACAGGATGGTTGCCGGGTTGGCCAGTGTCAGAACGACGCCACTGATCCAAGCCCCTGCGATCGCTGCTGCACCTGCGTCCGGCGTTCGCTCGGCGGGCAGGGCCGTACGGCGCAGGAACGCCGCACCGCCCAGATAGAGCAGCATCATACCGCCTGCGAGCCGCAGCCACGGCCCCAGATCCAGCAGCAACTGGGTGATTGCCAACAGCCCGAAGGCCGCCACGAACCCGTACACCGCATCGGCGGTGGCCGCCCCGAGACCAGTGGCGAATCCGACGCGCGGTCCGAAATGCAGGGTCCGGCGAATGCACAAGAGGCCGATCGGCCCCACCGGAGCCGCGATGGCGAGCCCCAGCAACACCCCTTTGACAAACATCACATCGCCTCAACTCAAGAACCGGGTGGGCCGAAACCGGCGTAGGCCACGACTATCGGCCGCGGAACACGGCTGACGGAATGGCGGTTCGACGGTCGCATCCTGTATTCTGCGCCGCTTTCGAAACCGGAACCGGGTGAACATGGGGCGATCGAAGCTGCCTGCGAATGCCATCGAACTCGACGACGTCGCCCGCTGCCTGCTGCGCGAACTTGAGCGCGACGCACGGGCCAGTTTCGCGGCACTCGGCCGCCGGGTCGGCCTGTCGCCGCCGGCCGTGGCCGAGCGCATGAGACGGCTGGAGGATCTGGGCCTTATCACAGGCTATCGGGCGATGCTGGATCCCGCACGGCTCGGCCGCCCGATCACGGCCATCGTGCGGATGCGCGTGACGCCGGAACACTATCCCTGGGCAAAGCGCCTAATCGATGCTTCACCGGAGATCATGGAGTGCCATCACGTCACCGGCGAGGACGCCTTCGTCCTTAAGCTGGTCGTGGCAACGGTGGAGGACATCGACCAGGTCATCAGCCGCTTTGCACCCCACGCCGCGACCAGCACGTCGATCGTCCTGTCGACGCTGGTCGCCGATCGCCCGATGACGGAACTGTAGTCAGAGGTCGCGCGTCAGGGTTGCTCTTCCAGGACGCGGCGCAGCAGATCTTCCATCTCTTCGCCATCGTCGGCTGATGCGACCGGCGCCGTGCCGAAGCCGGGCAGGGCGCGCGCTGGCAGGCCGCGATGCGCCGCCGTCATGAAATCGTGCCAGATGCGGGCCGGCAGACCGCCACCCGTGACGCCGTCCATGGACCGGTTGTCGTCATTCCCGACCCAGACCCCGACCACATAGTCGGCCGTGAAGCCGACGAACCAGGCGTCGCGGTGATCCTGACTGGTGCCGGTCTTGCCTGCCGCCGGTCGATCGAGCGCGGCCGCACGGCCGGTTCCGTAGTCGACGACGGCTGCCAGCATGCGGTTGAGGTCGCCGACCGCGCCGGCTGCCACGATCCGCCCCGGGCCGCCGCCCTCACGCTGGTAGAGGGTATCGCCGGAGGTATCGAGGATCCGTTCGATGCCATAGGGCCACACACCGGTCCCGCCGGTGGCGAAAGCGGCGTATGCGGCAGTCAGCTCCAGCAGCGACACCTCGCTGGTGCCGAGCGCCAGCGACATGTCGGTCGTCAGCGGTGACGAGATGCCGAGGCGCCGTGCCAGGGTGACGGTCGCGTCGGTGCCGGCCTGCTGCAGTACCCGGACCGCCGCCGTGTTGGCGGACACGGCCAGGGCCTCGGTCGCGGTGATGTCTCCCCGATAGCGGTCGCTGAAATTGCCGGGCGACCATTGGCCGATGCTGATCGGCGCATCGCGCACGACGGTGTCCGGCCGAAGGCCCTGCAGCATCGCCGCCAGGTAGACGAAGGGCTTGAAGGCCGATCCCGGCTGCCGCTGCGCCTGCACAGCCCGATTGAACTGGCTGGCGTCATAGGCACGGCCCCCAACCATCGCGACCACGGCGCCGTCAAGCCGCATCGCCACCATTGCCGCCTGATCCACACCGCTGTCGGTCAGATGGTCGGAAACGATGGCCAGCGCGGACCGCTGAAGCTGCGGATCGAGCGTGGTGACGGCCACCATATCCGCTGGGTCGTAGCCCACATAGTCCGGCACAAGGTCCGCCACCCAGTCGGCGAAGTACCGCCCGCCGCTGCCGCTGGCGGGGCGCCGCCGCGGCGTGGGCGGCAGGTCACGTGCCGCCACCGCTTGCGTGGCAGTCAGGAAGCCTGCGTCGACCATGGCGGAAAGCACCACCTCCGCCCGTGTCTCGGCCAAGTCCGGGTTGCGGGCCGGCGAATAGCGTGACGGCGCCTGCAAGAGGCCAGCCAGGATTGCCGACTGCCACAGGTTCACCTGCCGCGCCGAAACGCCGAAATAGGCCTGGGCCGCAGCGTCGACGCCGTAGGTGCCGGCACCGAGATAGACACGGTTCAGATACGCCGTCAGGATCTCGTCCTTGCTGTAGTTCGCCTCCAGCCAGATGGCCAGCAGGGCCTCCTGCACCTTCCGGCGCAGGGTGCGCTCCTGCGTCAGGAACAGGTTCTTGGCAAGCTGCTGGGTAATGGTGGAGCCGCCCTGCGTCATGCGGCCCGCCTGGATGTTGCGGTAGACCGCGCGCGCGATGCCGATCGGATCGAGACCGAAATGGCCGTAGAACCGCCGGTCCTCGATGGCCAGCACGGCGTCGATCAGATGTTCCGGCAACTCATCGACATGCACATCATCGCCGGTCATGTCGCCATACCGCGCGATGGCGGAACCGTCGGACGCCTCTACGGTCAGGGTCGGGCGCCTCTCTGCGACAACGACGTCGCGCGTGTCCGGCATGTCATAGGCGAAATAGGCAATGGCGCCGAGCACGACGACGAAGCCCCAGATCGCCAGGACGGCGAACCACTTGGCCAGCGTGCGCCAGGGTCTGCGCGAGGATGCCGTCCGCCGCGTTCGGCGCGCGGGGCTGCGCCTGCGCGCGCTGCCCTTGGCCGTACGGCGACGCGGCGCGGTGGGGGCACGGCGCTCGGCAGTCAGCGGACGATGGCGGGCAGGATTGGCCATGCCCGTCTACATCGAATAAAAACTAAGCAAAATCAAGAAGCAATGTGGCGAAGTGAAGGTTTTAACCTAGCAATTGCCTTCAACTCCGCCACATTACTAGATCTGGTGGCACTATAAGCCCGCACCAACGAAGCTCTGCGGTGCCGGCTCGCGCAGAACATTGCCGGATTCCGTGACCTCCATGATGGCGAGCCCGCGCTGGACGAGACCGGTCCGGCCGTCGAAGCGGAAGATGCCGCTGATTCCGGCGAAGCCGCTGCTCGCGGTCAGCGTCTGGCGGTCATAGGCCCGGAAACCAGGCTGCTGCATCAGACGCGCCGCCAGCGAGACGGCATCATAGGCAAGGGCTGCGACCAGCGGCGGGCGCGACCCGTGCAAGCTTTCGTAGCGGCTCTCGAAATCGGCCCGCAGTCCCGGCTGTGGTGCTGCATACCAGGCGCCCTGCAATGCCTGTTCCGCGCCGACAGGCTCGCCGGCCCAGATGCCCGTGCCCAGGATCTGCGTGGCGTCGCCTCCGTAATAGGGCACCAGCGACGCAACGGCCCGCAGCCTGAGACCGCCATCGGGCAGCAGCACGGCGTCATAGCCGCCGCCTTCGACGACACCGCGCACCAGTTCCGAATAGTCGCCGATTTCCGTGCTGTAGAACTCGACCGTGCCGACGCGCGCGCCACGTGCCTGTGCCACTTCGCGCGCCGCCTGGGCCACCACCTCGCCGTATCGGTCCTGCGGCGCCATCACGGCGTAGCTGTTCAGCCCCTGGCTCTGCCCGTACTGGATGATACGGTCGACCTCGTTGCCCGGCAGGAAGCCCATGACCAGCACATTGCCGGACGCCACGCTGGCGTCGGTGGTGAAGGCCATCACATTGATGCCCTGCGCCCGCGCCACCTCGGCCACGGCCGGAACCGAACGCCCGAAGAATGGCCCGAGGATCAGGTTCGCCCCTTCGGCCATCACCGCCCGGGCGGCGTCGGCTGCGCCCTCCGGCGATCCGCCGGTATCGCGCGGCAAGAGCTCGATATTGTCGACGCCAAGGTCGAACAGCGCCACTTCCGCCGCCTGCAGCATGGCGTTGCCCGGATCGCCGGGCGGGCCACCGGTCAGAGGCAGCAACAGCCCGATTCTGGCGATACCGTCGGTGATCTCGGGGCCCGCCCGCGCCGCCTCCGGCGTCTGCGAAGGTTCGGCGGCGATCACCGGGCCTTGCACCGTTGGCCGCTGGCTGGTTACCCTTTGGGCGCAGGCGCCCAGGAACACGGTCCCCACCAGGACGGCCGCGGCCAACGCCCGCAACCGACGCCCGGACCGGCGCGATTCGTCCCCAAGGGAAGTTTCGGCGCTATGCGCTGCCGCAATTGACCGTGCCATTGCTCGACCCTCCAGACAGTGTCCGTGCGGCATCGCCGCCCGTTGACCCCATCGACACCGCGGAGGGTAACGAGCAGGGCACGGCGAGTAAACCGCAGGCCGGGTTGTATCTTATCGGATTGCCGATCGGCAACGCACGCGACGTTACGTTGCGGGCCCTTGATACGCTGGCCGCGGTCGACGCGGTCGCCTGCGAAGATACGCGCGTCACCGGCCCGTTCCTGCGCCGATACGGCATCAAGACGCAGATGGTGAGCTATCACGAGCACAATGCGGACCGCATGCGCCCGCAGCTGCTCAGCCGTATCGCTGGCGGCCAGGCGATCGCCCTGGTGTCCGATGCCGGCATGCCGCTGATCTCCGACCCCGGCTATAAGCTGGTCCGGGCCGTGGTCGACCAGGGGGACGATGTGACCTGCCTGCCCGGCGCAAGCGCGCCCCTGGCCGGGCTTCTGGTCTCGGGCCTGCCGACGGACAGGTTCCTGTTCGTGGGCTTCCTGCCGACGAAGCGCAACGCCCGCCGCAAGGCGGCTGCAGAACTCACCACCGTTCCGGCGACCCTGGTGCTCTTCGAATCACCGCGCCGGCTGGCCGATTCGCTGGGCGATCTGGCGGAGGGGCTGGGCGATCGTCAGGCGGCCGTGGCCCGCGAGCTGACCAAGCGGTTTGAAGAGGTGCGCCGCGGCAGCCTTGTGGAACTGGCGGCTGCCTACCGCGACGAAGGTCCGCCGCGGGGCGAAGTCGTGGTCGTGATCGCCCCACCCGATGCCGGCGATGCGTCACAGATGGCCGACTCGGCCGCGCTCGACGCCGCGCTGATCGCCGCCCTGGCCGAGGGCAGCCTGCGGGACGCCACGGCGTCCGTCGCTGCTGCCACCGGGCTGCCGCGCCGTACGGTCTACCGGCGGGCGCTGGCGTTGGTCTCGGCCTCCCGGACCGATGATCCAGCATAGGAGCGCGCGGGCCGTTAGCGGCCAGGGGGCGGAGCGGTCGGGACGCCGGGCCGAGGCGATCGCATCATGGTGGCTCAGGCTCTCAGGATACCGCGTCCTGGCCCGCCGCTACCGGTCGCCGGTCGGCGAGATCGACATCATTGCCTGCAAGCGGCGCGCGCTGGTGTTCGTCGAGGTCAAGCGGCGGGGGCAGGAAGGCGATGGCCTCGCGGCGGTGGACCCGGCGAATCGCCGTCGCGTGACGCGCGCGGCAACGCATTTTCTGGCCGGCCCCGGATCGGCCGTCGGCAGGGCGGCCGAGACGATCCGCTTCGACATCATCGTCGTGGTACCCTGGCGGCGCCCCCGCCATATCCGCAACGCCTGGATCGCCGGACTGGACCGGACTGCCGATGCCGGCTGGTAGTCTCTGCCTTCTTATCCTTGCCGTCGCGGCCTGTGTTGCGGGCTGCTCTCCCGTTTCGCTCGCCATCGGGGCCGGTGCCACGGCCGGTGTTGCCGTGGCGGAAGAGCGAAGCGTGGGAGAGGCGGTGGAGGATGCGGGGATCGTGGTTGAGATCAATCGGGCCTGGCTGGCCGAAGACGCCGCCCTGTTCAGCCGCTTCAACACCGCCGTGCATCAGGGCCATGTGCTGGTGACCGGCATTGCGGACTCGCCGGAGCAGATGCTGCAGGCCCTGCGCCTCGTCTGGCAGGTGGAGGGCGTGCGCGAGGTGATCAACGAGATTCGAGTCGGCGACGATGGCGGCGCCTTCGATGTCGCGCAGGACGCCTGGATCGCATCGCAGCTTCGCGCAAGGCTGACTTTCGACAGCACCGTGCAATCGATCAACTACATAGTGGAGGTGGCTCGCGGCGTCGTCTATCTCATTGGCATTGCCCGCGACGAAGATGAGCTTGAACGCGTGAAAGCGCATGCGCGGCAGATAGAATACGTCCGCGGCATCGTCAGCCATGTGCGGTTCCGGCAGGACGAGGCGGCGCGGTCATAGACGGCGACGGGGTGAACGGCAGGTGGACGACGCGATCCGCGAAGCACTGGAACAGGCGGGCCGATGCGGCGACGACGACATTCCGCTGGCGGATACCGCGCTGGCGCTGGCAGCCGTCGGCCGGCCGCGCGTGCCCTTGGACCGGTACCGGGCCCATCTGGACAGGCTGGGGGCCGAGGTCGGCGATGTTGTCGGCGAGGCCGAGGATGCGGATGCTCAGTCGGCGGCCGCGGCGCTCCGTGCCGTGATGGCCGAGCGCTATGGATATCGCGGCGACGACGACACCTATGACGACCTGCAGAACGCCAGCCTGATCCGCGTCATCGACCGCCGCAAGGGCCTGCCGGTGGCGCTCGGCATCCTCTACATCCATGTGGCGCGCGCCCAGGGCTGGCAGATGGTCGGCCTGAACTTTCCCGGCCATTTCATGGTGCGGCTGGAGGTCGGTGCGGGGCGCGTCATCCTGGACCCGTTCCACGCTGGCATCGTCCGCCCGGCGGCCCAGCTGCGCGATCTATTGAAGACCGTCTCCGGCGACAAGGCGGAGCTGAAACCCGAGCACTATGCCCCCGTCAGCGACCGCGAGATCCTGCTGCGGCTGCAGAACAACATCAAACTGCGGCACTTGCGCCAGCAGCGCCTGGATGATGCACTGGAGGTCATCGAGGCCATGCTGCTGATAGCCCCGGAGGAACCGTGGCTCTGGCGGGAATGCGGGATTCTGAGTGCCAAGAACGGCAATCGCGTTGCTGCAATCGCAGCGCTTGAGCGCTTTCGCACCGACGGGGCGGCCCATGGCCTTCCCGAAAACCTGCTGCACGAGGCCGCCATATTGCTGCAACAGCTCAAACTGGGCCTCAACTGACCGCAGACGCCCGCACCGCCTTCGCCAAAACGAGACCGGACGATGACTCTGACAGTCGCCATCCAGATGGACCCCATCGATGGCATCGACATTGCCGCCGACAGTACCTTCGCCATGGCGCTGGAAGCGCAGCACCGGGGCCACACACTCTTCTATTACCAGCCGCAGCAGCTTGCGTACCGGCAGGGGACCGTTTCCGCCATGGCGTGGCCCCTGGCCGTGCGCCCGGTGAAGGATGACCACTTCACGCTCGGCGCGCCGGAGCGGCTCGACCTCTCGACGGTCGATGTGGTGCTGATGCGCCAGGATCCGCCGTTCGACATGGGCTACATCACGGCGACCCATCTGTTGGAGCTGATCCATCCCGACACGCTGGTGGTCAACGACCCGGCCCAGGTGCGCAACGCGCCGGAGAAGCTGTTCATCACCCGCTTCCCCGAGCTGATGCCGCCGACGCTGATCACCGCGGACCGGGAGGAGATTACGGCCTTCCGCGAACAGCACCGCGACATCATCCTCAAACCCCTGTTCGGCAATGGCGGGGCCGGCGTGATCCACCTGAAGCCGGAAGACGACAACCTGTCGTCATTGCTAGAGATGTTCGCCGGGCTCTATCCCGAGCCGCTGATGGTCCAGCGCTATCTGCCGGAGATCCGCGACGGCGACAAGCGCGTGCTCTTGGTGGACGGCGAGCCCGTGGGGGCGGTCAACCGCGTCGCACGCCAGGGCGAAGCGCGCGCCAACTTCCATGCCGGCGGCCGCGCGGAACGCACGGAGCTGAGCGATCGTGATCAGGAGATCTGTGCCGCCATCGGCCCGGCCTTGCGCGAGAACGGCATGATCTTCGTCGGCATCGACATCATCGGACCGTACCTGACGGAGATCAACGTGACGTCGCCCACCGGCATCCACGAGATCAACCGCCTGGACGGCAGCCGCATCGAGGCGCGCCTGTGGGACGCCATCGAGGCAAGGCGGGAGCGGGGAGGCGGAGGTGGTTAGGCGCTGATCGACACCGTGGCGCCGGATATCGCTCAGCGTTCCAGCGGAGAGGCTCGGAAAGCATCGACGGCTGATCATGATGCTGCAGACAGAAGCCTCCGGCAGATTGTGACCCGAGGCGTTAGTCGCATCTCTGCTAGCGGCGACGGGTTTGAGCCCAGAGCGGGCGAATCTTCTAGCTTTGATTGCGCCCGACACTCGGAGAATACCGCACAACCGCATGCTTGGCAGGCATGTGGCGAACGAAATCACAGAGATCCGGGGTCCCTTCGGTAGAGAGCGCGACCGCCCACCTGTCGCTCGCTATGGCTCTCTTGCTGCAGAGGTACTTTCGCGTGGCGGACGGAGGTTAGGCCGCCGGTTAGACCCCATTTCTGGGGGTCGCAAATTTGTGCGAGCTTCCCGGGCGTCCGTCAGCTCGCTAGCGCTTTTCTGACTTCCAATCGCGCGAGCATATTGCGCTACGTTATAACATAACATACACAAGGTTCGTGTGATCGAGTGGGGGCCGTCGGTGAGCAGGCGAAGAGAGAAGACGCAGGCGGATGTGCTCGCCATCTTGCGCCGGAATCGCAAACCCCTGTCTGCCTACGGTGTCCTTGGGGAGCTGCGCCAATCCAATCCGAAAATCGCGCCCCCGACAATCTACCGTGCGCTGGCGGCATTGACGGAGCGAGGGCAGGTCCATCGCCTTGAGTCTTTGAATGCTTTCATCGCGTGCCGCTGCGAGCGCCATCACCACGCTTCCGTCATGTCAATCTGCGACGACTGCGGCATCGTCGAGGAAAGCATCGCCCCCGATCTGCTCAGAGAGTTGTCCCGTGTCGCGGAACGAGCGGGCTTTGCGCCGATGCGCCATGTGATCGAGATTCACGGCGTTTGCGCGTCGTGCGGCGGCGGGCAGGTCTCCGCATGAGGGGGCGACCGTCAACGCTCCGCCTGCTTCTTCTCGGCGCAGGACCTCGGTTGATCGGCGCGGCGCTGATTGTGGCGGCGCTTTGGGCGGGGTTCTTCTGGGCAACTTCGACGCCGGGGGCGCTATGATCCCGGCCCTTGCCTTCCAGAACCTCACTCTGGGCTATGACCGCCATCCGGCGGTGCATCACCTTCAGGCCGAGATTGCCGAAGGAAGCCTGACCGCCATCGTCGGCCCCAACGGCGCGGGCAAATCGACCCTGCTGAAGGGGGTGATTGGCACGCTGGCGCCGCTGGAGGGCCGGGTCTCGTTCGGCCCGCTGAGCCGTGAGGACATCGCCTATCTGCCGCAACAATCGGATATCGATCGATCCTTCCCGCTCTCGGTGGTCGATCTCGTCGCAATGGGTCTGTGGCACGAAATCGGCCCCTTTGGACGCCTCAAGGCTCGCCATCGCGACCGCGTCGCCAAAGCGATCTCGGCCGTGGGCCTTACTGGGTTCGATGCCCGACCTATCGGGTCGCTCTCGGGCGGCCAGATGCAGCGCGCGCTCTTTGCCCGGCTCCTGCTGCAGGATGCGCGGCTCGTGCTGCTCGACGAACCCTTCACCGCGATCGACATGCGCACCATGGCCGATCTCATCGGCGTGGTCCGCCGCTGGCATGGCGAGGGGCGCACAGTGCTCGCCGTGCTGCACGACATCGAGACGGTCCGCGCCCATTTCCCGCAGACGCTGATGCTTGCGCGCGAGCTCGTCGCCCATGGTCCCACGGCGCAGGTGCTGACGGCGGAGAACCAGTTTCGGGCCCGTCAGATGTGCGAGGCCTGTGCGGGACCGCCGCATGTCTGTGGTCGGAGTGCGGCATGATCTGGGACGCGCTTGTCGCGCCCTTCGCCGATTTCGGCTTCATGCGCCGCGCGCTGCTCGGCTGCATCGCCATCTCGGTCGGCGCCACGCCGGTGGGTGTGTTCCTGATGCTGCGGCGGATGAGCCTGACCGGGGATGCGATGGCGCATGCGATCCTGCCCGGTGCCGCCGTCGGCTTTCTGGTCGCCGGGCTCTCGCTCGGCGCCATGACCGTCGGGGGCCTGATCGCCGGCATGGCAGTTGCCCTGCTCTCGGGCTTCGTCACCCGCGTCACGGCCCTGCGCGAGGATGCCAGCCTTGCAGCCTTCTACCTGATCTCGCTCGCGCTCGGCGTGCTGATCGTCTCGACCCGCGGCAGCAATGTGGACCTGATGCATGTGCTCTTCGGCACCGTGCTCGCCCTCAATGACGCGGCGCTGATCCTCTTGTGCTCGATCGCGACCCTGTCGGTACTGATCCTCGCGACCCTGTTCCGTCCCCTGGTCCTGGAATGCGCCGATCCGCAATTCCTGCGCTCGGTCAGCGGTCTCAGCGCGGTCACGCATTTCACCTTCCTCGCGCTAGTGGTCCTCAACCTGGTCGGCGGGTTCCACGCGCTCGGCACGCTCATGGCCGTCGGCATCATGATTTTGCCGGCGGCCGCCGCGCGCTTCTGGGCTGCCAGCATCGGCGGACTAATCCTCGGCGCGATGGCCGTCGCCATGCTGTCGAGCCTGAGCGGCCTGCTCCTCTCCTACCACTTCAGCCTGCCGTCCGGGCCGGCGATCATCCTCGTGGCCGGCATCGCCTACGCGGTGTCGCTGGTGGTCGGACCGGTGGGCAGCCTTCTCGCGCGGGCTGTGCCGCGCCGCCACTTC
>JANQQD010000387.1 GCA_028285185.1 Anaerolineae bacterium | reverse complement strand
CGGCCGGCCGCAGCCGACCGGCGAGTTCGAAGAGCTGGAGGCCAACGATCTGATCCTCGCCCTTGGGCAGGACACCGATACCGCATTCATGCGCAACATCCCTGGCATCGAATTCAAATGGGACGGCGTGGTCGTGGTCGATGAGCGGATGATGACCGGCTATGCGGGCATCTTCGCCGGCGGCGACATGGTGCCCTCCGACCGTACCGTGACCATTGGCGTCGGCCACGGCAAGAAGGCCGCGCGCAACATCGATGCATGGCTGCGCGATCAGGCCTACGAGAAGCCACCGAAGCACGACATCGCGACCTTCGAGAAGCTGCATGTCTGGTACTACACCGATGCCGCCCAGCGCCCGCAGGGGCATCTGGACATGGCGCGGCGCCGGTCGAGCTTCGAAGAGGTGCTGAAGGGCCTGACGGAAAAAGAGGCCGTCTATGAGGCCAAGCGGTGCCTGTCCTGCGGCAACTGCTTCGAATGCGACGGCTGCTTCGGCGCCTGTCCTGAAGACGCTGTGATCAAGCTCGGGCCGGGCAAGCGCTATCGCTACAACTACGATCTCTGCACCGGCTGTGCCGTCTGCTTCGAGCAGTGCCCGTGCCACGCCATCGAAATGGTTCCGGAACCGGCCGAGTGACGCGGGGCCTGGGGGATCCGATCAGCTTAGACGATCCGCAGTGCTTCGGGCTGCGGAAACTGGGGATACACGGCGCGGGCCGGCAGGTCCGCCAGGTGCCGGGGGAACACCATGGCCGAACATGAAGTGACCACGATCGACGGCAACGAGGCCTGCGCCTATGTCGCCTACCGTGTGAACGAGATTTGCGGCATCTATCCGATCACGCCGTCGTCGACCATGGCGGAACTGGCCGACCAGTGGTCCAGCGAAGGCAAGGTCAATATCTGGGGCAACGTCCCCCAGGTCGTGGAAATGCAGAGCGAGGCCGGTGCAGCCGGCACCGTGCACGGTGCCCTGCAGACGGGATCGCTGACCACGACCTTCACGGCCTCCCAGGGCCTGATGCTGATGATCCCCAACATGTACAAGATCGCCGGTGAGTTGACGCCGGCGGTCTTCCATGTGGCCGCGCGCTCTCTTGCCGCCCAGGGGCTCTCGATCTTCGGCGATCACCAGGATGTCATGGCCGTCCGATCGACCGGCTTTGCGCTTCTGTCCGCAAGCTCGGTGCAAGAGGCCCACGACATGGCCCTGATCGCCCAGGCGGCGGCGCTGGAAGCGCGCGTGCCCTTCGTGCACTTCTTCGACGGATTCCGGACGTCGCACGAGGTCAACAAGATCGAGCTTCTGAGCGACCAAGAGATCCGGGCGATGGTCCGCGAGGATCTGGTGCTGGCCCATCGGGCGCGGGGCCTGAACCCGGAAAACCCGTTCATCCGCGGCACGGCGCAGAACCCCGACGTCTATTTCCAGGGTCGCGAGACTGTAAACCGCTTCTATGACGCCTGTCCTGGGATCGTTGCCAAGGTGATGGACCAGTTCGCGGACCTGACGGGCCGGCGCTATCACCTGTTCGACTATTTCGGCGATCCAGAGGCCGAGCGCGTGCTGATCGTCATGGGCTCGGGCGCCGATATCTGTCGCGAGACGGCGGAATTCCTGGCGGAGCGGGGCGAGAAGGTCGGCGTCCTCCAGGTGCATCTCTACCGGCCCTTCGCGGCAGACGCGTTCGTCGCCGCACTGCCGGCCACGGTCAAGGCCATCGGCGTGCTCGACCGCACGAAAGAGCCAGGTGCGACCGGTGAGCCGATGTATCTCGACGTCGTGACCACGCTGGCGCAGGCGCATGCCGGCGGAACGCGGCCGGCCATGCCGCGCATCATCGGCGGCCGCTACGGCCTGTCGTCGAAGGATTTCACGCCGGCCATGGTCAAGGCCGTGTTCGACGAGTTGAAGAAGCCCGATCCCAAGAACGGGTTCACCGTGGGCATCAACGACGACGTGACCCACACCAGCCTGGACTACGACCCGACCTTCCGCGTCGTCGGCAAGGGTGTGGTGCGTGCCATGTTCTATGGCCTCGGCGCAGACGGAACGGTCGGCGCCAACAAGAACACCATCAAGATCATCGGCGAAGACCCCAACTTCCACGCCCAGGGCTATTTCGTCTACGATTCCAAGAAGTCTGGCTCTCAGACGGTCTCCCATGTCCGCTTCGGGCCCGAGCCGATCCGGTCGTCCTATCTGATCGAAAAGGCGGATTTCATCGGCTGCCACCAGTTCAACTTCCTGGAAAAGACCGATGTGCTGGAGCGGGCGGCCGAAGGCGCGACGTTCCTGTTGAATGCGCCCTATGGCCCGGAAGAGGTGTGGGAGAATTTGCCACTGTCGGTCCAGCAGCAGGTCATCGCCAAGAAGCTGCCTGTCTACGTGATCGATGCGTTGAAGGTAGCGCGCGAGACCGGCATGGGCACGCGCACCAACACCATCATGCAGACCTGCTTCTTCGCCATCTCCGGCGTCATGCCGCGCGAGGAGGCGATCGAGAAGATCAAGGCATCGATCAAGAAGACATACCGGCTGAAGGGCGACGAAGTCGTCCGCAAGAATTTCGAGGCGGTCGACCACACGCTGGCCCATCTGCACAAGGTGGAGGTGCCGGCATCGGCCTCAAGCGAGCATGAACTGCCGCCCGTCGTCCCCGATGCCGCGCCGGACTTCGTCAAGTCGGTCACGGCCATGATGATGGCGGGACGGGGCGATGAGCTTCCGGTCAGCGCCATGCCGATCGACGGCACTTATCCCTCGGCGACGACCAAGTGGGAGAAGCGCAACATCTCGCAGTTCGTACCGGTGTGGGAGGAAGACATCTGCATCCAGTGCGGCAATTGCAGCTTCGTCTGCCCGCACAGCGTCATCCGCTCGAAATTCTATAACGAGAGCCTGCTGGGGGATGCGCCGGATGGCTTCAAGTCCGCACCGATCGACGCCCGCGGCTTCCCGGACACCCGCTACACCTTGCAGGTCTATCTGGAAGACTGCACCGGCTGCGCGCTCTGCGTAGAGGTGTGCCCGGCCAAGAGCAAAGAGCAGAGCGGTCTGAAGGCCATCAACATGCGGCCCAAGGATCCGGTGATCGAGGCGGAGCGTCAGAACATCGACTTCTTCGAAACGCTGCCGGTGAACGACCGTGGGCGTGTGGACTTCTCAACTGTCCGCGGCTCGCAGTTCCTGGAGCCTCTATTTGAGTTCTCCGGTGCCTGCGCGGGCTGCGGCGAGACGCCCTATCTGAAGCTCCTGTCGCAACTGTTCGGCGACCGGCTGACGATCGCCAATGCGACCGGCTGTTCGTCGATCTATGGCGGCAACCTGCCGACCACACCTTGGGCCCAGAATTCTGAAGGCCGTGGGCCGGCCTGGGCCAACTCGCTGTTCGAGGACAATGCAGAGTTCGGATTGGGCTTCCGCCTTTCGGCCGACAAGCATCTCGAGATCGCGCAAGAAACGGTGTTGGGGCTGAAAGAGGCCCTCGGCAGCGATCTTGTCGAGGAGACGCTGGCGGCTTCGCAGCTGACGGAAGTGGAGATCCGGCTCCAGCGCGCCCGTGTGGCGGAGTTGGGCAAGCGCCTTGCCGAAATCCAGGGTGAGATGGCCGATCGGCTGCGGTCCGTCATCGACCATTTGGTCCGGCGCAGCGTCTGGATCGTCGGTGGCGACGGCTGGGCCTACGACATCGGCTCCGGCGGTGTCGACCACGTGCTGTCCACAGGCCGCAACGTGAACATCCTGGTGCTGGACACGGAGGTCTATTCCAACACCGGCGGCCAGATGTCCAAGTCGACGCCAATGGGTGCCATTGCCAAGTTCGCCGCCGCCGGCAAGTCGGTCGGCAAGAAGGATCTGGCGCTGCAGGCGATCTCCTACGGCAATGTCTATGTCGCCCGCATCGCCATGGGGGCCAACCCGCAACAGACCCTGCTGGCCTTCCGCGAGGCCGAGGCCTATCCGGGGCCGTCGCTGATCCTCGCCTACAGCCACTGCATCGCCCACGGCATCAACATGCAGAACGGGCTGAACCAGCAGAGCCTGGCGGTGCACAGCGGCTATTGGCCCCTGATGCGCTACAATCCGGGGGTGCGGGAGAGCGGCGAGAACCCGTTCGTTCTCGACAGCCAGCGCCCGCGGGTCGCCCTGAAGGACTACGCCTACAACGAGCTGCGTTACAGGATGCTGACGCGCACCAACCCACAGGCCGCCGACCAGCTGATGGCGCTGGCGCAAGAGCAGGTCAATCGGAAGTGGGAGGTGTATGAGGAGATGGCCACCCGTGGTTAGCGGGTCCGCCGGTGCGGGCGCTCACGAGTGCCCGTGCCACCTGCTGCCTCGATGACGATGTCTGGGGATACGAAAGAAAATGGTCGATCTGAGCACGACATATATGGGCCTTCCCCTGAAGCATCCTGTGGTGGCTTCGGCGTCTCCGTTGTCGGAGTCCGTGGACGGGATCAAACGGCTTGAAGATGCTGGGGCGGCGGCGATCGTCATGTTCTCGCTGTTTGAAGAGCAGCTGCAGCACGAAAGCGAAGCCTTCGATCACCTGACCACGTCCGGGACCGAGAGCTTTGCGGAATCGCTGACCTATTTTCCCATGGTGGAAGACTACCATGTGGGGCCGGATCGTTACCTGGACCTGATCCGCCGGGCCACGGAGGCCTGCGACATTCCGGTGATCGCCAGCCTCAACGGCATCACCGACCGGGGATGGACGGATATCGCGCGGCAGATGCAAGAGGCGGGCGCCAAGGGCATCGAGCTGAATGTTTATTACATCCCGGCCGATCTGGGCATGACCGGCCGCGAAGTCGAAGACCGATATGTCGACGTGCTGACGGCCGTAAAGCGGTCCGTTACCGTTCCCGTGGCCATGAAGTTGAGCCCGTTCTTCAGCGCCATGGGCGACATGGCGCGGCGGCTGGACACGGCGGGGGCTGACGCGCTGGTGCTGTTCAACCGCTTCTATCAGCCCGATTTCGACCTTGAGAAGCTGGAGGTGAAGTCGAACCTGAACCTCAGCGCGTCAACGGAAATGCGGTTGCCGCTGCTCTGGATCGCGGTGCTGCACGGGCGCATTCGCCCGTCGCTGGCGGCGACCACCGGCGTCCATGCCGCGGAAGACGTCGTCAAATACCTCATGGCCGGGGCCGACGCGGTCATGTCCACGTCGGCGCTGCTGAAGCATGGGCCCGGCTTCGTCGCTACGCTGGTGGACGGGGTCACCGCCTGGATGGAACGGCGTGGCTACAGCGGCGTCCAGCAGATGAAGGGATCCATGAGCCAAGCCAACGTCGCCGATCCGACGGCGTTCGAGCGGGCGAACTACATCAAGATGCTGGAAAGCTACAAGAGCGACTACGTCCTCTGAGCCCCGATGCGGCCGGTCCGGTCCGGCCGACCTGACGGCGTCAGTTCTCTTCGGACGAGAGCCCCTGAAGCACATCTTGGAACGTGCGGCCATCCTGTTCGCCGGCACCGGTGCCCGCTGCCGGCGCCCCCGGCGCGACAGGCTGGGCGCCGGAAAGCGGCTGGCTTGTCGCCGGTCCCACACCGGAGCCGGCCGGGGGGGCGACGTCTTGGACCGCGATGGGCGGCTGGCCCGCCGGGGCGCCCGCACCCGGGGTCGTCGGCGTCTCTAGCGGAATCTGCTGATGGGGAAACGGCGATCGCGCCACATCATCGCGAATGCGTTCGGACAGTTCGCACCATCCGGGCGTTCCGCGAGCGCAGAATTCCTCCACATTCGCCCGATTGTGCTGGCAGCTTGCGGACGACCAGCCTAGCGAATTGCACAGTTCGATGGCGCGTGCATAAGACTCATGCAGGGGGCTCCGGTACGGGCCACCGTCTTGCGCCATCGCCCAGGTCGATGACATGAGCGTAACGACTGCCGTGATCGCCAAGTAGCGCGGCATAGCGAACCCCTCCCTCATACCAAGCAAGTCCAAATGCAGGTCCAGATCTCGCGCATCGACCGTTGAGTGTAACCGCGATCTTGACGAAATGAAGGAGCCAAATGGGCGTTTTTCCAGTGGGAGAGCGGCAACGGGGGCGCTTGCGGGGGCCGCCCGATGCCGTCTCCGGCCGGCAGCCTTGGATCGCCATCGGCGCGCCCGGGCCCGACGGATGCGATGCCATAGGCCCATCGAACCAGATTCCGCAACCGGCCCCTGCTTCATCCCGCCGCCTGAGGTAAAAGGTCACACGGCACAACAGCACGGTTTTCGGCCCAAATCCCTGGATCGGCGGCCATCTTCCATGGATTGTTAGGACTTGGAATGATAAATTTTAAAGCAGTGATTATGCGAACATGAATATACTCGCTTGGATGGGAAGCGGTTTGGGGGCGCAGATGGGGTTCACACGTATTCTTGCGGTCATGGCCCTTGTCGGGGCGGTGGCCGCTACGGGCCGTCCTGGCCTCGCCGAAGAAACCAACGATGATCTACTGGCGGGCTGGCTGGCTCAGCTTCGTCATGAAGCCAGCACGATTGCCACCGACCTTGAGCAGCCGCGAACCGTCGTCAGCCATGGGCAGATGCTGCGGCTCGGCGCAGTCAGTCCGCGTGTGGGCGAGTTGACCCTTAGACTTCAGGAACTCGGCTATTTGACTGAAGAAGAGGTGGAGACTGCTGGTACGGTCTTCACCGAGGTTGTCGAAGAGGCCGTGAAGTCTTTCCAGACCGACCTTGGCCTGTTTGTCGACGGCGTCGTCGGGCCCCAGTCGCTTGCCGCACTCAATCGCAGCCGTGAAGAGGCGTTCCGCGCGATCTCGTACTCCATCCGCGAGCTGGAACAACTGCGCGAGAATGCGCCGCCCGTCTTCCTGCAGGTCAACATCCCGTCGATGGAAGCGCTGCTGATCCGCGATGGCAGCGTCGCGCGCAGGATGCGCGTCGCAGCCGGCCGCCCGGATCGTCAGACGCCGATCATGGAAGACCGGATTGTGGAGGTGATCCTCAATCCGACCTGGACCGTGCCGCCCACCATCATGCGAAACGACGTGCTGCCGCGGCTTCGCAACAGCGGCGCTTCGGGTGTTTCGGCATCCAGCATCTATCTTGACGGCCAGGCGGTCGACCCCGCCACGGTCGACTGGTCGGAGGTCGATCCTTGGCGTATCGGCATCGTCCAACGTCCGGGTGGGCACAATGCGCTCGGTCGGTACCGGTTCACCCTGACCAACGGCGAGAGCATCTTCCTGCACGACACGAACAATCGTGGCGTGTTCCAGCGCGCCCACAGGGCGGTCAGCTCTGGATGTGTGCGGATGGAAGATGCAGCCGAACTGGCAGAGCTGCTGTTGCGTCCCGAGGGACTGGATGCGGCGGAAGTCCAGCGCCGCCTTGCCTTGGGCTACACCCAGAGACTGCCGATCTCAGACGCGATGCCTGTGTTCATCACCTACTGGACCGCCACCGTGCGGCCCGAGCAGGGCGTTGTCATTCATGACGACGTCTACTATCGGATGAACGGGTTCAGCGCCGAGCTGCCGACGCAAGGCGACGCAGCCAGCGGGTAGCGGGCCGAGGCCCCGAGGCGCACAAGGCTTCGGGGCCTCGTCCATCGCCGTCGGCGATCGAGGATCGGTCTTTGGTCTGCCACCACCATGGGCAATGGTGTAGCCACTCCGTCGGCCATTGCAGGTAACGCCGGGGCAGAGGTAGGATTCTGCGCGTCAACTGAGTGTGCGAAAAGGGAGCGGTCCGGAGTGGCAGAGTCGAGCGACGGCACTGCGCCGGTCGAACAGGATCGTCGGCGTCATCCACGGTTGCCGGTTCACGAACGCGGCATGGTCCTGAAAGACGGCCGTATGCATCCGCTGATGGATTGCAGCGTCGGCGGCTTCTTCTGTCTGCTGCCGCCTGAGTCTTTGCCGCCGGTGGGGCAGGCCGTCGAAGTCAGACTCGTGCTGTCGGCGGACGGCTCAACGGTCGACGATTTTGATGTCTCGGCCCGCATCGTGCGCCACACGGAGCCGTCGGGGCATGTCGGTGCGCGCATCGTCGAAGTGAACGGTGTGGCTGCCCACCGGTTTGAGGCGTATCTTGAGGAATGTCGCGGCGGTCGTGACGCTATGTGACAGGGACACGCCGCTCCTTGCGGGCGCGCGTTACCGCTGCTCAATCTTCGTCAGGAACGTCTGTAAGGGGCCTGAAAACGCCCGACTGTCGACGGCCAGGTTCGCAAGCCCACCCTTTTCGGTGTCTAGGAATTCGGAGTCCACGCCGACGATCAGGTAGCGGCCATCCCGCTCTATGAACAGCGGCGAACCGGAATCCCCGTGGGTGGTGTCGCATTGATGCAGGAAGCCGAACGCCTCGCGGATTTCGACGATGGGGCAACCGGCATTGGCGGTCATGCGGTCCGGGCTGTCCCAGCTATATCCGCCCTGGCTCAGCAGGTCCCACTGGCCGGCGTCCAATAGCGCGATGTCCTGGTCGTTGATCTCATGGACCTCGAAGTATCCGGTCTCTTCCCCGATCGGCCAGCTGAGCTCCAGGAATGCCCAGTCTTCGCCTTCCTGACTGATTTCCGGGTTGTAGCCGGGATTGGCCAGAAAAGAGACGATCTCGGCCCGGGCTGCGTGCGAATTGCCGTTGAAGCCGGCCAGGAAGGCATCCGGCATTCCGCTGGAGCCGTCAGCATTGATGACGCAATGGGCCGCTGTCAGAGCGACGGTCGGGGCGACCAGAGCGGCTGTGCAGGTGCCGCCACCGGCCTCTACCAACAGGCCGATGGCGCGCCAGGGCAGGTGCTTGGTCTCTGGAACGAAACGGTCGTCATGCCCGAAATAGTGGTCGCGAATGCCGACCGGCGTCGCCCGTCCGAGACAATCGACGGTGTCGGTCCGCGCGCGGCACTGGCCCGTGCCGGTTCCTGGCTCGTCGCACTGGTCGTCGAATGCGGTCTCGCACGAATTGTCACGGTTGCGGCGGTTTGCGACGGGACGGCAGTCGGTGACGTCGGTCCCGTCCGTGCACACACCCGTGCCGATGCCGGGCTCGTCGCATTCCCCGTCCAGCGCCCAGCGGCAGGAATCCTCGCCACCGGCTTCCAGCGCTCGGCAATCGGCCGTGTCCGTGCCGGCAGCACAGGCACCGGTGCCGATGTCCGGATGGTCGCATTCACGGTCGAAGGCCCAGCGGCAGGTATTGTTGCCGGACGCAACGGTCCTGCAGTCTGCGGTGTCGGTACCGTCCGTGCAGGCACCGGTGCCGCCGTAGCGCGGCTCGTCGCATTCGCCGTCCTGTGCCCAGTGGCAGCTGTCATCGCCGCCGGCAAGAACGGACCGGCAGTCGGCCGCATCCGTACCGGGCGCGCACGCCCCGGTGCCTACGCCGGGTTCGTCGCACTCACGATCGAAGGCCCACTGGCAGGTGTTGTTGCCGCTGGCGGCAACGCTGCAATCGGTCGTGTCCGTTCCGTTGGCGCACGCCCCGGTGCCGTTGTATTGCAGCTCGTCGCATTCGCCGTCATTGGCCCATCGACAGCTGTCGTTGCCGCCGACAGCCACACCGCAATCCGTCATGTCGGTGCCGTCGGCGCAGGCCCCGGTTCCGCCATAGCGAAGCTCATCGCACTCGCCATCCTGGGCCCAGCGACAGCTGTCATTGTCCGCATAGGCGGCAATGGGCCAGACCGCGCCGGCAAAGATCAGGGCTGAGAGAAGAGCAAAGAGGCACGCAGGCGTGCGGCAGTCGGGCGCGATCAGACCGCTTCCCTTTGTGCGCACAGTGCCAGGCGGTATCCCTGGCCGTGCGAAGATTCGATGATAAGACCGGCGCCGCATGTTTCGAGAAGCCGTCTGAGACGATAGATAACTACCGCTAAGACCCTTGATTTGGAAGCGTCATGTCGATTGCTTTCCCGCTGCGAAAGGCGGACCAGGCGATCGCTGTCGACATAGCGCCCCATGTGGTGGGCCAGCGCGAACAGGATGGCGAACTGCTGCTTGGTCACGTGCAATGCATCGCGGCCGATCGACACGGTGCCGTTTTCCGGATCCAGGACCATCGGTCCGGCACGCAGGATCGGATCAACGGTGCAACGCGGCCGACGGTGCACGGCATCGAGCCGGGCGAAAAGCTCTGCGTTGCAGAGAGGGTGAGTCAGGCATTCGTCGCTGCCTAACTGCAGGACCGAAGCGCGGTCGTCGGCCGACCCGTCCGACAGCAGCACGACCAGTGGCACGTCGCAGCCGGCGCGGCGGATTTCGCGGGTGAGGGGCACGGCCGTTGCGGCACGGTCCGTCGCCAACAGCACCAGGTCTTCCGGCTCGGTGGTCAGATGGCCGACAACATCGCCGGCGGCGCAGACGGCAACCTGCCACCCCTGGCCCTCAAGAGCCATGAGCAGGCCGGCACCCGTACGCTCGTCGGTAGCGACGAGAAGGATGCCGCGTCTCTCAGCCTTCCGATCCGCGCCGACCGAGGAACCCGGCTTGCTGGTTCTGTCCGTTGGAAGATAGGTGACGTCGCCCATGGATCCGCCCTTTTGCGCCCGTGCAGACCTAGTGTGGCCGACTAATCGTTAGCGAAGCGTTGAGCGCCGGTGCAGCGCCGCCGGACAGTGTACCCATAAGACCCGGGCACTTCGCCGCAGACCCGTTGCGGCGTCAGAGGCTCCGCCGGGAAACATCACCTCCGCGGCGGCTCAGGCGGCGAACATCCACAGGCTCAGACCGGACGCGATGAAGACGGCAAACCACGGAAGCGCGAACACCATGCCCTTGCGGGCAGCGCGGCGGCTGGCAGCATGTTCGACCTCGGGGATCCTGATCTCATGCGTTTTCATCTCATCCTCCTGTGCGGCAATACGATACCAATGCAATGAAGTATCGCATCAAGACATTAAGAAAGCGTTGCAGTGCAGGCTGAGATGGTGCGCCGCAGCATCAGAGCATTATCCGAGAAGCAACGCAGCTATGTGATGCCAACATTCCAGGAATAACGTTGGTGCATCACATCAGACTTCGAAGCGCACCACTGGTACGCCAGGAATTGCTTGCATCTCTAACGAGTGCATCGGGATGATTTGAAATCACATCAAAAATCGCGCAGCCATTCTGGAACAATATTGTCCGAACTGGTCAGGTGAGAGAAACATCCGGGACAGCGATCGTGCGGAGCGGTCGGTCTGAAGCAGGGGCGTCGCTCGCATCACCGGAGATCGGGTCCCTCCGTCGACGGGCTGTGCGCGCCGTCACAGGCGTCCCGTGCGTTGCATCCTATGATCCCACCACAGGCCGCATAAACGTGAGGATTCAGCGATGCGACGCCAGTTTCTCGTTTTGGTGGGGGCGATCTTCCTCGGGGCGGTGAGCCTGATCGGCGCACGTCCGGCGTCTGCCGAGACGTGGCAGGGGCAGTTTGAGGGAGAATTCTTCGGCGCACCCGCCGTCGCCCAAGTCACCCTTGAGCGGATCGGCGATCTGTTCGAAGTGTCCGGCCAGGTGCAGGTGCAGGGAAGCGTCTTCTACTTCACGGCCGACGGATGGTCGGGTGCCGGCACCATGTTCGAGTATCCGTCGATCTCACAGACTTTCTACATCCAGCTGTCGGAGGCCCAAGGCGGCTTTGCCTTGCGCGTGCATCCGTACGACAACGGACCGACCTTCTATTTCCGCCAGATCTAGCGCCGCTGTGGGCCGGAGAGATGGAGCAGGGGCGCCTGCTCCATCCACGGCTGAGGTTGGGCCGGCGGAGGCCCCGTAACATCAGACCGGGCGTTGGAAGCGCGCCCGGTCGGCCTCCACTTCCTCTCGGGCCCAGCACCCTTCGATATGGTCGTTGACCATACCGACCGCTTGCATGAACGCGTACATGGTCGTCGGGCCGACGAAGCTCCAGCCCCGCTTTTTCAAGGATTTGCTCAGCGCAACGGATGCCGGCGTCTGGGCGAGGGCGCCAAGCGTTGCCCGATCGAGGCGCGGTGGTCGGTCTGCGGCATCCGGCTCGAACCGCCACAGGAATGCGGCAAGCGAGCCGAATTCGTCGGCCATCTCGCAGGCCCGCCTGGCATTGTTGATCGTTGAGACGATCTTGCCACGGTGCCTTACGATTCCGGCATCGGCCACCAGGCGCTCCACGTCGTTGTCGTCGAATGCCGCCACGCACCGGAAGTCGAAGCCGGCAAAAGCCGCCCGAAACGAGTCCCGCTTGCGCAGGATGGTCAGCCAGCTCAGGCCCGACTGAAAACCCTCAAGGCAGATCTTCTCGAACAGCCGGATGTCGTCGCCAACCGGCCGTCCCCATTCCGTGTCGTGATAGGCCACATAGTCCGGAAGGCCGCCGTGCCACCAGCAACTGGGGCGCCCCTGTGGGTCCGTCACAGTGCCGGTCGGCGCTTCCGTTCCCGTCTCCACGGTCATGCCTCATCTCTCTTCTCAGACCGTGAACGGTCCGCCAGGGCGGCCTCGGCGGTCTCTGCCGGGCCGCCTTGAACATCCTGCTCCCCTCGCAGGGAAACACGCGCGCGCACCACGTTGGCGGAGATCGCGAACCCGGCATAGAGCAGCACGCACATCAAGGTAAAGCCGGAATAGGCTATGGCGTCGTCCAGCATCTGCAACCCGAACAGGAAAACCGGCCCCAGCGACGCAATCACCTTTGCGGTCAGCGGCGTCGTGCGGGCGATCCCCAGCTGCATGGCATAGATGGGAAGGACGATCAGGGCGAAGGCCGCCACGGCCAGGGTGGCGCCCTGATCGAGCGACGTGACGGACATGCTGCCGTCCGTGCACTCGATTGCAATCGCGATGATCACGATGCCGATGAACCGCGTCGCCAGCACGGCGTCCGCAGTGACGCCCTGGTCGTGCAGGCGTTTGGTGAACAGCATGCTGATGGTGATCGTCGTTCCGGCGAACAGGGCCAGCAGCACGCCGGCGGACGCAAGCGTGGACGATATCGGCGGGGTGCCCAGCTTGCCGGAAATCGCCCCCCAGGCGAGCAGCGCCAGCGAGAAGCCGATACCGCCGAGGCACCACGCCTCGCCGCGAGATACGCGGCTGGGCGCCGCTATGGGCAAACCGATGGCCGTCAAGGCGACAATGACAAGCGATCCGATGCCGGTGAACAGCGTGTTGACGGCCGCGGGCTCAAGATGCTTCAGCGCCAGAAAGTACGAAATCCAGGTGACCGCCGTCGCCACGTTCATCGCGACGACGATGCGCATATCGGCCCGCAAGAGCGCCAGGCTGCGGCTGCCGCGCGCCACCGCCACGGCCATGAACACCAGC
>JANQQD010000352.1 GCA_028285185.1 Anaerolineae bacterium | reverse complement strand
ATGCCACCAACGAAGGGCACAGGGAGCGACGGCAATGCGTGTCGGTGTACCAACGGAAATCAAGAACCATGAAAACCGCGTCGGCCTGGTGCCGGCCGGGGTGCGGGAACTGGTGGCCCATGGCCACGAGGTTGTTGTCCAGGCCGGAGCCGGCGCCGGCATCCGGATAGGCGACGACGTCTATACCGCAGCCGGGGCCAAGATCCTGCCGGATGCGGCGGCCGTGTTCGAAACGGCCGATCTGATCGTCAAGGTAAAGGAGCCACAGCCCCAGGAATGCGCCATGCTGCGCGAAGGCCAGGTGCTGTTCACTTATCTGCATCTGGCTGCCGACAAGGTGCAGGCCGACGGCCTGATCAATTCCGGTGCCGTCGCCATCGCCTATGAAACGGTGACGGACGTGCATGGCCATCTGCCGCTGCTGGCGCCGATGTCTGAGGTGGCGGGCCGCATGTCGGTGCAGGTCGGCGCCCATTGCCTGGAGGAAGCAGCGGGCGGCTCTGGCGTGCTGCTGGGTGGCGTACCCGGCGTGCCGGCGGCCAAGGTGGTGATCATCGGCGCGGGCGTTTCCGGATCGAACGCGCTGGACATGGCCGTGGGCCTGGGCGCCGATGTGGCCGTGATCGAGCGGGATTTGGACCGGCTGCGCCAGCTCGATGTTCAGTACGGCGGACGCATCCGCAACGTGTTCTCCACGCGTGAGTCCATAGAGCAGTTCGTGGTGGATGCCGACCTGGTGATCGGCACGGTTCTGATCCCCGGCGCCGCGGCACCCAAGCTGGTGACCCATGAGATGGTCAAGGCGATGCGGCCGGGTTCGGCCATCGTCGACGTGGCCGTGGACCAGGGCGGCTGTACGGAAACCACGCGTCCGACCACCCATGCCGACCCCACATACACGGTGGACGGCATCGTGCATTACTGCGTCACCAACATGCCTGGTGGGGTCGCCCGCACCTCCACCTTCGCGCTGACGAACGCCACGCTGGGCAACGTGCTGACCCTGGCCGACAAGGGGTGGCAGCGCGCGTTGGCGGATGACCCACACCTGCTGCACGGCCTGAATGTCTGCCGCGGCGAGATCACGCATGACGCGGTCGCCCGCGACTTGGGGCTCAGCTATCGCCCACCGGAGAGCTGCCTGACAGCGACCGCCTGAGCCAGGGGCTGCGCGCCGACGCCCGGTGGACAGGGGGCGTCCAACGGTGCTCATATGCCGCCGCCGACCCCTTGGGCGGATCGGCGGCGGTTCGTGCAGGAGCGAGGGATGACGCAGGTGCTGTTACGCAATGTCGAGGATCTCGAGGCGCTGGACAGGGCGCATGTCTTTCACCCGTCGACCCATTTAAGGGGCCATGCCCATGGCGAGACGCCGTGCCGGATCGTGGAGGGCGGCGAAGGGGTCCACATCGTCGACCGCGAGGGCAAGCGGTACCTGGACGCGTTCGCCGGCCTCTATTGCGTGAATGTCGGCTATGGCCGCCGCGAGATCGCCGATGCCGTCTACCGCCAGATGCAGGAACTGGCGTACTACCACGCCTATGTCGGCCACAGCTCCGAGCCGCTGATCCGGCTGTCGGAACGCATCGTCTCAAAGGCGCCGGAGGGGATGTGCCGGGTCTATTACGGCCTCTCCGGCTCCGACGCCAACGAGACTCAGATCAAGCTGGTCTGGTACTACAACAACATCCTGGGCCGGCCGCAGAAGAAGAAGATCATCTCGCGCGAGCGCGGCTATCACGGCTCCGGCGTGATGACCGGCAGCCTGACCGGCCTGCCGGTGTTCCACAATGCCTTCGACCTGCCCCGCGAGCCGATCCGCCACACTGTCTGCCCGCATTACTGGAAGCACGCCCGGCCGGGCGAGAGCGAAGAGGAATACGCGCGCCGCTGTGCCGAAGCGCTGGATATGCTGATCCAGGACGAAGGGCCGGACACGGTCGCCGCATTCATCGGCGAGCCGGCGATGGGCACCGGCGGCCTGATCCCGCCGCCAGCCGGCTATTGGGCGGAGATCCAGGCCGTGCTGGCCAAATACGACATCCTGTTGATCGCCGACGAGGTGGTGACCGGTTTCGGTCGCATGGGCGCCTGGTTCGGGTCCCAGCACTACGACATCCAGCCCGACCTGATGACCGTCGCCAAAGGCCTGACCAGCGCCTATCTGCCGCTCTCCGGCGTGATCGTGAACGAGAAGATCTGGAAGGTGCTGGAACAGGGGTCGCTGGACGTCGGCCCGATCGGCCACGGCTGGACCTATTCGGCCCACCCGACCTGTGCCGCAGCGGCACTTGCCAACCTCGACATCGTCGAGCGCGAGGACCTGCCGGGCAATGTGCGCGAGGTTGGCCCCTATTTCCTGCGGGAGTTGCGCGATGCCGTGGGCGAACACCCCATGGTTGGTGAGGTGCGTGGCGACGGGATGATTGCGGCCGTAGAGTTCGTGGAGGACAAGGCCACCAAGCGTCCCTTCGATCCCGCCAAGAAGGTGGGGCCGACCGTGGCGGCCGCCTGTCTGGAGCGCGGCTTGATCGCCCGCGGCATGCCGCACGGCGATATCCTGGGCTTCGCGCCGCCGCTTGTGCTGACGCGCGACGAAGCCGACGAAGTGGTGCGGATCACCAAGGACGCCGTCGAAGCGGTCGCCAAGACCCTGGCCTGACCGGACTGAGCCGCGGGCGCCGGCCACGCTTGGCCGCGCCCTGCCCCCGTGCTATGTACCAAATGGTTACTAGCGCGCTGCGTCCACCCTGTTCGCGGGCCCGCGATCTGTAAGGGATCAGATCCGACAGGCGCCAATTGGTGACTGGGGCTTGCGAACGAAGGCTCGGATGAGCGCGGTTCGGGGTGGCGGGAGATGCCCGCATGCGCGGGCATGACGATCTTGGGTCTTGGTCTCTTGTTGTACATCAAGGAAACCGTCGTCCTCGCGCAGGCGAGGACCTCTCTGGCACAGGGAACCGGACGTACCGTTGGCGCCTATGGCGTCGGCTCGCGCAGCGCCGGGACATGCATCCAATGCCCATGGAGGACTCGATGAACGAGGTTCTCAAGACCATCGGCGATCTCGGCATCGTGCCGGTCGTCGCGATCAACGACGCAGCCCATGCCGTGCCTCTGGCCCGCGCGCTCTCGGCCGGCGGCCTGCCGGTGGCGGAAATCACATTCCGCACCGCCGCGGCGGAAGAGGCGATCCGGGCGATCGCGAACGAGGTGCCCGAGGTACTGGTGGGCGCCGGCACCGTATTGACGCCGGGGCAGGCGGACAAGGCCGTGGCGGCGGGTGCCAGGTACATCGTGTCGCCGGGAACCAACCCCGCCGTCGTCAAGCGCTGCCAAGACCATGGCGTGCCGATCACGCCGGGCGTGGCCACGCCGAGCGACATCGAAGTGGCGCTTGGCCTCGGCCTGTCGGTGGTCAAGTTCTTCCCCGCGGAAGCCGTGGGCGGCCTGAAGGCCTTGAAGGCCATGGCGGCGCCCTATGGCATGCTGCGCTTCGTCCCCACCGGCGGCATCGACGCCGGCAACATCAACGACTATCTGGCCTTCCCTAAGGTGCATGCCTGCGGCGGCAGCTGGATGGTGAAGACCGACATGATCGCGGCCGGCGAGTTCGACCGGATCGAGACGCTGGTGCGCGAGGCCGTGGGCACCATGCTGGGCTTTTCGCTCGCGCATGTGGGCATCAATGCCGACGGCGCGGATGCCTCGCTGGCGCTCACCCGGTCGATCGCCGGCCTGTTCGACCTGGGCGTGAAGGAAGGCAACAGCTCCAACTTCGCCGGCAGCCTGGTGGAAGTGCTCAAGGCGCCGGGCCTTGGCGCGCACGGCCACATCGCCATCCAGACCAACAGCGTTGCCCGCGCCATCGCCTATCTGGGTCGCAAGGGCATCGGCGTCGACATGGCCACGGCGAAGGGACCGGGGGGCGGGCCGCCGAAGGCCATCTATCTCGAAGGCGAGTTCGGCGGCTTCGCCTTTCACCTGTTGCAGAAGTAGCCCGGCCCAAGCGGCAGGCGCGAAGGAGGGAGCCGATATGTCAGACACCATCGTGACCTTCGGCGAGATCATGCTGCGCTTCAAGACGCCGGCCTTCGAGCGCTTCATGCAGTCGCCCATGTTCGAAGCCACATTCGGCGGAGGCGAGGGCAACGTGGCGGTGTCGCTGGCCAATTACGGGCTGGACGCCCGCTTTGTCACGGTACTGCCGGACAACGAGCTGGGCGCGGCTTGCGTGGGCGAGCTGCGCCGGCACGGCGTCGACACGACGTCGGCCGTGCTCAAACCCGGCCGCATGGGCCTCTATTTCCTGGAGACCGGCGCCAACCAGCGCCCGTCGAAGGTGCTGTACGACCGGGCCGGATCCGCCATGGCCGAAGCGAGGCCCGGCGATATCGATTGGGACAAGGCGTTCGCCGGCGGCCGATGGTTCCACATCAGCGGCATCACGCCGGCCCTGTCCGCCTCAGCCGCCGAGCTGTCGATGGAGTCGATCAAACAGGCAAAGGCCAAGGGTCTGACCGTGTCTTGCGACTTCAACTACCGCGGCAAGCTGTGGAAATACGGCAAGACCGCCATCGAGGTGATGACGGAGCTGGTGAAATACGTCGACGTCGGCATCGCTAATGAGGAAGACTGCCAGAAGTCGCTCGGCGTCGAGGTGCCGGTGGACGTGACCTCGGGCGAGTTGGATACCGAGCATTATGCCGCCCTGACCGCCAAGATGATGGAGGTCTTCCCCAACCTGAGCACGATGGCCATCACGCTGCGCGAAAGCCGTAGTGCGGACAACAACGGCTGGTCGGCCTGCCTGCGCGATGCCGGCGGATTCCGCCTGTCGCGCAAATACGAGATCACCGACATCGTCGACCGTGTCGGCGGCGGCGACAGCTTTGCCGGTGGCCTGATCTACGGCATGCTGACCTATCATGATCGGCAGGATGCGCTGGAATTCGCCGTGGCGGCCAGCGCCCTGAAGCACACCATATCCGGCGACCTGAACCGCGTCACCGTGGCGGAGGTCGAGAAACTGAAGGGCGGCGACGCTTCGGGCCGGGTGCAGCGATAGGACAGAGCCCATGGACGGCATGCCGCCGCAGGTGAAGATCGTCGAGGTCGGCCCCCGCGACGGCCTGCAAAACGAGGCGGCAATCGTCCCGCTGGACGTCAAGGTCGGGCTGATCGAGCGCTTGGCCGATGCCGGCCTGACCGCGATCGAGGCGGGCGCTTTCGTGTCGCCGAAATGGGTCCCGCAGATGGCCGACACTGCCGCAGTCATGGCGCGGCTGCCGCCGCGGTCCGGCGTCCGCTACGCCGTGCTGACCCCGAACATGATGGGTTTCGAGGCCGCACAAGCGGCCGGGGCCAAAGAGGTTGCCATCTTCGCTGCGGCGTCGGAGACATTCAGCCAGAAAAACACGAACTGCTCGATCGCCGAGAGCTTTGACCGGTTCGCGCCGATCGCCGAGGCCGCCCGCACCGCCGGCATCGCAGTGCGCGGATACGTCTCCTGCGTCCTAGGTTGCCCGTATGAGGGCGACATTGCGCCCGCTCAAGTCGCCCCTGTCGTCGCGCGGCTGTCGGCGCTCGGCTGCTACGAGATCTCGCTGGGCGACACCATCGGTGTCGGCACGCCGGCCAGAGCCAGGGTCATGCTGCGCGCTGCCCGCGCGGCGGCGGGCGGCACGACGTTGGCCGTGCATTTCCACGACACCTACGGCCAGGCCCTGGCCAATATCTACGCCAGCCTGGAGGAAGGTGTCGCCGTCGTGGATAGCGCCGTCGCCGGCCTGGGCGGCTGCCCCTATGCCAAGGGTGCGACCGGCAATGTGGCGACGGAAGACGTGCTCTATCTGCTGGACGGTCTGGGCATCGCCACGGGCGTGGCCATGGACCGGCTGTTGCTGGCCAGCCGTTTCATCTGCGACGCCCTGGGCCGGCCGCCGGCCTCGAAGGTCGCCCGGGCGCTGACGGGCCAGACCGCTTGACCCGCCGACCAATCGATTTCCCTTACCGCAATTGCGAAAACGATTTCGTAAGACATATCAGTGCATAATCGATTCCTGAGCTTGATCTTTTTGCAAGTGCGAACGACATGATATGTTGGAGACAACGACAAAAGCCTTAGGGCAGGGGACGCCGCTCGGGAGAGAGCGGATGATGTGGTCCTTGAGAGACTGTCCGTCCTGCGGTCAGCACGCGGGCCGGCGAATCGAATACGGCGAACCCGACGCGCAGTTGCGGGCCGCAGCAGCCCATGGCGACATCGTCCTGGGCGGATCAGTGATCGAAGCCGACGCCCCGGCCTATCGCTGCAGCGCCTGCGGGCACGAATGGGGTGAGGCGATCCGCATCTAACGGCGTCGGTGGGCTCGGCCTTGGCGTCAGGTTACGGTCACCGTCTTCATGCCGACGTTCAGGAAGATGGCCTTTTTGACCGCGTCCATGAAGTGGGCCGAGAAGGCGTCGAGGTCCGTCGGGATGGTGACCACATCGCCGACATGGTCGCCGCCCCAGAAAGACGCGCTGACGATGTCCGTCTTCATGCGGAAGTTGACGCCCAATCCGGCCCCGATGTTCTTCCTCTTGGCCACCGCCTGGGCGACCTGACTCATCAGCGGATAGGTGATCTTGGCGCCGCCGGGGAGGCTGGACATGGCGGCCCTGATCGTTTTCGCCCAGCTGCGGTCGACATTGGTTGCCATCGGCGGGGCATTGAAGGTGACGAAGGGCACGTTGCACTGGTAACCGACGACCTGCGCCAGGCCGCCACCAAGGGAATGCCCGCAGATCGTGATCGTCATCTCACCGGCAATCGACTGGGCGAAGTTCAACAGGTCCGTCGCCGGCGCCACCTGCTTTGGCAGGCCGCCGATCATCAGCCGGTAGTCTTCCGTCAGATCCTTGATGCTCTGGGGTGTGCCCTTGGCGGTCTCGGTGCCTTTGAACGCCACCACGCAATCAAGACCGCGCGTATAGATGGCGCCTTTGAACCCGTGGATCGGGTCCGTCACCAAGCGCGCGCAGGTGAAGCCGGGCACCAGCGCCATGCCACCCCCAGGCTGCGCCTGATCGTAGACCTTGTCGCAGATGACAGCGTAGTCATCGACCTTCAGGGGCATCTGACCGCTCCTTGAATGGCGTCCTGGGTCTCCGGTACTTGGGTGGTTCGCCGGCCTGGGGATCGTGTCCGCAAGTCAGATTGTCGCACTCTAGCATGCCGACCTGTCCAAAGTGGCCTGCATTCGACGCCCTGCACGCGTGCCCCGCCCTGCTGGCGGTCTCGCCCGTGGATGTGATATGCCCCCGGCCGGCGTCGGCGTAGGAAGTGGCTGAGATGGGACCGGACGAACGGGAGTGGCGGCGCGCCAACCGCGCCAACTGGGACGAGCGCGTGCCCATCCACCTGCAGGCGCCGGCCTATGACATGGAGCCGCTGCGCGCCGGACATGGGCACCTGCACCCGATCGAAGAGGCTGAGCTAGGGCCGGTCGACGGCCTGCGGGTGCTGCACCTGCAATGCCATTTCGGCAAGGACACCCTGGCCCTGGCGCAGCGCGGCGCTGAGGTGGTGGGGCTCGACTTCTCACCCCCAGCGATTGAGGCGGCGCGCACGCTGGCGGCGGAGCTTGGCCTTGAGGGCCGGGCCCGGTTCGTGGAAGCAGATCTCTACAATGCACCGTCGGCGGTCGGCGAGGGGGCTGCCTTCGACCGCGTGTTCGTGACCTGGGGGGCCATCAATTGGCTGCCGGACATCCGCCGCTGGGCCGAGGTTGTCGCACACTTCCTGAGGCCCGGCGGCGCCCTCTATCTCGCCGACAGCCATCCGGCAGCGCAGGTCTTCGATACCGCAGCGAAAACCTCCGACGGCATGCCTGGCTGGTACGTGCCCTATTTCGACACGTCGGCCTTCGTCGACGACTGTCCTGTGGACTATGCCGACGAGACGGCCCGCCTGCGGAACACCCGGACCTATGAATGGATCCACAATCTGGGCGACATCATCAACGGCCTGATCGAGGCCGGCCTCACGCTGCGCTGGCTGCACGAGCACGACGCGGTGCCGTGGCGGATGTTCGATATCCTGGTCAAAGGCCAAAACGACATGTACCGGTGGCCGGACAGGCCATGGCTGCCATTGGCGTTCTCGCTCTACGCCGATCGGGCGGGCGGTTAGGCCGCCCGTCCGCCGCCGGGGATCACGGAAACTCGAACAGACGTTCTTCGCAGCGGTAGACACGCACCCGTTCACCCGCGCGCGTCTCCGTGCGCAGGCCGATGGCCCGGCGGTCTTCCGGGCTGCAAACCGTCCTGGCAAACTGGTTAACGCGGCTGACCGTCACTCCCTCAGGCCAGGCGATCGCAATCTCGTCGCGCCCCTCGAATTCGCTGACGATCGACGGCTGCGGACCCGCCTGCGCAGCACACGCTGCGAGCAGCAGCACCGGCACCAGACGAAGCATCTTCATTGTTGCGATCCTTCGGCAAGCTCTGGCGGTCATACGACCTTAAGAACGACATGGCGGCCGGGATGCCGCCTTTCCAGACGCCTCGCCTTCACATCGACAATGTTCGCCAGCGTGGTGCGACGTCGCAGCTACGGCGCCAGCCGGAGCCGTTCCTCGCAGCGATAGATGCGCACGCGCTCACCGTTGATCGTTTCGGTGCGCAACCCGATGGTCCGTCGGCCGCCCACGGAGCAGGTCGCGCGCGCCAGCTGGTTGACCCGGCCGACTGTGACGCCTTCCGGCCAGCTCAGCACGATTTCGCTCCGGCCCGGGGATTCGCTGAGCACACGTGGCTGCGGCCCGGACTGGTCGGCACATCCCAGCACCAGCAACAGCGGTACGAAGCGAAGCAGTTTCATGGCGGACCCTCGACAAGCATGTCCCAAAGCTACCGGGTTGATAGCTAGGAGCCATCGGCTCGCGGGCCAGCCACAATGTCTTGATCCGCTGACGATCAGCCGACCGCCGGAACCCATTCTCCGACCCGCATCCGCCTGCCGCCCGTCGATCCGCTACGGCAGCAGCACCGTCGAGCCCGTGGTTTTGCGGGCCTCAAGGTCGCGGTGGGCCTGAGCCGCGTCCTTCAGCGGATAGGTCTGGTTGACCTCAACCCCGATGACGCCGGCGTGCATGGCGGAAAAGAGATTGCGCGAAATTGCGTCCAGCTCATCCCGCGTGCCGGCATAGTGGAACAGCGACGGCCGGGTCAGCGACGCGGATTTCGCGCCCAGCATCGCCGGCGCAATCGGGTCCGCCGGGCCTGAGGACTGGCCGAAGCTCACGAGATGGCCACAGATGCCGAGACATTCGAACGAGCCGAGGAATGTGGTCTTGCCGACGCTGTCATAGGCCACGGCAACACCGGCGCCATCCGTGATCTCCTTCACCCGCGCCACGAAGTCTTCACGCGTATAGATGATCGGGTGATCGCAGCCATGGGCGGCCGCCAGTTCCGCCTTCTCGTCGCTGCTGACGGTGCCGATCACGGTGCAGCCGAGATGTTTGGCCCAGTCGCACAGCAGCAGCCCGACGCCGCCGGCCGCCGCCTGCACCAGAATGGTGTCGCCGGCGCGGACCTTGTGCGTGCGGTAGAGCAGGTATTCCGCCGTCATGCCCTTCAGCATGATGGCGGCGGCCGCACGGTCGTCGATCTCCTCGGGCACAACCACCAGCCGGGCGGCGTCCATCACCCGCAATTCGCAATAGGCCCCGGGCGGCGGTGCTGCATAGGCGACGCGGTCGCCGACGGCGACATGCTCGACCTCCGCACCGACAGCCTCGATCACGCCAGCGGCCTCCATGCCGATCGTGCCCGGCAGGTCCATCGCCGGATAGTGGCCGGTGCGGAAATAGACGTCGATGTAGTTGAGACCCACGGCCGTGTGCCGGATCCGAACCTGACCGGGTCCCGGATCGCCGACCGACACGTCCTCCCACCGGAGAACGTCCGGCCCCCCCTTGTCGTGCTGGACGATTGCCTTTGCCATGGTCATTCGTTCACTCCCTGTCTCCGGCCTTCAGCGGCTGAACCGCTCAGCCTAATCCGCGCCCGATCCGACTGTCGCGGCGTGGGCGCGACAAATATCGCTCTCGGTGAAGACGTCATCGAAGCCGACGCTGCGGCCATAATCGGCGGCGCGGGGACGCATGTGGCGGCTAACCTGCTGTCCGGCATGATGTCTCTCCCCAACAAACTCTAGCATGACGGGCGCCGCCGGTGTGATCGGGCCCAACCCATACCGACACGCTCCCGTCAGGCGCGGCGAGCACGGGCAAGCCCGCTGCGCACCGAGCTTTCCGCCCGAATACTGCGTGCCTGTGCCAGCTCACGCGCATCGATATCACGTGCGAGCTGCAGCACCGCCATCGCCTGGGCACGCGGCACCACCACCACACCATCCGTATCGCCCACGACAATGTCCCCGGGGTTGACCAGCACCCCGCCGCAGGTGATGGGCTCGCCAGCAGAGACCGTGCGATAGCGGCCCATCGCCGACCCCGGCGATACTGCACGGGCCGATACCGGAAACTCATAGTCCCGCCGGATTTCGCGCACATCGCGCACCGCCCCATCCACGACCGCAGCCACATGACCGTTGGCGACCGCTCCTGCGCTCAGCAAGGCGCCCCATACGGCGGCGTCGGGGGCGCCGTGACGGCCGCCGACGGAGACGACGATCACGCTGCCCGCCGGAGCCGTGTCGATAAGGTCCAGCGCATGGACAGGCGGCACGGTTTCATCGGTCGGTCCATAAAGCAGCGTCGCTGCGGTGCCGACGAAAGGTTCATCGGTCGTCCGCGGCCGCAGGTCATGGTCCATGAAGCCGCGGCGTCCGCTGATACTGTCCACGGCATCTGCGACACTGGCCACAGTCACGGTGCGATAGGCGTCTATGATCGCATCTTCATCCATTAAGGGCAGCCTCTGGCGATTCCTCGGTCCGATCATCGTCGGACTCAGATCATAGGCTGCATCGACTTCAAATGCGCGCGCAAGGCCAATGGATCACCTTCGCCATGCGCGGCCGCCGCAACGAAGGACCCGCCGATACCGAGGAATGCCGCGCCGGCGACGCGGTAGGCCGGGATATCGTCGATCGACACGCCCCCGGTCGGCATGAAGCGCACGGACGGAAAGTAGGACTGGAGTGCGGAGATGTGGCGAAAGCCGCCAACGCTGGAAACCGGGAAAACCTTGACGGCCTGCGCACCGAGATCCAGGGCCGCAAGCACTTCCGTCGGTGTCAGCGCGCCAAGAACGACGACCACGCCCCGCTCGCGGCAGACGGCCGCCATGTCCGGCACGATGCCCGGTGAGACGAGGAAATGGGCACCGGCATCGATGCAGTCTTCCGCCAGGCGCCGGTTCATGATCGTGCCTGCGCCAACAACATGGCCGGCCCTAGCGAGGCGGCGAATCAGATCGAGCGCCCCCGGCATGGTCGCCGCCACTTCGAAGGTTCGCATACCGGCCTTGGCCAGCCATGACACCGCGGCCTCGGCCAGCCCCGGATCCGCCGTTCGGATGATCGGCAATACGAAGTCTTCAGCCAACTGGGCAAAGATCGTGTCCGCATCCAGCCCATCACTTACGGTCATCCTACGCCACCTCGGAATGATCGCCCGAGCGGCCCATCTTCAGCGCACGCAGGGTGCGCTTGATGGGGGCTAGCTTCCCCACCGCATCCGGCCGGCGCGCCGCCACGGCAACGGCCAGGATGTCGATGACCAGCAGATGGGCGAGCCGCGAGGTCATCGGCGTGACGAAATCCACGTCTTCCGTCGTGTCCACGGCGATCAGCGTTTCCGCCGTATCGGCCAGCGGCGACCCCGAGGCCGTGATCGCAATGGTCCGCGCCCCGAAGCTCTGCGCCACGGCAAGGCTCGTCAGCAGCTCGCGCGACCGGCCAGTGCTTGAGATCGCGACGACCACGTCGCCCGGCTGCAGCGTAGAGGCGGCAACCGCCTGCATATGCGGGTCGGCCCAGGCATTCGTGGGGATGTTCAGGCGGAAGAACTTGTCGCGCGCGTCGGCGGCAACGACGGCCGACGCGCCGAACCCGTAGAAATCGACCCGCCCCGCCGACAGCAGCAGTTCCACGACGCGGCTGAGCGTGACCGTGTCGACCCCTTGTTCCACGTCGAGAAAGGTCTGGATCGTGGTGTCGACGACCTTGCGGACGATCAGCGGCATGGGGTCGTCGGCATCGACGGGAACATGGGCGAACGCCGCGCGGCTGCGGCCCGATTTGCCCATATCCTCGGCCAGCACCACCTTGAATTCTTGAAAGCCGGCGAAGCCCAAGGATCGGCAGAAACGCAGCACTGTGGGCTCGCTGACATCGGACCGCTGGGCAAGCTCGCTGATGGTGGACAGCACCGCGTCCTCCGGACGCGCGGTCACGACATCGGCGACTTTTCTCTCCGACCGGCTGAGATCCGGCTTGGCACGAATTTGCTCAATGAGACTGTCGGTCAAAATCAGCTTCCTTTGTAGGAAATTTACAGGATTGAGGGCCCTTTCTGCAAGATGGATGGCGTTTGCACTCATAAGACTCGGGGAATCGGGGGGATTTCACGTGCCATTGAGCCTTGAAACTATTTACACTTTTGCGACGAAGCAAACTGGCCGCCGAATCACTTGAGAATGTTCCGTCGTTACAACAATCTAAATTGCGTAAATTTCTTAAAACATCTAATCGTTGCAGCGACTTGCCGCATCTGTCGCGCTGGCCGTCATGCGCGGCGACCCGCTGCCGTCGATCAGGTGCAGGAAAGAGCCCGCGACGGAGCCGACGACGTGGCCGCAGGCGAACGGGCCGCCCGCGCCCACGGGTTTCGCTGTGAACAACCGCGGGCCGGCCTCCTCCGCCAACACCTTGGCGAAGTGGAACTCATGCCCGCGGTAGACGGTGCCCGCCGGACCAAGGGCCGTATCCGACGCCAGGTTCGTCTCTCGGTATCCCAGTGTCAGCCGACGGTCCGCAAAGGTCGTTTCCACTGGCAGCAGGCCGGCCATGCGATGGCGGTGACCGCCTGCGTCCACCAGTCCGCGGCCCAGCACCATGTACCCGCCGCATTCGCCGTAGACGGGGCGCCCTTCGGCGGCAATGGCGGCCAGACCAGCCATGAAGCGGGCATTACCGGAAAGCCGGCCGGCGTGAAGCTCAGGATAGCCGCCGGGCAGATAGACGGCGTCGCTGTCCTTAGCAGGCGCCTCGTCGGCCAGCGGTGAAAATGGCCGGATCTCGGCACCGGATCGGCGCCAACCGTCGAGAACATGCGGGTAGGAAAAGGCGAAGGCTTCGTCGGCCGCCACGGCGATGCGCTGGCCCAGCGGCACCAGCGGAGGATCAGACGTGCTTCCACGCGACCGCAATGGGCGGGCGAGCGCAGTTAGACCGTCCAGATCCACGGCGGCGCCCACCGCATCCGCTGCACGGTCCAGGAACGTTTCCAGATCCGGGTGCTCATCGGCCTGAACCAGGCCGAGATGGCGACTCGGCAGCTCCAGGCTAGAGCCCCTTGGCACACCCCCCAACAGCGGGATGCCGATCCCGCTCATGGCTTGGGCCACCAGATCGAGATGCCGAGGGCCGCCCGTGCGATTGACGATCACACCGGCGATATGCACGTCTTCACGATGCCGGCTGAAGCCGCGCACCAGAGCGGCGGCCGACTGGGCCTGCCCGCGCACGTCGACCACGAGAACCACCGGCAGACCGCTTTCGGCGGCCAGGTCGGCGGTGGAGCCGGCGCCCCCGTCAGCACCATCGAACAGCCCCATCACCCCCTCGACGACCAGCAGCGATTGCCCGCTGGCCGCGCCGTTCAGCAGGTTGTGCAGCGTCGCGGGGCGCATGGCCCAGGGGTCGAGGTTGACGGACGCGCGTCCGCAGGCGGCGGTGTGGAATCGCGGATCGATGTAGTCCGGCCCCGCCTTGGCTGCGGCTACGGCGACGCCGCGATTGCGCAACGCCCGCAGCAGACCGAGCGTCAGAACCGTCTTGCCGCTTCCCGAAGACGGTGCGGCGATGATCAGTCCGTTCGCACTGCGAGGGCTCAAGCTCAGCCGACCTCGCCCTGCACGTGGCTGCCCAGGGGATCGCCGTTCAGGACACGGCCTGCCATGGCGCCGACCCAGTCGAGGCCGGCGCGAAGGCGCACGACCTCGCCCAGCACCACCACTGCCGGCGGCTCCATTCCGCTCTCGGCAAGGTCCGCCGCGCAAGTGCCCAGCGTCGTCTCCAGCACCCGCTGCCCCTCAAGGCTGGCATCGGCGACGATGGCCATGGGCTCCCACGGATCGCGGCCGGCCGCCAACAGCCGCCCGGCGATCGTCGGCAGGTGCTTGATCGCCATATAGATCACCAGCACAGTGGCCCCGCGCGCCAGAGCCGGCCAGTCGATCCCGTCATCCGGCACCACGCCGCTGGCATTGTGCCCGGTCAGGAAGGTGACGACGTGGTTGGTGTCGCGGTGGGTCACGGGGATGCCGGCATAGGCCAAACCACCGATGCCGGCCGTGACGCCGGGAATGATCCGGAAGGGCACACGGGCCGCGGCCAGGGCCAACGCCTCTTCCCCGCCGCGGCCGAAGACAAAGGGATCGCCGCCCTTCAGGCGCAGCACGCGGCGCCCCTGCTGCGCCAGCTCAATCAGCCGATGCGAAATGTCGCGCTGCTTGGGCGAAGGCTTGCCGCCGCGCTTGCCGGCATATTCCAACGCCGTGCCGGCACCGGCAAGCTTCAGCACCGGCGCACTGACCAGCGCGTCGTAGACCACGATGTCGGCCTGCGCCAGCGCATTGACGGCGTGCAGGGTCATCAAGCCGGGATCGCCGGGGCCGGCACCAGCCAGCCAAACCCATCCAGGCTCAAACGCGGGAAGATCGAAAGGTAGCGACCACATGCGCGCAGTGTACGGCGATCCCATCGCCCGGCAAGAAGCCAGATCAAACACCCCATACGAAAGGCCACCGAAGGAAGATCGACCGCGCAGTAACGATTTTCGTTAGACTATCATCGAAACGCTTGCAGGAAGTAGATCGGGCCGGCACCGATACATCCCCGCAAGCGACAGGTTGAACAAGCGGTTACGAGATATGGCCGTATCCCGTGCATCCGGATGGCAGGCTCATACATGGCTGGGCGCCACTCTGCCCCTCCGGCGCCTGCTGGTGCTGCTGCTCATCGCCTTGGCAGCTACCGCCGCATCCGCACCTGCAACGGCCCAGCTGCTGCCCGGTATCACACCAGGCCAAAGTGCTGAGCCCGAAGCTGAGCCGGAGGAGGTAGGTCCGCCGGACCCGGCCGACCTCCAGGCGCTGGCGCGATTGATCTCGGACGACCGCATCCGCCAATGGCTGGCCGAGCAAGCACAGGCGCAGGGTGAAGCGGCCGCTGCGGCGGAAGAGCCGGAGGTCTTCCGCAACTGGCTGCAGCACGGGTTGGAGCGCATCCGCACGAAGGCGGAACAGGTCATCAATGGCGTCAGGGCAATGCCCGCGGAGATCGAGTACGCCAGGACGGTTCTGGGGATCGAGCTTGGCGACGGTGGTGCGTTTCGGGCCCTGCTCTATTCCATGGCGTTCTTGGCAGTGGGCCTACTGCTGGAGCAACTATTCTGGCGAGCGACCGCGGCCATGCGCAAGCGCATCGTCGAAGTGCCACGGACCACATTCGTCAACCGCTTGCAGCTGACCGGCATGCGCATTCTGTTCAGTCTGGTCGCGGTCGGTGTGTTCGGCCTGGGATCTCTGGGCACGTTCCTGCTGTTCGATTGGCAGCCGATCATCGAACTCTTGATCCTTACGCTTCTGTGGGCCTTCGTGCTGGTCCGGTTGGCCGGCATCCTGTCGCGGCTGTTTCTGGCGCCGACGGTGCCCAATCTCCGGCTGGTGCCCATCAGCTGCGAGTCCGCCCGGTTTCTGCATCACTGGGTGATTGCCATCACGGCCGTCGCCGCCTTCGGTTTCCTGTCGTGCGTCGCCCTCTTCCGCATGGGTCTGTTGATGCAGAGCCATGCGCTGCTGATCAGCAGTGTCGGCCTCGTCATGGCCGTGATGGTCGTCGCCATGATCTGGCTTACGCGGCGCGACGTGTCAGCGCTGATCGCGCCGCCGCAACATGCAACACCTGGTCAGATGGCGCCGGGGCGGGTGCGCAGCGTACTGGCCGATCTGTGGCCTTTCGTGGCGACCGGCACGACGATCGTCGTCTGGGCGCTGTGGACCGTCGGTGCGACGCGCCTGATGTGGACGGTGGTCATCTTTGTTTCGATGCCGGTCGTCTTCCTGGCAGCGCGCGGGCTTGTCGAGCTGGTGGCCCGGCCTGCCAGGAAACCGGTAACGCCGTCCGGCGATGGCAAAGCAGATGAGGACGAAGCTGTAGACCCAACCGCGGCGACGAGGCCTGAAGACCAGGCGCCCGAGCCGTCGCCCTATTTGCCGGCCATCCACCGGCTCGTGCGCGTCGTGCTGGTGCTGCTGATCGCTGCCGGCCTGGCGCATACCTGGGGTGTCGAGCTGGCGGCCCTGGCCCATTCCATGTCACCGACGGCCCGGACAGTGCGGGCCATCTTCAACATCGGCATTACGCTGCTGATCGCGGATTTCATATGGCAGCTGATCCGCGTGGGCATCGACCGACGGCTGAAGAACGCCGGCGGTACGCCCGATCCGCATGCGCTGCCGACCGACGGCGAAGGCGGCGGTGCTGCCGACCCGCACGCGCGGGTCCGCACACTGCTGCCGCTCGTTCGCAAAACCATCTCCGTCGTGCTGGTCGTGATGGTCGCCATGCTGCTGTTGTCGTCCATGGGCGTGGATATCGGGCCGCTTCTGGCGGGCGCCGGCGTCGTCGGCATCGCCGTGGGTTTCGGTGCACAGGCGCTCGTCCGCGACATCGTCTCCGGCGTGTTTTTCCTGATCGATGACGCCTTCCGGCTGGGCGAATACGTGGAGATCGGCGAGCTGCGGGGGACGGTCGAGGGGATCTCGATCCGCTCACTGAAGCTCCGGCACCATCGCGGCGCCGTGCATACGGTGCCGTTCGGCGAAGTCCGCAACATGACCAACTACAGCCGCGACTGGGTGATCATGAAGCTGGAGTTCCGCGTGCCGTTCGAAACCGACCTGTCGCTGGTAAAGAAGATCGTCAAGCAAATCGGCAAGGAACTGATGGGCGACCCCACACTGGGCGCGAGCTTCATCGAGCCGCTGAAATCCCAGGGCGTGCGCCGTTGGGAGGAATTCAACATGGTCGTGGGCGTGAAGTTCATGGCCAAACCCGGCCAGCAGTTCCTGATCCGCAAAGAGGCCTACCAGCGCATCCGCGACGCGTT
>JANQQD010000351.1 GCA_028285185.1 Anaerolineae bacterium | reverse complement strand
AGCGACGAGCAGATCGATCGGTGCCTGGCCTTGGGCAGACGGGAACGTCTGCCGAAGGGGGGGGTTCTCTTCCGCAGGGGGGAGCGGACGGTCGACTGCTTCGTGATCCTTGAAGGTTGCGTCGAAATCGTCGATCCGGCGAGCAAGGACGGCGAGATCATCACGGTTCATCAGCGGCATGGCTTCACGGGCGAGCTGGACCTGTTCAACGACCGCAAGATCCTGGTCGACGGCCGCATGGGGGCTGCGGGCGAGGTGCTTCGCATCAGGCGTGCCCAGCTGCACAAGCTGCTGACGGCGGAGCCGGACATCGGCGAGATCATCACCCGGGCCCTGATCCTGCGCCGTGTGGCGCTGATAGAGGAGGCTCAGGGCGGCGTCACCGTGATCGGCGATATCCGAGGTGGCGACAGCCTGCGCGTCCGCCGCTTTCTTCGGCGCAACGGCTATCCGGTACGGCTGCTCGATCCGGCCAGCGCCGAGGCGCGCGCCTGCCTGGCCGAGCGGTCGGCGACCGACCTGCCCCTGCCGCTGGTCATAGACGCTGCGGAGGGCGCGCTCGCCAACCCGAGCAACCGCGAGCTTGCCGAGGCGCTGGGCTTCTTCGAGGCGCCCGACCCCACGGTGTTGTGGGACGTGACCGTCGTAGGCGCGGGGCCCTCGGGCTTGGCATCCGCAGTCTACGCGGCGTCTGAGGGACTGCGGACCTTGGTGCTGGAGGCCGAAGCGCCCGGCGGTCAGGCAGCCACCAGCTCCAAGATCGAGAACTATCTGGGGTTCCCGACCGGCATCTCGGGTCAGGCGCTCGCCGGCCGCGCGCAGGTCCAGGCCCAGAAATTCGGTGCCGTCATCTCGGTGCCGCAGCAGGTTGTCGGCATCGACTGCAGCACGCGGCCTTACCGCATTCGGCTGGCCGACGGCGCCGTCGTGCGGACCTGGTGCATCGTCGTGGCGGCCGGCGTGATCTACCGCAAGCTCGGCGTGGCCAATCTGGAGACCTACGAGGGCTTCGGCGTCCATTACGCGGCGACCGCCATCGAAGCCGAGCTTTGCCGGGACGATGAGGTGGCTGTGGTCGGCGGCGGGAATTCGGCGGGCCAGGCCGCGGTCTTCCTGTCCAGACTGGCCAGCCATGTCCACATCCTGATCCGCGGCGACAGCCTGGCTGCCAGCATGTCGGACTACCTGGTCGGCCGGATCGAGGCGTCGCCCAAGATCACGCTGCACCGCAACACCGAGGTTGCGGCACTTCATGGCGACGGCTTTCTGCAACGCGTCACGTTCCGCAACGGCCGGACGGGCGACGAAACCGACCGTCCGGTCACCAACGTCTTCCTGATGATCGGCGCGGCACCCAACACGGATTGGCTCGGCGATCAGGTGAAGCGCGACCGCAACGGCTTTGTCTGCACCGGTGCGGAGGTCATGGACGCCTGGCCGTTGGAGCGCGCCCCGACACCGCTGGAGACCAGCCTGCCGGGCGTGTTTGCCGTCGGCGATGCCCGCGCCCAGTCGGTGAAGCGCGTTGCCTCCGCGGTGGGTGAGGGGTCCGTCTCCGTCCAATCCGTGCACCGCGTTCTGACAGAGCTTCGCAATTCTTGAAGGAGGCAGCCATGAGTTTCGATCGACTGCCGAAAATCGGCGAGCCCGGGTCGGCCCCGCCCTTCCTGCTACAGCGCCTGCGCGACTGGGGCCTGGAAGACCTGGCCACCGCCTGCGTCACGCGCGAACAGGCGCTGCTCGCGCATCACTGCGCGCTGGTGGTCCGCATGATCTGGCAGGATATGCACGGCTCCGACAGCGAGCCCGTGGTCGCGGCGATCCGCCATTGCGTCGGCGAGCTTGTGGATCGCCCGGCCATGCTGGAGCGCGCCGAACGGACGTTTCAGGCCAGCCTCGAAGCCCGGCCAAGGGCCCCCGACCTGCACGCGGATCCCGAACTCTATGACAGCGTGGCGGCGGCTCTCAGGACATTCGGTTAGTGTCGTCGCCGGATGCGGCACAGCAGGTTCTCTGATCAGGTACCACCGTCTCGCGTCTTGAACTGCCAGGTCCTGACAATTCAGCGACCAGTCAAGACGCGCGCCTGAGTGACGTTGGGCCGGGGCGGCAGACAGCATCCCGATCCTACTGTTCATCCTGGCCTATCTGGCGATCGCGTTCGGCCGGCTGCTCGCAAAACCCTGGTGGCTGGCGGGCCTGGCCACGATCGCGTTCCTGCAGGCGTCGGCCGGGGTCATCTGGGCGGTGAACCAGCTACCGGTCAACCCGCTGGGCACGCATTTCCTATGGCATGTACTGAAGGGCACGCCGCTCGGCCCGCTGGTCATCGCCGTAATCCGCCACGGCCTGCCGCAACGCCGCTGACCGGCTCGGCCCCAACCAACCGGGTGCGGGCTGCCTGCTGTGGCAACCGCGCGACCGCAAGGCCCGCCATGGGAAGAGCAGCGGGCGACGTGAAGCTGCATCCTAAATTGCAGGACTCTGGTCAGTCAGCGGCGATGCGGAATGGGTGCGATCCCGTTTCAGGTCGTGAATCACCCCGCAGGACATAAGGATAATATTGACGTAGCCGACCGACGACAGTAGCTTAGTTTGCAATCGAATGACCTGCGAGGGTGATATGCAACCTGCATCGTGCGTGACGCGCCCATCGAATTTCGTCGTGTTTGCCGCCATAGGCGGCGTCGTGTACAAGACGACGGCAATATCCGATGCAACTGTCAAAGCAGAGTCTTCGACGAAGTCCACATTGTTTTTGTATTTGAATACTTTAAGGCACGCATCTGACCAAAGGGTAATCCTTACGCCTCGGAACAGTGTTCGGCCAATGATGGCTGCGATAGAGTTCCACGGACGATTTTGGATTGTTGACTTCTCAGTTGCCAAGGTGGCCTGTGTGGCTGATGACGTCGGGCCAAGAGTGTGGGTGTCAACCAACGGCAGCGACGCTCAATTGGCTTCCCTCCACAATTTGGGCTCTCTCACTGAAGCCGACTATGCCGTGATTCTCGGGTCGGAGCCCCGAAACCACGTTGCGCGTAGCGCAGGCGGCGACATTGCGGGCAGCGCAGGCGGTGATATCGCAGGCAGCGCAGGCGGTGATATCGCAGGCAGCGCAGGCGGTGATATCGCAGGCAGCGCAGGCGGCGATATCGCAGGCAGCGCAGGCGGTGATATCGCAGGCAGCGCAGGCGGTGATATCGCAGGCAGTGCAGGGGGTGATATCGCGGGCAGCGCAGGCGGCGATATCGCAGGCAGCGCAGGCG
>JANQQD010000059.1 GCA_028285185.1 Anaerolineae bacterium | reverse complement strand
CGCTAGGGGACCGAAAACCATGGAAGCCTACGCAGTCATAGCGTACCTCGTGGCCGCCATCTGTTTCATCATGGCGCTCCGGGGTCTGTCGTCGCCCGAGACCTCTCGGATGGGCAATATCTACGGCATCACCGGCATGGTGATCGCCGTGATCACGACGCTGACGCTGCCCGGTGTCGTCAGCTTCTGGATGATCATTCTCGGCATGCTGGTCGGCGGCTCGATCGGCACCGTGATTGCCATGCGCATCCAGATGACGGCCCTGCCGCAGCTCGTCGCCGCGTTCCACAGCCTTGTCGGCCTGGCGGCCGTGTTGGTGGCCGCGGCCGCCTATTACGCGCCGGACGCCTACGGGATCGGCGTCCGCGGCGATATCGCGATCGGCAGTCTGATCGAGATGGCGATTGGCACCGCTATCGGCGCCATCACGTTCACCGGCTCGATCGTCGCCTTTGCCAAGCTGCAGGGTTTGGTGTCGGGCAATCCTCTGATTTTCCCGATGCAGCATCCGCTCAACGCAGCGCTTGGCATCCTGACCGTCGTCCTGGTGATCTGGCTGTGTGCCGGCCAATCGGACGCCGCCTTCTGGCTGATCGTGATCGTCGCGCTGGCGCTCGGCTTCCTCTTGATCCTGCCGATCGGTGGCGCCGACATGCCGGTGGTCGTCTCGATGCTCAACAGCTACTCCGGCTGGGCGGCCTGCGGCATCGGCTTCACGCTGCAGAACAATCTGCTGATCATCACCGGCGCTCTGGTCGGCTCCTCCGGTGCCATCCTCAGCTACATCATGTGTAAGGGGATGAACCGGTCGATCTTCAACGTCATCCTCGGTGGCTTCGGCGGCGAAGTTGCCGGCCCGTCGGCTGCCATGGGCGACAAGACGGTCAAGCAGGGCAGCGCCGACGATGCGGCCTTCATCATGAAGAATGCCGGTTCCGTGATCGTGATCCCCGGCTACGGCATGGCCGTGGCGCAAGCACAGCACGCTCTGCGCGAGATGGGGGACATCCTGAAGAAGGAAGGTGTGGACGTCCGCTACGCCATCCACCCGGTCGCAGGGCGCATGCCCGGCCACATGAACGTGCTGCTGGCCGAAGCGAACGTGCCCTATGACGAAGTGTTCGAGCTTGACGACATCAACCGCGACTTCGCCAGCTGCGACGTGGCCTTCGTGATCGGCGCCAACGACATCACCAACCCCGCCGCCAAGACGGACCCGACCAGCTCGATCTACGGCATGCCGATCCTGGATGTGGAGAAGTCCAAGACCGTGCTGTTCATCAAGCGGTCGATGGCCTCGGGCTATGCCGGTGTCGATAACGAACTGTTCTTCCGCGACAACACGATGATGCTGTTCGGCGACGCCAAGGCGATGTGCGAGAACATCGTCAAGTCGCTGGAGTAGCCATGGCCCCTGCCCTGCGCAGTTCTACGGCCCTGCCCCGCTCAAACCCATGAGCGGGGCAGTTCATTTCGCGTCACCGCTCATACGGCCGGCCAGGGACGATGACGCCGACGGTTTGATCGCGGTGATCGGCAGCGCCTTCGCCGAATACCCGGGCTGCGTGCTGGATGTGGATGGCGAGATGCCCGATCTGCGGGCAATCGCGACCGCCTACGCCGCGCTCGATGGCTGCTTCTGGGTGGCTGAGGCTGAAGGCCGCGTCGTCGGCTGCATCGGCTGCAGGCAGGCACCAGACGAGCCCGACATGACGGAGCTAATGCGGCTCTACGTGCATGCCTCGACCCGTCGCATGGGTCTCGGCGCGCGCCTGACCGGGTTGGTAGAGGAGGAAGCGCTCAGGCGCCACAGTCGCGGCGTCCTCCTATGGTCCGATACGCGCTTCCTCGACGCCCACAGGCTGTATGAGCGGCTGGGCTATGTGAGGCAGCCGCAGACCAGGGCGCTCTACGACGCCTCAGACACGGTCGAATTCTATTTTCGCAAATCGTTTGTCTGACCGCGGCGAAGGCCGCAGCAGGCGGACACACTAAATCATCCGGCCGCCGAGACCCGGACGGCCGCTGCCTATCTCAATTGTCGTAGCAGATATTCGATCGCAGCCGGCCACCCGGCAGGCCGCAGCGAGACAGGCCTAAAAGCCTTCCCGCTCCATCCGCTTGCGCAGCAGCTTGCGCGTCCGGCGGATCGCCTCAGCCTTCTCGCGCGCCCGCCGCTCGGACGGCTTTTCGTAGTTGCGACGCAGCTTCATCTCGCGGAAGACACCTTCGCGCTGCATCTTCTTCTTCAGGGCACGCAGCGCCTGATCGACATTGTTATCGCGGACC
>JANQQD010000335.1 GCA_028285185.1 Anaerolineae bacterium | reverse complement strand
TACGCTCAGAGGATGACACGGATGAATGCTGTCTACCCCCAGCTCCGAGCCACTGTCCTTTCCGGCTTTCTGGGTGCGGGCTGGGCGCACCTATACCGTTCCGACCGGCGCCCCGATCCTGCTGCGCGGCACGCTGTGGCGAGCAGATCCCAAGTCTGAACTTCCGCGCCGCTCACCACACATCGCCGGCACGGGCGAGACGCGCTTGGTACTCGTTCTCGATCCGATCACAAACCCGGACTGCGTTCCGGACCGACCATCCATGCACTGACACGCCAGCCACAGGGAGCTCAAGAGATGAAAACACGGGCCGCCATCGCCTGGGAGCCGAATAGACCGCTGGAGATCGAAGAAATTGACCTCGAAGGTCCTAAGGACGGCGAGGTTCTTGTTCGTATCGTTACCACCAGCTTGTGCCATACTGATGTATTCACTCTTTCGGGCGAAGACCCCGAAGGGCTGTTTCCCTGCATCCTCGGTCACGAAGGATGCGGCGTGGTTGAGGAAGTCGGCAAAGGCGTCACTTCGGTGGCGCCGGGAGACCACGTGATCCCGCTCTACGTCCCCGAGGATCCCGACTGCCCCTACATCAAGTCCGGTAAGACCAATCTCTGCCAGACCATTCGCAAGACGCAGGGCGCCGGCGTGATGCCCGATGGGACCTCTCGCTTCTCGTACAAGGGCAAACCCATCCTTCACTATATGGGCACAAGTACCTTCAGTGAGTACACGGTCCTGCCGGAGATCGCCGTAGCCAAGATCACCAAGCAAGCTCCACTGTCCAAGGCTTCGGTGATGGGCTGTGCGGTGCCAACCGGCATCGGCGCCGTGCGCAACACCGCCAAGGTGGAGGCGGGAGCAACTGTAGCGGTTTTCGGGCTCGGCGCCGTCGGCATGGCGGTGATCCAGGGCGCGGTTCTGAACGGGGCGTCACGGATCATCGGGATCGATATCAACCCGGCCAAGTTCCTGCTGGCGAAATCGCTTGGCGCGACCGAGTGCATCAATCCGAAGGACTATGACGCTCCGATCCAGGATGTCCTGGTCGAAATGACCGACGGCGGGCTGGACTATACCTTCGAGGCGGTCGGGAACGTGAACCTGATGCGCGCGGCCCTTGAGGCCTGTCACAAGGGCTGGGGTGAATGCACCGTGATCGGCGTTGCCGGCGCGGGACAGGAGATCGCGACGCGTCCCTTTCAACTCGTCACCGGCCGGGTCTGGCGCGGGACGGCCTTCGGCGGTGTCCGAGGACGCAGCCAGTTACCCGGCATGGTCGACGAATGGTTGCGAGGCGATTTCGACGTTGACCCTTACATCACGCACCACATGACCCATGGCCAGATCAACACAGCCTTCGACCTCCTGAAGGCCGGCAAATCGATCCGGTCGGTCGTCCATTTCCAACCGGCTGACACGATGACGGTCAACTCTCTTCCTGGAGAAATCGTACCTGAGTAAAACAGCGAAACATCTTCGCTCGAAGCCCACGATAGTGTGGCTGGAGCCGGCCTGTATTGCTGCTAATGTCAAGGCGATGGTCGCGCTGATTAATGATCATTGTGACCTATTGCCTTGATCTGGCTGTTAGTGGCGCGACCGAAACGGACGATACCCACTCGATATGCGATGAATGGGGCGTCAAACAATTGGCGTAACTGTCGGTGGCTCATGCCTGCTAAGGCTTAAGCCGCTAAACCTGCTCATCTCATCGGTAGCGGGTGGCAGGGGGCGACCATGGCTAAGCCGAAACAGCCCGGAAGAGCTTAGAGGTGCTCGCCGACGACGCGGATGCTGCGTTGAAGGCCATCCCGCCGTCAATCCCGCCTGTCAGCCCTATCCACTGCCCGAAGACCAGTACGCACTCTGGCGGGAGATCATCATCGTGTTTCACCCTAGTAGGCTGTGACTCAACGGTTTCGTTTCGCCGACCGTAGTGATGCCACGCGAGCGTATCCGCGACGCGGGTCGCGGTCGCCGCCGCGACTGCGAAGGCCGGTCTTAGCACGAGGCGGCGAGTTCTGAAGAGCAGAGCGCGACTGGTATGCTCCGCACTTCGGTTGGCTTGGTTTGAAAACCTGGCGCGGCGGCTTCCGGAGGCAGATCAGAAGTAAGCGGAACGATGGAACCGGCCGCCTCGTGCCAACTCCGGTCGTCGCCAGCACCCGATGCTCGGTTCCGGATCCGGCCCAGAGCGGCCGACTGGTCCCAAACTGCATCGATGGCAGCTTCGGAAATCGAAGCTGGCACGGCTGAGACATCTAGACGGTCCGCCTCGTGCGAGGAGTTGCCGTGGTATCGCGCCCTGTCCCAGTCGGCTGTGCGGACAGAGGCTCCGGCTTTCCGGTCTTTGATCCCGGATGTCCCATTTGGCCGAGGCTTCGGTCGGCCGTTCAGCGATGATAACGTAGATATGAAAATCGGTTAGTGACCCTAGGTCACGGCGTTGGCATAGGACGCGGCGGGTGAAGACGGATCGGGGCCGTTTTGACCGCTCCGCGAAGCTCGCTTCCGGGGGGTCAGCGATCACCTCGGACGGTGGTTTGCTGCTTCACCGTGAACTGGACGACGCCCGATCGTGTCTGGCCCGAGGGGCACACTCCACTCAGGGGTCAATGCTCCACGACGAACAGCAGTTTCGCTGTCTTACGTCAACGGCGGAATGAAAATGTACCAGCGCGGCGGTGGGACAGTCACGTAGGGAGGCGACAGGTATGCCGCCTCCCCGTTTCAGAACCGTCTGTCAGGGCTTGGATGATTGGATCAAGCGGCCTGCGCCGGACGGCGCTCCTCACCCCATTCGAGGCCAGGCCGATACCGGCCTGCCACTTGGCCATCCTCCAGTGCGAAGAGGTGAAGCCATCCATTGTCGAAGAGAGCACGCACATCCGGGTGACGCTCCAACACATTCGTGATCGCTTCCTTCGGTGCTTCGACCATCACCGTAAGGCGAAGCGGTTCGTGCATGAGCTTGTCGCCGTCGTGGATCGTCTGCCACGGCAGGCCAGGCCGGAGGATGCCGCCGTTGCCCTGCACGACGCCGATGCCGCCGACCACGTTGTGAATGAGCTTGTTGCCACCGCCAAAGGCCGCCGGTGCAACTGCCGAACCGTAGTACTGCAGATTGATCCAGCTCGCGACGACGACCGGCGCGGTAAGTATCAGCTCAAGCGTGGCGAAGTCCGCGTCACCCCTCCACTCATAGTTGTGCAGGAAGGTGCGCCCCTGAAGGTTCGCGCTCGCGGTCACGCCGCGAGGCGCCGCGACGAAGGCCGCGCAGCCGGCAAGGCCCCATTCCGGGCGCACCTCCGCCCAGTTGACCGCGCGCGACGCGATGTTCTCGGCCGTTGCCCTGGGCAGCCGCAGGGCGCGTTCGCTGCGCGCCACCTCGCCTGCCGCTTCCAACCATTTCCGGGCCTGCGCGATATCCGCCGTGTGCGCCGTTTCGTCGACGTCGTCGTAGAAGGTGACCTGGTCCGTCACGGTATCGTGCAGCCCCGCCATGAATAGCGTGTCCTCGGGCAAGTGGATGCCGTGCGCCGGCAGGCCGGCTCGCGTTTCAGGATCGTTGAGGAGTGCTGCCAGAACACGCGACGACACCTCGCCGGTCTGACCGGCACACGCCCCGCAATGATAAGCGCTTTCGTGGGGATTGTTGGTGACCTGCGCGCCGTGGCCAAGCAGCAGGATTAGGCGCGCGTGGTTCTGTGTCAGGCTCATGGCGCGCAAGACGGCGGCGGCGGTGTTGGCCTTCTGATCGGCCGTAAGCCCACCGACGACATGGGGCGCGGGCTCGGGCTGAAGGCCCTTGGCGCCCAGCCCTAAGGCATCCTTCACCAGTTTCCAGCCATAGGCCGGCCCCGCCGCCTCTACGAACGCGAAGGACGACACGGCGGCCTGACGGAACCGACCCCAAGCGCGGCTCGCGCGGGCGGCGATCCGAAACCCCTGCTCAGTCGTTTCATCGGCACGGCTTTCGGTAGTTATCGCCGGGGTCAGCAGGACCGGCATATGGGCCTGTTCGATATCGGAGCCCTGGGTTTTGTGCGCCAGGGGCAGGCCAAAGAATCCGGCAAAGCCGATGGTCTCCATTTCCGAGCTCTGCGCCTCGAACGCGCGGCGGAACACCTCCGAGCGCACGTCGATGCAGAAGGAGGCCTGAACGGGCGGCCGGGCATCGTTCCGCTTCGGAGGGGCCAGCGCGCCGATCAGCTGCCGTTGATAGGCGCGTTCGGCGGCGTTTTGGAGGATCGTATCCAGAACCTGATCGGCGGTCGGAACGAGCGGCTCGGCATGCGCTGCAATCGTTGTCCGCCACGCGTCTTCCACCGCTGGGAAGTGGGCCAGCAGCGCTTCCTCCCAGACGAGCCGGATCGCCAGCAGATCGGTCAGGGTCTGGTCCGTTTGATCATAGAGTTCCGCCTTCCAGAGCAGCCAGCGCGCATGCTGCGACCAACCGCCGAGATCCATCAGCAGCCGATGGAAAGCAGTCTCGGCGGCCTCTACCGTCAGGCCGAGCGCACGGGCGGCCCGTAGGACGGCGCGGTCGGCCGTATCGGGCGCACCGGCGACATGAGCGCAGAACCCGCTCAACCCGAAGATTTCCGGGTTCATGTCGTGCGTCGCCCAGGCCCGCCAGGAGGCAAAGGCATCAAGACCCGGCGCCGGCGTCCAGAACGCCTGCCCCCGGTCAAAGTAGCCCGCCGCCCAGAGCCCGAAGCTCCGCGCAATGATGGCGGGCCAATCCGTGCCGCTGGCCTTCCTGGCGAGATCCGCGACCGTCGGCAGGGCTTCGGGCTCGGAACCGGTTTCGCAGAGGCTGGCCTTCACAGCCTCGACGTCCGCCGGCTTGACCGGTGACGGGCTGTCGTCCAGGGCTGCCTGAAGGTCTTCGTGGCCGATCCGTCCCTCGGCGATCTGCTGGGCGTAGGCGGCGCGCGGCTGCGTCACCCGCACCCCGGCCACGCGGGAAAGGCGCGCCGCGGCATGGGCCATGTCCTCCTCCGTTTGTCCGAGGAAGGAGTTGACCGCCACCGTGGCGTCCAGAGGGAACGCGGGCGGGATGATCCGGGCCGCTGCCTCCGCTGCCTTGAGGATACTGGACATGATGGCCGGCTCGGTCTGTGCTTGCTTTATGAACATCTTGCTATTCTCCGCGCGTATTCGGTTCGCATACTCGGCTTGTGTACTCAGTCCGCCTTGGACACCCTCAGCTCACCGATGGCTCGGTCCAGCAGCGCGTTGAGGTAGAGGCCGTTGGCGATGTGGACCCGCAGACCCGCGGTTGTGGGATGATGGGCCCAGAGGGGGAACAGCGCCTGGGCCATGGCGACCACCCCGAAGGAGACGACGGCCAACGTGATCAGGGCCCATTCGAGCGGCCCTGGCATGGCGGCTGCGGGCAGCAACGGCCCCCAGAGCATCTCGGCCAAAGTTTGGAAGGTGAAATAGGCAACCGCGGCGGCGACCGATGCCCGCACGGTCCTCACCGTGAGTGCACGAGGTGCGGCCTCCGCCAGTCCCTGCGCCACCAGATAAGCCACGCCGAAGATCAAGATCGCGCCCAGGGCCAGTGCCTGTGCCGATTTGGGCCCGACAATGAAGCCAAAGCCTAGGGCCACGGCGGCATAAAGGACGAGCGCCAGCGCGAAGGATCGTGCCACCGCCTCCAAGTTCGGCACGGCGATCGGACCCGGCTTGCGCAACTGCAGCACCGCCCGAACGGCCTCGCCCGAGGCGAGGAACGCGTGCGCCTTGTATAGCGAGTGGGCCACGATGTGCAGCAGCGCGAGCGGCCAAAGACCGAGCCCGCATTGCAGCAGCATGAAGCCCATCTGCGCCACGGTCGACCACGCCAGTGCCGTCTTGATCACGCTTTGCGTCAGCATGACCACGGCGCCGAAAAGCGCTGTGAATCCGCCGATCATCACGAGTGCGGCCATGGCCCCTGTGCTGGCCTCGACGAGACCGGCCGTGACGATCAACAACACGCCGCCGGAGTTGATGATGCCCGCGTGCAGCAGGGCCGAGACAGGGGTTGGCGCCTCCATGACCTCAGTGAGCCACCCATGGAGCGGGAAGGCCGCCGTCTTGAGGGCTGCCGTCACAACAAGCAGCGCGATAGCGACATGCGCGGCTGGCGTCAGCCCATCCGCCGCGGCCGCGGTTAGCGCTACAATGTCCGTCGTGCCATAGGCCGATGCTAAGAGGAGCGCCGCGAAGAGGAGTGCCGCGTCGCCAAGGCCCCAGACCAGCGTGAACTTCACCGCCGCGCGCCGCGCTTCCGGGCGGTCAGCGTAGAAGCTGAGGAGCTGCCGCATCGCGACGCCGATGGCCACGAAGGCCGCGATAAGGACCGGCAGGCTGCTCGCCTGGACGAGCAGGAGGACGGCGCCAAGTGCAGCCAGGATCCAACCGTGAAACGCGCCTTCGCGCGCCTCGCCATCGAGATAGAACCGCGCATAACGCACCACGATCCAGCCGACAAAGGCCACGAGCAGGGTCATCGTCGCGCTGACCGCATCAAGGCGGACCCCGATCAGCCCATCCACGGCGGAAAGGGTGGCCGGCCCGGCCGCGATCAGTTGAACCAGCCCCGCACCTGCTAACGCCAGGGCGACTACGGCTGAAATCTCTGCGACTCGCGGCAGGTTTCCCGGGCGCCGGCCGGGATTTCTGATGGAAAGGAGCGCCGCGGCAATCACAGCGAACGGCGAGAGCAGTGTGAGTATCGGGAGTGTCATGGGAGCGGACTCCTTGATCGGCGTGATGGTCGAGTAGTACGTCTTGTTCAAACTCAAAAAAAATACATTATTTATTCCATATCGTTCGATCTAATAGAATGATCATGCAGTTGAAGTTCACCACCTCCGCCTCTTTCTTGCGGTCGCCCGCGTCGGCACCCTCACGGGCGCCGCAACGCCGCTTCCCGAAGCACCTGGTGCAAGAGGTGATGGACCTCCCGCTGCAAGAGGCGGGATGAATGCCGAGGGGTCTGATCCGGCCCCTTCGTGTGGTCCGGGGCCATACTTAGACTGGACGACGGGGGTTCCTGACCCGTTTTCTGATCCCGCCGTCATGCGACCTTTCGGGCTGTTTTCTGCAGGTCAGCGAACTCGGTCGGGGTCAATCCGCCAATGGCAGAATGGGGGCGGTATCCGTTGTAGTCGGTCCTCCAAACTTCGATGCGGGCGCGCATCGCTCGTGGACATGAACCACGAGGCGTTCAGGCACGCCTGGCGCAGGAGGCATGATCGCTTGGGGTCACAAGCCGTGGAACGACGACTGACCGGAGCTGCAGCAAAACCGGACGAATTCGGGACAGTCTGAATTGACAGTAACGGGCCGGGGGCAGACCATCCGCTGGGGCCACGCAGACGGGCAGCTTGGGGTCATGAGCAGCAGAACGCCGACTGGCCGCCTCGTGCCAGAGGCCGCTAGGGGAACCAATGGACATGGGGACTTGCTGATCCAGCCCATCATCGGAAACGGTTCACATGTCGCTTCGGGGCCGCAGTCCCTAAGCGACGGCTAGTTCAGGATAACGCAACTCGCATGAAAGTTGCGTTATCCGAAAGGAATGTACTCGATTTTGGCGGCACCGCAGTCCGGGCAATACCAGTTGTCAGGCAAATCTTCGAAGGGCGTGCCCGCGGGTATGCCCTGTGCGGGATCGCCTACCTGCGGGTCGTAGATGTGACCGGGGCAAGACGGTGACGTGCAGATCCACTTCTGCGTCATCGGATCGGCGGCCTTTGCCGGACGCGAAGCCCAACCGCCGATCCCCAGCACCGCGAGGACTGCCATTCCACCTTCTAAGACGCGTCGCCGCGACAGTGCCCCGCGCCGATAGGATATAGGGTCGTATAACGACATGGGTGGAATCCCTGGTCCGTTTCGGATGGCGACGAGTATGCGAGGAGGGGTCCGAGCCGCCCTTGACGCACCTCAAACCCGGCCGCCTCGGAGCCCTGCGGCACATTGCCTAGTCCATGATCCTCCATAGAAAAAGGTCTGCAGCATGCACCGCTCGCCGAACGTGATCTTCGATTGCTTACCTTGACACGGACCCGTGGCGGTTCGGGCAATCATCCCTGCGATGGAGCTCGTTCACGGAGAACGGGTGTGGGCGACGAGGATCATGCTGACCAGGAAGACCGCAGTGCGCAAAAAGGTCTGCTCGCTGCAGGCGGGAAGCAGAATCTGCCGGCAGTACCAGATCGACAGCAGCCGCATTCTCATGATCGTGAGTGGTCCGGGCCGCCACGCAGTGCCTAAGATGCTGAGGCGTCTTCTGCTCGAACGTCGGCGTTTCATCCCCGGCGCGCGAGACGTCACGGCTGCCGCGCAGTGAATTCAGCATGGAAAAGCCATCGCCCGTTTGCCGGAATTGTGGCCGCCGTCGCCGGCTGACGATCGAGATCGCTTTCGGCCGGTGCTACGGTGCTCCAGGCTGAAATGCGCCGCCCATGATGTGCTCAGGTCGAGCTCTAACTCGGCCACCAAGCAACAAGAACCCGCTGTCACCCCGACGCAAGCCGCTGGGCATTGTCAAAGGACTGGCTTGCTCGGCAATTGAGAGGCCCAGGAACGGAGCAGCGAGTTCGCCCTTTTGCTTGTCAGCATCGGGTGCGTGCGGTTGCCAAACGGCTGATGAGCCTTGCATCGGTCGCGCCGGCCTGTGGTCAGCAGGCCGGCACTTCACAGGAGATCATTGCCAGCCGGCTCTGTCGGAGAGCTGCAGGGCCGCAGGGTTGTTGGCGCCGATCACGGCGGCGTTCAACGGGTCTTCTTCGAACGTGCCGAAAGAAGCGATCGGTCCGGAGGCAGGAACCTCGACGACCACCGGATACTCGTTGTTCCCCTCGGCGAAGAGCGTCTGAGCCTCGTCACCCACCAGGTACTCCACGAACATGATGGCACCTTCCGGGTTCGGGGCGTGCGCCGCGACGCCGGCACCGCTCAGGTTGACATGCGTGCCGCGGTCGCCCTGGTTGGGGAACAGGATACCGATCTTCTCGCCAACCTCGACATCGGCCGGATCGTCGGACGCCAGCAGGCGCCCGACATAATAGCTGTTGGCGATGCCGAGGCGGCATTCACCGGCCGCAACGGCCCGGACCTGGGCGGTATCGTTGCCTTCCGGGTCGCGAGCGAAGTTCGACACAAGCCCGCGAACCCACTCTTCGGTCGCCTCTTCGCCATGGGCGGCGATCAACGAGCCAACCAGCGACTGGTTGTAGATGTTCGACGAGGTGCGAACGCAGATCATGCCCTCATAGGCAGGGTCCGCCAGGTCTTCGTAGCTTTCCAGGCCGTCCGGCAGCCCCAGCTCGTTGTCGTACACGATCACGCGGGCACGCTTGGACAGACCGAACCAGTGGCCGTTGGGATGGCGCAGATACTCCGGCACGCGCGCCTCCAGGATGTCCGACTGGACCGGCTGGAACAGGCCGGCTTCGTCCGCACGCCACAGGCGGCCGGCATCAACCGTGATCAACACGTCCGCGGGGCTGTTGTCGCCTTCGGCCGACATGCGCTCGATCAGCTCGTCGCCGCTTCCTTCGATGAGGTTGATCGTGATGCCGGTCTGCTCCGTGAACGTCTCGTAGAGCGAGAGGTCCGTGTCGTAGTGGCGGGAGGAATAGACGTTGATCTCCCCCTCAGCCAGGGCCGGGCCGGCGGCAAACCCAAGGGCCAGAGCGGTGGCGGCGAAACCACAGACGGAGCGGGACATTGAGACCTCCTGACAACATTTTGGGATTGGCAAATAGATGCGAATGCTTCTCGTTCACTTCTCGGCAGGATACCGTAAGGCGTTGCGAAGGCAAGACGCCTATGCAAATCAGTCGCACTCTCACTCTGCGGTGATTGTCATCGGTCGAGGATCAGGTGGCTTACGGCCACCAGATCACGCAACCGAAGCTGCAGTTGGCTCCAATCGACGGATCACCGCCGCGGTCGGTGGCTCGGAGTTCAACGAATGAATGAGGACGCAATCGCACGGGCGTTGCATGTGCTCGGCGTCGTGCTGTGGATAGGCGGGGTAGCTTTCGTCACGACGGTCCTACTGCCCGCTGTGCGCCGTATGAAGGACCCTGAGGAGCGCGTTGCCTTTTTCGAGGCGATCGAGGGCCGTTTTGCCTGGCAGGCACGCGCGACCACCTTGCTCGTCGGCGCAACGGGCTTCTACCTCACGGACGTGTGGGACCTCTGGTATCGCTTCCTCGATCCATCCTTTTGGTGGATGCATGCGATGGTCGCCGTCTGGGTGGTCTTCAGCGTCATGCTGTTCGTGGCAGAGCCACTGTTCCTGCATCGCTGGTTCTTGCGGTCGGCGGAGATGCGGCCGGAAGCGACCTTCAGGCTGATCCAGCGCATGCACTGGGTGCTGTTGGCGATCAGTCTAGTCACAGTCGTCGGCGCTACCGCCGGCAGCCACGGCCTGATGTTCTGACCGGGCACATATTGGGTGCGGCGCTGCCTCGCACGTGGATCGACCTCCATCTCACCGCCAGTGCCGTCACTCGACTTGAGCACCCTTAGTTCGTTGAACGGTGGAACCCGTTCAGTCAGGGACCGTTTCTTCCTCCCCAAGGCGCGGTGACCACTCAGCGCCTACATGCGCAAACCGTGCCTTATTTTGAAAATGAGAGTAAGTCGCATTTGCAAAAAGGGGCATAGCCGTTTAATCTCCCCATGCGCCGAGGACGATGCCGACAGGGTGATGTCAGCGGCGGGCTGTGATGGCCCCGAGCCAACTCCGGGTGGCGCTTGGTCACGGAACGGAGAGGCGAAGACAGATCGTCAGCGACGTAACCCAGGGAGACCAACACGCCAATGACGGACGACGTACCCGCTCGCAACGAGGTCCTGGATCTGCCGTTTGGCGAACAGTTCCTGCTGTGGGCCATCCGGCACTGGGTGGTCGCCTTCGCGGATGGAGGCAACCGGCACGCAATGCTGAAGAAGGGCTTCCAATTGGCGAGGATCGATGAGGCCTTCCCTTCAATGGACGAACTGCTGACGGTCATCTCGACCTCGGCAAAATCGCGCATCGAAGTGCGTTGCCCTGATTACAGGGGCATCAGCAATGATGAGCAGCTCTTGATCGGCATGGTTGCCGCCCTGCAGCGCTCCAACGTTGACGGATATGCCATGATCCTTGGCTACTGGCTTGCCCCCGCCGGCGTGCGGCTGGCCGAGGCGCCGGCGACGCGGCTGGCCAATTTGATGGCGATCGGCGGGCTCTGGCTTCGCCGACGCGAGATTACCCGCAGTACATGCGAGACCGCATCGATGATCAAGCAGCAGCTGCTCATCGATCGATCAGACAGCCGGACTCTTCACTAGACAGATCTATCCCGATGCCAATCCGATGGAGGAGCAGGTGATGACAGACATTCATGCCCGGAAGCCCGGCGACCGGGTCCCCGATGCCTCGTTCAGGATCCGTAGCAACGGAATCTGGGAAGTCTGGGGATCGGCGAAGGTGTTCGAGGGAAGAACCGTGGTGCTGTTCGCCCTTCCCGGAGCATTCACGCCAACCTGCTCAACCAGCCATCTGCCGGGCTTCAAGGCACACGCTTCGGCGCTCAAGGAAGCAGGCGTGGATGAAATCTATTGCCTCTCGGTGAACGACTCCTTCGTCATGAATGCCTGGGCCGATAGCCTCGGCGTCACGGACGAGGTCACGATGTTGCCAGACGGCAACGCCAATTTCACTCGAGCCATGGGGATGCTGGTGGACAGATCCGATCTAGGGTTCGGATTTCGGTCCTGGCGCTATTCCATGCTCGTCTGCGACGGCGTAATCGCCAAGATGTTCGTGGAGAACTACGCTCAGGTCGGAGATCCCTTCCAGGTCAGCGGTGCCCCGACCATGCTGCACTACGTCAAGAGCGAGGCCTTGGCAGCCGAGTAGCTGCCTGCCGGTCGATCTTCGTTCGCATCGGCCTTGCGGCCGGCGCGTTCTGGGAGAGGACAGCGTCAAGATAAGGAAGGTCGGAAGGCCCGGTTGAAGGTATCCGGTGCCGCGGCGGCCGGCCATCCCCCGCGCGTATCCAGGCAAAGCCTGACGGGCACATGACCCGCCGGGCTTTGCAGCTTCTGTCAACGCAGGATCCGATACCGTTGCCTTTGGTTGAGACCGAGGTGGCACATGGTGGAGACGACATCGCGTCCGAAGGAAGCGCGCCGGTCAATCTCTCGGGTGTGCCCGAGACCATGCTGTGGACGCTTTGGAACCGGGCCGCGGAAACGGCGCGCGAAGACCGGCTGATTGTCGATCCGATGGCGACCGAACTGGTGGGCCGCATCGACTACGACTTCGCCGGGCACTTCGGCAAGCCGAGCGTTTTTCATCCGATCCGGGCGCGTGTCTGCGACGACCTGATCCGCGCCTATTTCGAGCAGTGCGATAAGGGCCCCACCGTGGTCGCCCTTGGCGAGGGGCTGGAGACGCAGTTCTGGCGAGTGGACGACGGCCGCGTGCAGTGGGTCAGCGTCGATCTGCCTGAGGCTTTGGATGTTCGGCGCAGGTTATTGGCCGACCACGACCGTATCCGGCTGGTGGAAGCCTCGGCACTGGATCCGGATTGGATGGACGCCGTTCCGGTGGGTGCCGCCCCGTTCATCAGCGCCTCCGGATTGCTGATGTACTTCAAAGAGGCGGACGTGGCCGATTTGCTCGCGCGCATTGCCAAGCGGTTCCCCGGTGCCGAGATCTTCTTCGACGCCATCCCCCCGTTCTTTTCCCGCAAGACGCTGCGCGGCTACAAGGTGACCGAGAAGTACACAGCCCCACAGATGCCATGGGGCATTCAGGTCAATCGCCTTCCGCTGTTCCTGGACCGGGTTCCCGGCATCGGTGCGCTCTCTGTGCAGACCTATGCCGATCCGTTTCCGGCGCGGACCCGGATATACGCGCTCCTCTCGCAAATCCCTATCCTTCGCAATCGGCTAGCCGCGAGCCTGGTGCATGCTCGTGTCGCGTCCGGGGGTGCCTGAGACCGCGGGCAAGCGGCATGAGGGTCATGGTTGCGTCCGACGGTCAGCCGAGTTCCCGGCCTTTGGCCTGCTTCGGCTCGCTTGCGATGCTCCCTCTATCTCACCCTGACGCCAGGCTGTCGTGTTCGAACGCCGCACTTTCAGGAAAGCAGGCACGCGTGTATCAGATACATATTGATAACGATTCTCATTCGCAATAAAGTCTGCGCATCTCTGCTGGCCGTCCCGGCGGCCGGCAGTAGGAGAACCGCTTCGGCTCAAGGCCGACGGCTTCCTTGAGCCCGCCAGATCACATCGCCCAGGTCGGATTCCGGTCCGACCTGGACATTCACAGACTCGTCACAGCGGACAAGACTCATGCAACGCGTCAACACCGGCATACTCATGGGCGATCAACGTGCCGACGTCCTTTACCTGCTTACGGATCGGAATGGCGACGGCGATGCTCTCGATGCTGATGAGAGGCTGATCTTCTTCGACGAGACGAACGCGTCAGGATTGGCGAACCCCACGTCGAACATCTTCACGGTGACGCAGACGGCCGACAAGTCGGTCTACTACGGTGATGGCAACGTCGACGCCGTCTTCCGATTACATGATCTGAACAACGATGGCGACGCTAACGACGCGGGCGAGGCGGCGGTCTGGTTTGATGCGAACAACGCCGACGGGTTGGCGCTTGTCACGCCCAACGGTATTGCCGAGGGATCGGATGGCGCGATCTACATCACGAACGCCGGTACCGGTCCCGTACCGCCGGACGCAGTCTATCGGACGGTGGATCTGAACGGTGACGGCGACGCGAACGATGCCGGGGAAGCCACCGTCTGGCTGGACATGCAGACGATCGAGCTTGCCGCCAGCGTACCGATCGGAACCGCAACCGTGCCCTTCGACATCGTGTTCGATGGCGATGTGGCATACATCAACGATCTGACCGGCGCGTTCGACGACATCATCCATCGCGTCGAGGATCAGAACGGCGACGGCGTGATCACGCCCGACGAGGTGACGCCGTTCATCACGGACGCGATGAACTTCGGCGCACCGGTCGACATCGCCAGCGCCGTTCAAGGTGACAGTCTGCTGACGCTCACCTGGTTCCCCAGCAGCAGCGTTCCTGGGTCACAGCCCGTCATCTACCGGCTGACCGACCTTGACGGCTCGAACGATATCAACAGCGCGGATGAGGCTGTTGAGGTGTGGAACGCCTCGGCTCTTCCCGATGGATATGACATGTTCGTCGGCTTCAGCATCGATGCCGATGAGGATGGCAATGTTGTCCTGACGGCCGATGAGCATGTGGTGACTTTGAGCGACCTCAACGGTGACGGCGACTACCTGGATGCGGGCGAGACCACGATCCTCACATCCGGGCTCGACGACCCCGCGATCGTGCGGCCGCGTGCCGTCGCAACTTATGAAGGCACCGTGCCGCAGACCGTTACGACGATCGGCGGCGGCAATCACTTCTCCCTGTTCCTGGACAAGGACGCCAACACGCTCTACGCCACGGGCGAGAACCTGCTCGGGCAGTTGGGCAACGGGGTCAAGGGATACGACATCAAGACGCCGCTGCCGGTGACGATGCCGGACGGGTTCGACGGCGTGATTGCTTCGGTCTCCGCCGGGCTGATCCACGGCTCGTTCCTGACCGAAGACGGCGATGTCTATTCCTGGGGCTTCGGCAATTTCGGCCGGCTGGGGCATTGGGATGATGAAGAGCAACTGATCCCGAAGAAGATCGACGCGCTGGACGATGTCACGGTCGTGAAGATCGAAAACGGGAACGGCGCATCCTACGCGATCGACGATCTGGGCCGGCTCTATTCCTGGGGGCAGAACACGAACGGTCAGCTTGGCCTGGGCGACGAGGTCAATCGCAACGTTCCGTCCCTGGTGACGGATCTCGCCGACGAAACCATTGTCGACGTGTCGTCGGGCACCTCGCACACCGTTGTTCTGACGGCCGACGGCGATGTCTACGCCTTCGGGTCCAATGTCGACGGACAGATCGGGTCCCCGGAAGGTCTCGATCAGAACGGCGACCCGATCCGGGAGATCCTCTCGCCTTTGAAGGTCGAGGGGCTGCCTTCGAACGTTGTCAAGGTCACCGCGGACACCAAGACGACCTTCGCCGTCACGGCTGACGGCGATGTCTATGGCTGGGGCGAGAACGCGTTCGGGCAGATCGGGATCGGGACCGACAACGGCGACGGCACCTTCACCCCCGACGAAGCCGATGTGCTAGTGCCCACCAAGATCGAAGGGCTGCCCGGCAATGTCGTCGACGTCAAAGCGGGCGCGCGCTGGGTCGTCGCGCTGACGGAAGACGGGGACGTCTACGCCTGGGGGCCGAACGACGAGGGCCCGACCGGCGGCCTTGACGGCGATCCGGCGGCCGAGAGCGATGGGACCTTCTTCCCGACGCTGCTGACCGAACTCGATGACGCGAATGTGGTCGAAATCGCGACCGGTCCGAACTCGATCATTGCCGTGACCGATACCGGAGACATCTACACCCTGGGGTCGAACTCGGACGGCCGGCTGGGTTTTCCTTCGGATGGCAGCGTCTATCAGCCGACGCTGGTCGCGTTCCTCGACGACCCCGAACCCTATCTCGTGACCACGACGCCTGTCGACAACGGCCGGGATGTCGACGCCACGACCGACCTCACTTTCACCTTCACCGAGCCTGTGTTTGCGGGCGACGGCAGCATCCGGCTGGTCAACCGCGACGATCCGCAGGATGTCCGCGAGATCGACATTGCGGACGACCTGCTGGTGGCCCTCGACGGTGCGACCGTTACCGTCACGCCGTCCGCCTTCCTGATACCGGACGGGCGCTATGCGGTGGAGTTCGACACCGGCGCCTTCGTCGATGCCGACGGCAATCCGGTGATCGGCTTTGCTGCCGGCGACACGAGCTCATACAACTTCACCGTCTCCGACGATCCGCTGCCTGTGAGCATCACCGAGATCGGCACGCGCGGCGCCGATCTGCTGCGCGGCGGTGCCGGCGACGACACGCTTCGCGGCAAGCGCGGCGACGATGGACTGTTCGGCAATGAGGGCGATGACCGGTTGTTCGGCAACGGCGGCGACGACCATCTGCTGGGCGGCGAGGGGGACGACCGCCTGAAGGGCGGCAACGGCGATGATCTGATCGATGGTGGTACCGGCAACGACAGAAGCTGGGGCGGCAACGGAGAGGATACGTTCGTCTTCCACGCCGACAGCGGCCACGACGTGATCGAGGACTTCGAAACCTCTTGGCTCTTCTGGGGACGGGAAGACACCCTGCGGCTCGACGTCGACGGCGTCGACAGCAAATGGGATCTGCTTCGCTACGCGGACAAGGATGGCCCCAGCCTGAAGTTCGAGTTCGACGAAGAAACGAGCCTGACGCTTAGGGACACGTCGTTCTTGGATTTCATCAGGATGGATATCGACTTCCTCTGATCGCCCCAGAGCGTTTTCAGATTCACTGTCGCACCAGCCTGCTCCCTCGCCCGGCCACTCAACGACAGTATGCTTGGGTTGGCCGGGCGGGGTAGCGGGCTGGAACCGATTCCACTGAAGGTGAAAGAAGACGCCTAGGCGAGCCAACGTAAGCACATGGCTGGTGGCGTTACCGCGTCGTGCGGGTGGCAGACGCCATTACGTCCGGTGGCCTTGCGCCGAGACGACCTCCTGCAGGCCGATGACGAATGAAGAGATGCCGGAACTGCGCAGCGGGATGAACGTCTTGGCGTTCCGCTTGCAGAATTGTTTCGCGCGCTGGCAGGCATCGTGGCTGACACAGTCGACCGGGCACAACACGGCATCACCCTGGGCGAGGACCTCGGTCAGTCGCAGCGACGTGGTCTCAACGCCACCGTCGTGGTGGATCAGCGTGCCGTTCGCACGTTCGACCAGCGTCTTCAAATGGCCGACAGCGCCGGACCGGCCGCCCACGTAGACGATCCTGCGCCCGCCGAGGTCCAGATCCGGGCTTTGCCGTGCGGTCCGCGACTCCCCCTCGAGATCACGGGGGACGAAAAGGCGGGATCGCAAGACATCGTCCAGCGCCTCCCGCTCCGACACGGCGTCTTGTAGAGCCTTGCCGAGCTGCTTGTTGGACGCTTGCAACCTCTGCAGATCGAACTCCAGCAATGCGCGCCGCGCCTCGATCTGCTCGGCCCGCTCGGTCTGTTCGGCCAATTGGCGCTTCAGATCCGTCGACGTCCGCCAGAGGGTTGCGTACTCGCCGCCGGTCTCGAAGTTGGCGAGGCGATCCTCAACGGCCGCTAGCCTCTCCTCCGCCGCCCGTGCGCGGAACAATCGCTCATTCAGACGACCGACCTCGTCGGCGTGTTGTGCCAGGAGGTCCCGCATCTCGGCATCGCGCTCAGCCAGTTGGCGCTTCGCGTTATCCAGCTGGTCCGCCAGGCTGCTCTTCTCCGCCTCCAGCGCGTTCAGGCGACGGATATCCGCTCTGTTGGAAGCGCCGACCAGGTGCGAGAGCATATGCACATGGCCAAACGCCTTTGTCATGAGGCTTCGCGACGTTGCCGGGTGGCTCATCAACGCCCAGTACGGGCCAGGGACGTCGCCCTGTGCGAGGCAACGGGTCCACAGCTCATTGACGTCCTGATCCGTAGTCGCCCGCCCAAATTGCCTGACGGCAATCTGATGCTTCCGCTCCAGCATTTTCTGCATCGCCTTGGCGATGGCCCTCGGTTCATACGCCGCCCCCACGAAACGCCCATGAACATCGTACTCTTCCATATCGTCAGGAATGGCCAGGTTGAGCTGTTTGGCGATCTTGCGCAGGTCTCTCAGCGTCAGGCAGGTGCCGACGATGGAGCAGTGCAGTCGATGGTCGATCTCCCACAGCTTGCGTCGTTTGTCCGTTGTGGTTGGGAGCAGAGCCCGAGGGCTCCAGGTGTCATTCATACCTGGAGCAATCCATATCCGCCTGCGACTGCCGTGAATGGCTGCAGGCTTCCGAAGGAGGCGACAGGATCTGACGGTCTCCTGCTTTTGCTGTCTTCTGACCTGCATATGTCTCGGCTGCCTCGATAAGCAGCTTCCCCAGATCTCTCGGATCGAGATTACGCAAAATCAGCATCGTAGAGCTTCCCCGATCATATAATTGTTCTGCGAACTTCTCATCAGACGACCACCGTCATTTCACCAGACCGTCGGATATTTTGCCTGATCCCTACTTGGCGGGTCGGGCACTCTTAGCTGAACGCTCTACGCGATCGCTTCTCGCCCGCCGACCTCATCCAGGAACCTGTCGAGCCAGTCCAGTTCCCACTCGATGCGGCCGATCTCGTGGTCCATCCAAATGCGCACGAACGGATTGCGGCTGGGGCACCTGCTGCATCGGCGACGCAGATCCGCCAGCTCGTGCTCGTAGTCCCGTCGCAAGCTCGCGACGCATCCCATTCTGGCATGCGGGAGGAGTGTGCCGAGGACGCAGAGTCGCATGGCGACACACGCACGTCCGATCGGGCCCGCCACCGGCGACGAGGCATGCACGATCTCACACAGCCGCTGGGTTCCGGCCTCGGTCATCTGCAATCGGCGCAGGTCGTCCCCATGGCCATCGCTGACATCCCGGATCAGCCCGGTTTCGATCGCGTCCCTCAGGCATGCGACGACGACATCGCTGGTTGGTTGCCAATCGGCTGCAGCAACCTGTTTCGCGGCCTGCACGACCTCCTTGACGGTCCCATGACCCAGCTGCATCGCGCCGAGCACCGCCAGCATGAGGGGCGGCTTTAGCGAGGTATGCGGCTCCACTGCATCGGAGGAAACGATCTTCGGCGCGACCATCGACATGCTTTCGTCACCGTCGTGCGATGGGGCCGGAGGAGTGATTCAGCCGGAAACCATCCACGCACTGCGCGACCCAACCCCAAACAATCACATGGTACCTGGGGTCACGCCGATCTGCAAATGATTCTCATTTTCAATAGCGGGCTGTCTGCAGGTCGATCCGTGAACCGCGGAGCAAAACAATGAGAAGTAGAAATGGGATTCGTGCGTGTTGTCGGCGAAGCAGTCATGCTCCTCCTCAGGGTCGTGCTACAGCGGGCCGAGCTGCATCCGTTCTCCCGCCAGCTCGCCGTAGGATAGGCTGCCAAGCCCGGTGACGATGGCCGTGAGCCCGTCTTCGACAGGTGCATCAGTGACGGCCAGTCGGGCGTCGCCGCCTTCGGCCCACATAGCCACCATCTCCTCGAGATCATCGATAAGCAGGTCGGTGACGGTGACGAGGTACTCTACGCGCCGCTCGCAGTGTCCGCCCGTGCAATTGGCGAAATCGAAATCCGTGGGCGGTCGGTCGCCGGCGCCAGGTCCGGTCCCATTCAAATCCTGGCCCCAGAGCAGGAATTCGATGGCGTGATAGCCGGTCGCGACATTGGCCTCGATGTTGTCAGCCTCCTGCAACAGCCGATCCGCGTGACGTAGAGAGCGCTTAGGCACGAAGTCGTTTGGATGACCTTCAAGCACCGCGGCTCGGTTCAAGGCGGTGGGGCTGTCGTTCGAAAAAGTCCAGGTGATGAGAGCTCAGCAAAGGAGCTGGTTCCGAGAAACATTCGTTTTCCGGAAGATCACTGAGTGCCACCAAAGAGTGTCAATTTACAAGCCCCGAGCTTCCGAAAACTGTTTCTTGAAATAATCTCTCCGGAAAGCTAAGCTGTGCATGGGTTTTCGGATAGGATGTCATGCTCGTCGGCTACGCTCGCGTTTCAACTCAGGACCAGCGCCCGCACTTGCAGCTCGACGCCCTGTCTGCGGTAGGCTGTGAGAAGCTGTTCGAGGAAAAGGCGTCTGGGGCCCAGCGCGACCGGCCACAGCTGAGTGCCGCGATCGACTACATGCGCAACGGCGACACACTGGTTGTGTGGAAGCTCGACCGGCTGGCTCGATCGCTGAAGCAGCTGATCGAGACTGTCGAAGTTCTGGAGGCCCACGGCATCGGATTCCGATCGCTGACGGAGAGCATCGACACCACCAGCTCTGGCGGACGCCTGATCTTCCATATCTTCGCAGCACTCGCTGAATTCGAGCGCTCGATCATCCGCGAGCGCACAATGGCAGGGCTGAAATCGGCGCGCGAGCGAGGCCGTCTCGGCGGCCGGCCGCCAGCGATGAATGAGAGTGATGTCGCCGCCGCCAGGGCACTGCTCAGCGATCGGAACATCACCGTCAAGGAAGTGGCGCGCCGCGTCGGCGTGTCAGTCTCGACGCTCTACCAGCACCTCCCCGCCGCTCGGGCAACGGCGACACGTCAGGAGCCTGAGTGATGCAGTTTGAGCTGTTCCCGGCCCAGGTTCACCTTCGGTGCGTTGATCTGGCAAGAGGCAAGCGCCGCTTCTATGCCCTTTCCGTCGAACGTGATTTGTTCGGCCAATGGGTGCTGGTGCGCGAATGGGGGCGCATCGACGGGGCTCGGCGGATCCGGCTCAATGCCTATGGCTCGATCGGCCACGCCACGCTAGCGATGCCCAAGCTTGAGCTCCAGAAGCGTCGTCGAGGGTATCAGTAGTGACCGGCCCGTCTTGGGCGTGCATGCTGCAGCCGTGCAAACGGGCCACCTCTTTCAGGAGTAATCGCGCCGCCATTCTCATTTGCTGTCGTGCGCTGGAATCTTGCCCTCTCGAAGTAACCCGAGCCTAGCCGCTTGCCTTCGTTGCCATCAGTCCGACTGCGGTCTTGAGCGCCTCAAGCTCTTCGCCAAGGCGCGCAATCATAGCCTGTTGCTGCTTGACGACGCTGGTCAGGACGGCCGTGATCGCCATCGGGTTGACGCCCTTCATGTCGGCGGTCGTCACCGCCTCGGGCGCATCTTCGGAGACAAACCCCAGAAGCCGCGTGCGCTCTTCGTCGTCCTTGAAACGGAACTCCACGGGATCGAGGCCACCGAGGACCTGATTGGCGATATCAGGGGACAGGGCAGCGATATCCTCTTTGTATTCCCGCGAAGATATGTTGACGAAATTCCGGATCCGTACCTTCCGGCCGCCGCCATTGTTCATATAGAGGTCCGCGCCCCAGCTTATGATGTCCAGCGCCCCGCCATGGGTGGAGATGTCGATGGCGTGTGAACTGTTGCTTGGCTTCGTCAGGCGAATCCGCTCGCCCAGGACATGCAACTTGTGCGAGGGCGAAGTCGTGCCGATGCCGACGCTCAGGTCCTTCACCGTCAAGGTATGATCCCAGCCACCACCGGAGTGGAGCACGACCCCTCGTGTCCTCCCGCCAATACGCACGAAGTTGTTGGAATGACCGGCAGAATAGCCGATGTAGAGGTCCGTGCCGGTCCAGTCGATCACCCGGCCTTTCACTTCCAGTTCATCCCAGTTGCCATCCAGAACGACGGCATCGTGATTGTCCCGGATCGCGCCGTAGACCCGCTGGTTGGTGTCGCCGTTGAAGCAGATAGCTCCATGGATATCCAGGCGATCCTGGGGATCCTCGGTGCCGAGGCCGACATTGCCGATGATCACGAGGTCGCCGTCGATGTTGTCGCCGTCGTTGCTCGTCTTCTCCGCGTCCAGCCGCTGGACCTCCTGGACCAGGTCATTCCAGTCGCGGGATCGGATCTCGTCGCCCTTTTCTTTGGGGAACGGCGATGCGGGTTCGTAGGTCATGCGTGATTGCTCCCCCGGTCTTCGTCAGTCGTCGTCGGTAAAGCGGCCCTCGTCGCCAAAGCGCGAGGCGTCGAAACCGGCATCGGTCTGCAGATCATTGGCGCCGACAGTCAGCGAGGGATCTGCGCCGGTTTCCTCGGCGATGTCGTAGCGCAGCCCGCTGAATCCTTCGCCCAGGCCCGGTCCCTTGCGCCGGCCGATCCAGAGATGGGTCGAGCCGTCGCACCAGCGGGCCTGCTGCCACGCCCTGGTCACGCGGGCCCCGGCCCTTGGCACCTCTTCCTCGAACAGGCTGAGGGGCCGATCGGGCGCCAGGATCCGGCCCGCAGGGCCGGGCGCGTCGAGCGCGCGGGTGATCACCCGGCCACGCCGCAGACGGATGTTGCCTTGCGTGTCTTCGGCAGCCGGCACCAGCGGGATCCAGTGCTCCGGCACCTCGCTGGCGAGGCGGTAGACAAGCGGGGAGATGATGCCCGAGAGATCCGGCTCAACGGCACCCGCCCGGCGCGCCTGGTACGCTTCATCCCGGTTGACGCCGTGGCCGCCCGACGACTCCACGCGCTTCTCCACCGCCCATGCCATGTTGGCGACTTCGTCCCTGAGGAACAGCACCTCTTCAATCGGCCGGCCGTTCAGGCTGTCCGCGAGAACCGGTGGAAAGATGAAGAGTGGCGGTGGCGCTTCCAGGGGAATGGTGTCGGCAAGATGGCTGGGATGGACAGACGGATGGAACATCCGCCATGGCGACAGCACGCCGTCGACCTTGGTATGGGGATGAACAAGCAGGCGCTGGCCAAAGGTATCGGTGACCACCAGCGATTTCGTCCGATAGACCGCGCCCATCTCCAGGTCCACGGGCATCACGAACCAGTCGCTGCCATAGACCGCTGCGAACTCGATCAGCACAAGCCGCGCAAGATCGGTCGGTTCGGCTTCCATCGAGCCGAAATTGACCTGCGAATCCTCAAGTTCCCACCAGCGGGCCGACGGCATGCCCTTGTAGCTGACAGGTGCGGGAATGACGGTCCGGCTGACCCTCTTGGGCGACGCGTCATTGGCATCCAGCGGGAACGGTGTGTCAGGAAGATGATCGAAGGCGTACCAGTCGAGATGGCCTTCCGTGTACTCTTCGGCCTCCAGCACGATGGGACCGCTTTCCCCGTTGGCGGCTACCGCGAAGGCATATTCCTGCCGTTCCGGCAGCCATGACGGGTTGTCATCGCCGGGAAGGGAGAAGACCGTGTCCACCCAGGCCAACCACTTCAGTGCCGCCTCCGTAACGGCCGGTTGATCCGCCGCGTCGATCGCCGGCGGCTGGGGCAGCGCCGGTCGTGCACCGCCGCCCGGGCGCAGGGTTCTGTTGAGCAGTTCGTAGAGAATACCACCGTCCGGCACGCGCCCGGCCATGATGCCGTGGAAGCTGCGGCTGGCCGGATCGGGAAGTCCCGCGTCGGCGCCATTCGGCAAGGTCAGCGGATAGGCGCGGACAAACGCCGGCCGATAGCGATCGCCGCCGGCCTGCTTCAACAGGCGGAGGAAGTGCTGGCCCGCCATGGCGGACATCCTGCCAGTGAAGGGGCGCACTGGCTCGCGCTCCACCAGGGCTTCCAGCGGCAGTCGCGCGGGATCGTAACGGTGGGGCGGCGCCGTGCCGCCGCGCGGGCCGGGCCGGACGCCGACCATCGGCGCCTGGTCGAAACGGGCCCGGGCGATCACCGGGGTGCCAGCGTCTTCTCCCTTGAACTCCCCGAACTGCCACTGCCGCGCCAAGAGCCACAGCGGGTCGGCGACCCGCGCTTCGAGACCGGCCTCGATCCCGGAGTCCGAGGGCTCCCCGCGCGTCCGCGGTTCCAGGCGCACCCATTGGGTAATCGATCCTGCCATCGCACGACCCTCACATCTGGCCGGACTGGCCGCTACCGGCCTGCGCGGCCATCAAGAAGTTCTCTGAGATCGACTGACCGTCGGGGTTGTGCGCGAAGACCAGCGCCGGCAGGAACTGGTTGTACCCACGGACATCCGCCAAGGTCGTCGGGTCGACGGTGCGCAGCTTTGCCAGATCCAGCGCCTCATTCACCGTGGCTTCCATCGTCTCGACATCCCAGACCTCCACACCGCCCGGCGGTACGGCCAGCAGGATCGCCTGCGGGGGGCGGGAGCCCGGCGCGTCGAAGTTAAAGGCGATACCTGCATGCTGCCGACGGGTCGGCACGACCTCGACCCAGGTGTCGATAACCAGACCCAGCACCGGGCTATCCGCCTTGAAGGAAAGTGGAAGATGGGCGACCAGCGAAACCCGGCCACCGGGTGTCTCTTTGGCAGCTTGAAGGGGCAGGCCGAGCCAGCGGTCCGCATCGCCGTAAGGCAGCTGGCAGACCTTCAATTCGAAGTCGACACGATTGGTGCGCAGATTGGTGAAGCTTTCCGCGTACGACATGACAGTTTCGAGCCGCGCCGCGGCCTCGCGCACCGGGGCTGCCCGCGCCAGCCACGTGTAGGCTGCCGACGGGTCGCCGGCCAGCAGCGCGTCCGACCGGGCGAATCCGTCGGCAAGGTCGGCCGCGTTGCCCGGCCGCATGCGCGTCAAGGCGACGAAAGACTCACCGAACAGAACCTTCATGCAGGCAGCGGCCTGGTCGCGCCGGGCGATCGGCGTCGCATCGGCCTTGGTGAAGGCGGCCGCCCGCGCCTCCAGGTCTGCGAGCCGTGTCGCCACTTCCTGCGCGACGCCCTCGGCCTGTTCCACCAAGGCACGGCGCAATCCCGCGCCTGCGTCACGTTCGAGATCCGGCACCGCGGCGTCGATGCCGTAATAGGAAAGCGCGATCAGGGCGTCGCCCAGCTCTGCGAGATCTACGCCGTCGGGATCTGCCAGCAGCCCGGTCAAGGCGGCGTGGTCGGCCCTCAGAGCGGTTTCCGCGGCTTTGACCCGTTCCTCGAGATTGGCAGCGTTGATGCTTGCCTGCGGCGCACCGTCGGCACCGGCCAGGTCCTCCGGTTCGATCGGGCGGGCGTTGACGATCAGCGTAAATAGGGCGCGCGCCGCTTCCAGCAGTTCGCCGAACGAGACGTCGCTCTCTTGCCAATCGGCCCCGCGTCCCTGGACCAACCGCACCGCAGCAGTATCGGGAACGCCGTTCGGCCGGTTGCGGTGCAGATGATACAGCACCCACTGACCAAGCATGGTAGCCGCTGGATCTCGGTGACCGCCGGTTGCGTAGACGCAGTCGCTGGCCGAGACCGGCATTTCGACCAAGCGGATCTCGTGGGTGGCAAGAACGCTATGGCCATCGCCGTCGAGATATTCGGCGGGGATGCGAACCTGTTGCGGGTCGCCCAAAAGACGGCAGGCCCAACCGTTGATATAGGGTTCCGCCGCAGCGCGCACCCGCTCGTTGGAGGCGGGCCAATGGGAAGACCCTAGGTAAGGGCCGCTGAACAGCACCAGCAGCCGGTGCTCCAGCCCCACGCCGCTGCGCGGCGTACGCGTGACCTCCAGATCTGGTGGCGGCGTTTCCCCCGCGGCGACCGCGCTGAGCGTCGCCCCGACTTTCAGGGGATTGCCGCGCACCAGGTGATAGACGCTCTCCGCCGTGACCGTATCGCCGACCGCGTCGACCGCATCATCGAGATCGCCGAGCGCCCTGGCAATCCCGCTATGCTCCAGCGTGCCAGGGTTCGGCAGCCCCTTGTCGCCGAACGGAATCCGGTCTTCCGTCCACATCCGCCGCAGGGCGAGGCCGTCGACCACGTCGAATTCACCGGCCGCTTCCATGGCCTCGAGATCGGCATCGGCGGGGAATAGAAACCGCTGTCGGTGGCGCTCGACAAGCGCCTCGTAGCGGGCCTTCGCGTCGTCCGCGGCGACCTGCTCAGGCGAAGGCTCGCTCTCGTCACCAAAGGAGAGGGCGTCGTCCGCTGCCTGCTGCAGGCTCTGCCATTCCCCATAGGCCTTGTCGATCTCACTCAGCGGGGCGATCCGGCGCAGCGGCTCGATATACAGGGCCAAGCCCGCGTCGTGCAGCTGTCGCTCGAGCCGATAGCCGAGCAGGGCACTCAGGGTCTGGCCCTGGCGAACGCCGTCCAGCAGCCATTGGGCCAGCCTGACCCGTCGCGACGATAGATCGACCGCCATCGGGTTTCCGGGATCGGGCTGGGACAGAAAGCCGCTGCGCAGCACCGCCGCCGCTGCCGCGTGGGTCATGGAGGGGGCGTTGACGAAGCCGGCATTCTCGGTGTCCTCGAAGACCGCGTCTTCGCCGGGAGGTGCAGCAACCGGCCGGCGGGAAGTGCCGGCCTTAACGTCTTCCAGCCAGCCGAACCCGCCGACATGGATCCCCGTCGGCATGGTCTCGCGAAGATGCCAGAGGCGCATCGTCGCCACCGAGGTGATCCAGGCATCCAGTCGATAGCTGCACAGGTCCAATGTCTCGCTGAACAGGCGCGCCAAGATGCTCGGACGCAGATCGGCAAGGCGTTCGAGGCTGGTACGGAACTGGTCGACCATGGCCATCTCCGCATGGTCGGTGGCCGTCAGCGTGTGAATGCTGTCCCTAAGCGGTTGAGCACCCAGCTTCTCCACAACGCCATCGACCATGTGGCCCCGGGTCGGGAGGGGCAGCGCGTCGGGGATCTCGAAGAGATCGACCTCGGTCACGTATGCAAGCTGGCCTTCTGCAACCCGGATGAACCCGGCGGCATAGGCGTATTCCAGCAGCGTGGCATGGCGCAGCACGCGATAGAACAGGGCGTTGGCCGCGAACGGCTGGTCGGTAAGGCGGCTGAAATCCTCCGCTTCGATCTCCGAATAGGGCGCCGTTCTTAACCAGTCCACATAATTCGGCGTCAGCAAATCGCCGAGGGCGTCCGATTGCACTAGGGGTGCCTTGAGCGGGAAGTCGAGAATGGTCGGAACCAGATCCCGGGTCAGGCGCGATCCGCCCAACAGGCCGAGGTCACGCTCGATCCCCTGGGCCCTCTGCCAGCGGTCCTCAGTGCCGGGTGGAAATCTGTAGTCCGTGCCCGATGCCGTGGGGACGCCGAACATGTCCTTGAACAGCAGGGGCCGCGCACGGAACTCGGTCGACACCGCTTCCATGGCCAAGGTCCGAAGGAATTCCTCTCGTGCCTCCTCAGGGTCTTCGGAACGGCCAACCCGGGGAGCCTTGTCCACGGCCTCCTGCCAATAGGGCCTGAGCTTCTGGAGCGTCGGCATGAGCCAGCCGTCGACCGCATCGTCGGCAAGCGCCTGCCAGCGGTCCGGTGCCAGGATCGGCAGCATGCCGTAGGGCTGGCGACCGACCCGCAGCGTCGGCAAGGGCCCGCGGGCGCGGACGACATCGACGAAATGCTTCAGCGTGACGTCATGCGCCGGTCCCTCGGGGATCGGAGAAATCATCTCGCGGATGTAGTTTCCCCAGCCTGCCAGCCACAACGCGCGGTTCATGTGGCCGGCATCGGCCTGTTCCGCGCCGTCGGCATGCGCTGCATGGGCGAAGACGTCGGCCTCTATGCCCAGCGCCCGGGCACAGAGATCGCCGTTGCGGCCGTCCTTGGGCTGGAACAGCCAGGCGCCGGCTTCGGCCCCAAATCCTTCCTCCTGCCCCACGTCGCGAGAGGCGAAGCCCGCCCCGCCCTCCGCCGTGTTGTTGGTGGGTGTGCCCTGGGGAATGAAGGCTAGTCCGTCGGTGTAATGCTGGGAGTCCAGCAATCCGTGCAGCGCCTTGGCCGTGCCCTCGGCATCCGCTGCCGTACTCAGCCCGAACACGATCAACCGGTCGAAGCCGCGGGCGGCATCGGCGTCCGTCAGGGTCGTGCCGAGCGCCATGCCGACCGACACCGCTGCCTCATAGTCCACCATCCAGCTCATGCCGTCGTCGACCGACAGCGTATCCTGCTCGTCGGCGTCGGGATCGAGCTCTTGCGGCGCCGGCGCGTCAGGGGATGGGCCGGCAAGCAGATCGGTGGGGATGGCGGTACCGACCAGAAGCAGGGCGCGGACACCGTCGCGATATCCCATGACGACCCACCGATCGGGCATCAGGCGCACGCGGGCCGGCTGCATCCACGACTCCTCACGACGCGGTGCTTCGGGAAACTGCGGTTCGCCCTGCCCCAGCTTGTCGAGATTGAGCGGCTCGAGGCTGCGCGCGACCCAGGCAGCCCGCGGCGGGTCGAACCGGTCCGCCAGCCGGCGCCAGACCGTCTGCGCATGGTCCTGGTCGCTGCCGGCGGCCCAGCGGCCGTGCCAATAGGCCTGGCCGGCCCGAACCTCGTCTTCCGTCAGCTCGCCTTCGAAGGTGTCGATGTGGATGTCATCGGGATAGACACGGATCCGGAGCTCCGTCCGACCGTCGTCGAGCGGCACGAAACGCGTCTCCAAGCGCACCGGCAAGAAGGCGATCGGCAGCGCCGCTTCCGGCGATGTGCCCAGCAGCGTGCGGGCCTCGTCCAGAGTGGTCACTGCGCGTCCTCCTCCGTCGGCCGGGGCGGCAGGATCACCGTCGCCTTTATCGCGATCCGCACCGGAGGCTGCATGGTGATCGCGGCCATCTGGGCGGCGTTGTGGCCCCATTCAAAGGCGTCCGTCTGCTCCACGGACAACGGCCGGCTGACCCCGGCCAGCCGACCCCCGAGACTGGCGTGGGAAAGGCTTTCCAACTCTTCGGCCGAGTTGACGACATGACCCCACTCGAGATCGCTCCAATGGGCGAGCGTCGCGGGCACCGCGCCCGGGGTCTTCGCCACGTCCATCCCGAAGCGGGTGTCCCCCGGCGGCTGCTGGATGATGATGTACCAGGGCGCGCCGTCGCGGTCGGTGTAGAGCGCCGTCGGCGACAGCTCGAAGCCGAGGAAAGTGATGTCCGGCTCCAAGGTGCCGCGAAAGATCGGGTACCACTCCTCGGCCGGATCGAGGGCCGGTGGCGACTGCGGCAGGGCAACCGTGATGATCGCACCCGGATAGCGGCGAAGCAGCTCGCCGCGGATCAGCAGCACCAGGCGGCCGCCGCCGCGACCGCCAAGGACATTCTCCCCAAGTCGGTACTCCGGTTTCCATTCGTGCAGCGGTGCCAACTGGTCGCCGGGCGCGCCGGGAATGCCGCTGGAATCCCAAAACCGGCCGAAATAGGTGCCGCGTTGATCGGTCGGATAGCGCCGCCATAGAAGCTCCCGGCTCATCTCGTGATTCAGGCCGATCATGAAGGCCTCGACGAAGCGGGGATCGGTCTCGGCCAGCGTCACGGTGTCTTGCGGCACCTTGCTGAGCCCCGGCATCAGCAGATCCTGGGACAGGGCGGCGATGGACTCGTACATCGGCCGCTGGAACTTGGGATGCGGCATCGGGGCGGCCGGGTCGACCGCGTCTTCCGCCGAGACTGGGTTGCCGTCGGTGCCGCGCAGGCGCTGACGCGCCCTCGCCGGCACCGTGACCGTGGGGTCGAGGCGCTGCAGAAGCGTTGTCCGAACGCCGTCGAACGCCGTTTCGGTGTCGGCGGCGTTGCGGTGCAGGACAACGCCCTCAAGCGACAACCGCTGGACCTGCCCCAGATAGTCGGCCATCCGCCGGGCGGAGGTATAGAGGGCCTCTGCCTTCGTCCGGGCCGGTGAGAAGATGCGGCTCGCGGCGGCGGAGTAGAGCCTCGCTACCTCCTCATCAACTTTTGCCCGCAGCGTCATGCCGTCGAGGTCCGGTGCCCAGGGAACCGCCGCCCCGCCGCCGGCCAGACGCAGGAAGACCGTTCCCTTGGTCGGCTGCCCGGCCGTCTTGACCTTCAAGCCGGCGCGCCGCAGCACCGGGCCCTGGGGTCGGGCCACCCGCCGCATGGCGTTCGACGTGGCGCCCGGCGTTACGCGCTGTGCTGCAAGAACGGTCTCAAGCGTATGCGGCGACAGGCGGACCCTCGACCGAAGCGGCCCGACGACCTGGTAGATCCGGTCCGTCGACAGCGGCTGCAGGTGCTTCTGATGGATCTTGCGGCCCACTTCCACGGCGAACTGCGCCTGGATCCTCAGCTGATTTGCCTCTTCGATATCGGTCAACTGCTGCCACGCCGACGCCATCAGCTCGTCCTGCAGTTCCTGGACGATGCGCGTACCCAGCCCCGCCGCGACGCGGTAGCGCGGATCGAGATTGACCCGGCGCAGCCATCGCGGCTGGCCGCCGTCTGGCGCGACAGCCTGCTGGCGTGCATGAAATCGGCCATAGATGGGTGGCGCCACCAGCGGATCCTCGCCGGACGGCGTCGACTGCGGATCAGCGCGCTGGGCGGCCGGCAGATTGACCAGCGTGCGCAACGACTCCTTGAAGTCGTCGGGCACCATGCCGAGACGGGTGTTCGGCGTTCGCAAGACGCCGCCCATGCGGACCAGTCCGAGGTCGGGCAGCGCGAACCCCAGCCCCTCGACCGACATGATCCGGGTCCCGACCGCCGGCGGCAGCGGCCGCCCGCGGAGCCGCCGGACCAGGGACTCGAAGTCGCCTCGTTCGGCGGTGCCGAAGCGCCAATGGTAGTAGACCGGCAGAATAATCGTCGTCGGCGCGGCGTCTGCCAGCGACCAGGCCGGCGCTAGCGGATCCGCGTCGGCGACCGTGAGGCCCAGGCCGGCCTTGCGCCCCGTCTCGAACGCCGGCACCACGCAGGCGAGATATCGGGTGTTGGGCGCCAGACGGCGCGGGCAGAGCAGCCTGGAGAGGTTGAGATCGGAGTCCGCCGACAGGGCCAACCCCAGGTCTTCGCCACCATCGGCCAGAACCTGCGCATGGGCCCAGGCCCAGGAGTCCGCCAGATCCGGCAGCTCGTCGACCGGGCGGGCCGGCGGTTCAATGCGGACCACCGGCAGCGCGCCAGCGGCACCCGGCTCGAAGGTCACGCCGTCCTGTTCGCGGATCACGGCCAGCACCAGCCACGGCCGCAGCCGGTTCCGCGTGGTCGCCGCAGCCGGTGTGAACAGCCAGGGCAGATCCGGGCGGTCGAATTCGACCAGCGGGAAGTAGTTCGGCTCAAAGCCCATCACATTGGCCGGCGGGTCGGTGCGGACGATCTGGTCGGGATCGAGCGCGGTCACGTCGCCCGCGGAATAGAGGTGTACGGGGACGTTGACTGGCTGACTGTTGACCTCCAGCGTGACGTCGGCACTTGCGCGCCCCGGAAGGCCGGAGGCCAGATCGTCCTCCGCCCGGACGCCGGCGGCCAGGCCCTGACGGACCCACGGAAGGAAGTGGCATGCGAGGCTCATGCGGCGTCCTCCAGGTTGGCGCGGGTGGTGACCTGGACCCATTTGCGGC
>JANQQD010000331.1 GCA_028285185.1 Anaerolineae bacterium | reverse complement strand
GAACCCCCGACCCACGCATTACGAATGCGTTGCTCTACCAGCTGAGCTACTGCGGCTAACGATGGTTTCAGCCGGACGGGACCCTACAGTGCCACCCGTTAACCGTCAATTACGCTGCAAGCGGCCGCTGCCGGCAACCGCGGCCGAGCGACGCCCCGGTGTGGCCCGGCAGCCGACGTCCTGCTAGAAGGCGCAAGACCCATCGTACCGCAGGGAGTGAGCGCATCCATGGCAGAGAAACTCTCCGGACAGGCCCGTGCCGATGCCCTTGCCCAGCTCGCCGGCTGGCAGGAGGTCGAGGGCCGCGACGCCATTGCCAAGACGTTCCGGTTCGCCGACTTCAATGCCGCTTTCGGCTTCATGAGCCGCGTCGCGCTGGCTGCGGAGAAGGCCGACCATCATCCCGAATGGTTCAATGTCTACAACCGGGTGGAGGTTACACTGGCCACGCACGATGCCGGCGGCGTGACGGCCAAGGACATCGCGCTGGCCCGCTTCATGGATCAGGCCGCTGGCTGACCGGCTGGACAGCATCGTCGCCACGATCCTGCCGCGCGTGCCGCGGCTGGCCGTGGCGCTGGGGTTTGCCGGGCTGATCCCGTTCTATGTCTGCGCCATGGCCCTCTGGGTGTCGCCCGGCGGGCCGATTGCCAATACGGCGTGGCTGGCGCTGTTGGCCTATGCCGCGGTGATCGCCAGCTTCATGGGCGCGGTCCATTGGGGGCTGGCGCTGCACGGGTTGGATATCGGCGGGCTGACGCCGCCGGTTTTGCGGCAGCTCGGTTTCAGCGTCGTGCCGGCGATCGTCGCCTGGCTTGCGCTGTTGTCGCCCGCGCCCTGGGTGCTGGTCGTGTTGATGATCCTCTTCCCGCTGATCTACCTGCAGGACAGGCGTGCCGCCGCCCGCGGCTTGGCGCCCGACTGGTATCTCGACTTGCGCCTGCCGCTGACCGTGCTGGTGGAGATCCCGCTCATCGCAGCCCTGGTGCGCTACTTCACCCTGCAATAGGCCGTCGCTCAGTGTGGGGCGGGGCCGGCCTTGGGTGAAGCGCCCAGCCTGGACTCGCGCCGAGCGATGTAGACCGTGCTGGCGATGATCACGCCGGCGCCGGCCACCGTCCAGAGATCCGGCACCTCGACGAACAGCACATAGCCGAAGACCGCGGCGAACAAGAGCCGGGAATAGTCGAACGGCGCCACGGCCGTCGCCTCGCCGATGCGGTAGCCGCGCACCACGGCCGCCTGGGACGAGACGCCCAGCATGCCCATCGCCGCCGCGATCCCCAGTTCCGTCCAGGTCGGGTCACGCCACACCATGAGCGCGGGCACCAGCGAGATCAGGGTCGACAGGATCGCGAAGTAAAAGAGGATGGTAAAGGTCGGCTCCGACCGCGGGAACGACTTCACCAGTGCCACAGCCACGGCGATCGCCAGCGCCTGCACCAGAGACACCAGCATGGCGGGCTCGAAGGTGCCGGCCCCGGGACGCAGCATGATCAGCACGCCGCAGAACCCAACGATCGTGGCACTCCAGCGCCGCCAGCGCACCACCTCGCCGAGAAACAGCACGGCAATCACGATCATGAACAGCGGCTTGGTGAAGGTGATCGCCGTCGCCGTCGCCAGCGGCAGATGGGTGAAGGCGTAGAAGCCGCAGAACATGGCCGTCATCCCGGCCGCGGCCCGGCCCAGATGCAAGAGCGGCCGATTGGTACGCAGGATGGTAGGGCCCGCGCGCAGCATCAGCGGCAGCAGCACAATCAAGCCGACGATGCAGCGGAAGAAGGCGATCTGGAAACTGTCCAGCGTCTCGCCCAGCACCTTCACCAGCGTCGCCATGGCGGAAAAGCCGGCCGAGGCCAGCAGCACCCAGAGCGCGCCTTGCGCGTTGGCCGGCAGTGCTGCCCAGCCGCGCGAGAGGCGTTCGAAGGCGGCTGCGACCGTCACGGCCGCTCACGCAGGGCAGGGGCCGAAATCTCCGCCGCCTGCCGCCGCCTGTCGTCCCGGGCCACGACGGCTTCGCGCCGCGCGATATAGAGTGTGGCGGCGATGATGATCGCGGCACCGGCCCAGCCCGCCAGGTCCATGGTTTCGCCGTAGAGCGCGTAACCCGCCACGGCTACAAGCGGCAGCCTGAGATAGTCGAGCGGCAGCACGGCCGACGCATCGGCCACCCGCATGGCATTGGTGAACCCGATATGCCCGAGCGTGCCGGCAAGGCCGATGCCGATCAGCAGCAGCCATGTCGCCGGGTCCGGCCATCCCCAGACGAACAGGGCCGGCACGAACGACAGCGGTGTCAGGAACAGCACCATGTAGACGACAATGGCATTGCTGTTCTCCGTCCGAGACAGCATCTTGATCATCACGACCGAAACCGCGATGGACAGCGACGAGACGAGCACAAGCAGGGCTGCCGGCGAGATCGCCTCCACACCGGGCCGGAGGATCACCAGGACACCGACGAAGCCCACGGCCGTCGCCGTCCAGCGGCGGGCGCGCACCACCTCGCGCAACACCGCCGCCGCGGCAATAGTGGCGAACAGCGGCACGGTGAAGCTCAGCGACACCGCTTCTGCGATCGGCATCACCGACAGGGCGTAGAACCAGGTGAGCATGGCGACGATGCCGGCCATGCCGCGCAGGGTGTAGAGGCCGAGCCGACCGGTCTTCAGCCCGCCCAGGCCGACACGGGCCAGCCACGGCAGCATGAACACCAGCCCGAACGCGTTGCGCCAGAAGGCCACGACGAACGGGTGCAGCGTCTCGCTCGCCTCGCGGATCAGGATGATCATCAGCGAGAACGCGCAGGCCGCACCTGTCATCAACAGCGCACCCTGAACCGGCGCCGGCCAGGATGCGGCGCTAGCAAGGATGGCTCGCATGGTCTGTGGCTCTTTGTAACCCTTCAGAGAATAAGGTGACCCCACGGCCCCGCCCAGGCCCCGACGCGGTTCCGGTCGGCATGGCAGGGTTGCGGCAAACGCGACCGGTCGGTGTCTTCAGCGTCTGAGAGGCGGCGGTCCGTGCTGCCGGAACGGAGGGACTGCGCATCCCGGATCGCGGACGTGCGCAGTTTGCGCCGCAATCGGGCCCGCAATTAATTGTAACCCGGATTTCCCAAATGACGTCTTGGTTTCGCGGCGCCTGACTGCGAATCTTGTATAAAAATCAAAGAGATGACGGTGACCGGAGGCGACAGCCATGGAGATGGCGACGCGGAGCACTCGCAGGAGTCGGGCGACAGGCGAAGTGTGCCCTTACCGTTGCAAAATGGGCTGGCGTTTTGCCATCGCTTGCCGCCATGACGGTCGGGTGCCCGATTGTGCTGCAGGGGATGCCATCGCCGCGGCGGTCCGCCTTCCGATCGGGCCACAAGCGGACTATTTTGCCGTCGATCAGAGGCGGATGGGCCGCCCAACTGGGAAATGTCAGTTCATGGATCTTGTGAAGGCAATCCTGATTACGACGGTGGGGCTGCTTTTGTCGGCGCCGGCAGCGGCGGGATCACAAGAAGGCTCATGCACCGCCGAAGCAGATTTGTGCGGCGTGTTCGAGGACACATCATCCCTTATTGCCTGGGCCAGTGAACGGGATCAGGCTGACTTGATGACCAGGCTTGCCCAAGCTTTAGCGCTGCATGGGCAGTTCGGCCTGGCGGAAAACCTGATTGCCGATGCCGATGCCTTGGGCACCGGCAACTGGGAAAGACATCTGTGGTTCCCCGTCTTGTTGAACCTTGGCGTCGCACAATCCGCAGCGGGGCTAGATAGCGCTGCGGCCGCGACGTTCGAATACATCCTTGATGCGGCCGACGCAGGCGGACCCGGAAATGTGGCGACGAGGCATTTTGACATTGCGGCGGGGATGCAGGGCATAGGTCAGGTCGATGCCGCATCGCGATGGTTCGATGCCGGCATGGCAGTGTTGTCGGAAAACCCTGAAGTGGCAGCAGAGTACGTCTTCTATCAGTTCATGCCGCTCGTCCGGCAGGGGATGTTGGATGAGGCGGAGGAGCTGCTCGGCTGGGCGATTGAGAACGAGATCCAGATCGTTGCCTTCGCCGGAGAACTTGGGACCATAGCCGATGCCGGTCGCCCCCAGCTCGTTCAGGGCATCGCCGAGATCGCCTACAACATCGATGCGGCCACGGACGTGGCGGTAACGATGTCCCTCTCCGTCGCCCATGCGCAATCGGGCGATCTGGAGACGGCCGAAGCTCTACTCGAAGAGGCAGAACCTCGGGCGCTGCCGCTGATCGTCGCCCCGTTGCGGGCCAACAACCTGCGGGCGGCGGCGGTGGCGCGGGCCCGGTCGGGCGACGTCGAGGGGGCCACTGCCCTCCTCGATTTGGTCGGGGATGAGCCAACGCCCTTCAACGTCATCACCCTTGCCCGAATGGCGGCAGCCTTCATCGCGACGGGCCATAATGACCAAGCCCGGACACTCCTGACGGAAGCGGAGCGTCTCATTCAGGAGGCCGATCAGGATGAGGTCATCGTCGATGGCTCCGCAGAGCTCGCGATCGCCTACGCAAGTGCGGCGCAGATCGGCGACGCGGCCAGGGTGCTGGGCGATGCGGTGGCCCTGATGGAACAAAGGCGCGGCTCGCTGAGCCCAGTCGTGATGGCCTGGCTGGCCAACGGCCATGTGAAGACCTT
>JANQQD010000299.1 GCA_028285185.1 Anaerolineae bacterium | reverse complement strand
CCATGGGGCGGCTCCCTTCGCTCCGGCCGGACGCGGCTGTGCGGATCCAACACAGGGCAACGCGATCTCATGCATCATGGGCCACGGCCTCCGTCCCTTACGGCTCAGGTCATGATGGGCTCCGTCACGGCGCCTCCGCCGCGGCCAGCCTTGCGAATGTCCGCTGATCGTCGAGCCAGGCCTGGTAGTCGCCTTCCTCCTGGACCACCACCTCGCCGCGCATATACGCGTGATAGGTGCCGCACAGCTCGGCGCACAGGGCCTGGAAGGTTCCCGTGCGCGTCGGGGTGAACCAGAGCTGCGTGACCATGCCGGGTACCATGTCCATCTTCGCCCGGAACTCCGGGACGTAGAAGTTGTGCAGGACATCGACCGACCGGAGCAGCATCTTGACCGGCGTGTCGACCTGCAGGTGCAGCGGGCCGCCGTTTATGATGATGTCGTCCTGGCCGTCGGGGTCGTCCGGGTTCAGGCCCAAGGGATTGTCCGGGCTGATGCGCCGCGTATCGGCTGTGCCCAGCCGGCCGTCCGCGCCCGGCAGGCGATAGCTCCACGACCACTGCTGGCCCACCACCTCCACCTCGACGGCGTCCTCCGGCACGTCGATGAACTGGTTCCAGAAGAACAAGCCGGGGGCCAGCATCGCCGCCACGGCCAAGGCGGTCACGACCGTGAGGATGCCTTCAAGCTTCGTGCTCTCCGGCTCGTACTCCGCCCGCCTGCCCTCGCGGTGGCGGAAGCGGAACACGCAATAGGCCATGAACCCGAGGATGATCACAAAGGCGACGCCGGTGATCCAGAAGGTAAGATCGATGGTGATGTCGATGTAGTGCCAGTTCGAGGCGATCGGCGCCCACCACCAGGGGCTCAGCACATGGAACACGACCGTGCCCGCCGCGACCGCGATCAGCGCGTATCCCACAAGTCTGTAGCTCTCAGGGGCCCGGCCTCCGGCCCTGTCGAACGCACCGCCGATCAGATTGAAGATCAGGAAGACGCTGCCGCCAAACAGCACCAGCCCGGTCCAGTACAGCGTGCCTTCGCCGGAGCGGCTCGCCAGGTACAGGCCGGCCAGGCCTGACAAGGCCAAGCCGCCGCCAAACACCCATCGCGACGCGCCGCTCACTGCCGCTCATCCCGGCGTGTCGTCAGGATGGCGGACCGACCTCGCAGGTCAGCCCTTGCGAGATGGCTCTCCATCAGCGTTCCCCCCGGCGGGCGCGCCGGACGATCCCGTCCTTTGCGCTGACCCGACCTCCGCCTTGCCACCTGGCCGACCACGCTTCGTCTTTACTGGCCCGATGCCGGCAAAGACGGCGCCTTTGACGCCGGTTCCTGAATAGCTGCGGTTAACTGTGTAGGCTGCCCTTCCTTCCGACTGCAGTCAAGGATCAACCCTTCGATTCCGAAGCGCCAATGCGGAGCCACGGCCCTCGCGGCGCCGGTCCGCCAGACGCCGACGGCCCGCCGGACGTCGATGGAGAATGATAAGGTTTCGACTTTTCTTTGGAATGCTGGGGGCCAGTCGGAGTATGCTGTCTTACGAGGTGGGTCGCCGGTTCACGATGGGGAACCAAGAGGGGCGCGAGCCACTGGTGGGCCCAACGCCTCCAACGACAAGGTCGGCAACGACAAGTTCGGGAGGGAAGAGCATGGCCACGAAGGACCATATCCGCAATCCACTCGAGTGGGGCGCCGATGCAGTGTCGGGCGCGGCGCGGGCGCTTGCAGGCGCCCACGAAGACGGGTTGGCGCCGGAGCGCGCCAAATCCACCGATCAGCCTGCGGTTCGCAAGATCACGGTCGCCGATGTCTGGGACGCCTTGGCGAAGGGGCTCCAGGACCTCGGGGCCTTTCGCACCGACATCGTGTTCCTGTGCGTCTTCTACCCGGTGGCCGGTCTGGTGCTGGCGCGCGTTGCCACCGGCTATGACATGCTGCCGCTGGTGTTCCCGCTGGCATCCGGCTTTGCAATCATCGGTCCGGTGGCCGCAGTGGGCCTCTACCAGATCAGCAAGCGCCGTGAGGAGGGCCTGGATACCAACTGGAAGCACATGTTCGGCGTGGTCAGCGCGCCGTCGTTCGGCGCAATCGTGCGTTTGAGCGTGCTGCTTGGCTTCATCTATGCCCTTTGGTTGGGTGCCGCCTACTTGATCTACGCGGCAACGCTTGGTCCGGAGCCGCCGACATCGGTCGGCTCTTTCATCACCGATGTGTTCACGACGGGTGCGGGCTGGGCGATGATCGTCATCGGCGTCGGCGTCGGTTTCTGGTTCGCCGTGGTTGCGCTGGCGATCGGCGTGACGTCATTCCCGATGCTGATCGACCGGAACGCGGACCTGGTCGTCGCCATGTCGACATCGGTTCGCGCCGTCACGGCCAACCCGGTCCCGATGGCCGTCTGGGGCATAGTCGTCACGGGCGGGCTGGTCGCCGGTTCGATCCCCGCACTGATCGGCCTGATTGTCGTGATCCCCGTCCTCGGACACGCAACCTGGCACCTCTATCGCAAGGTGGTGGAGCACTGATCGAAACGAGCTGACCGTCGCCGGAGGGCGGGAAGGTCCGCCCGTGCGCGTATACGTAGGGAGTCGTAAATATGGGGTCAGGTCTTTCGTTAACGTATCTCGTCATCGCTAAATCCATCTTGGCTAGGTCCAACTTTCGCGTACCGCGACAGAGAACCGGTGGTGTTTAGAACCTTAAACCGAAGATTTGCCCCAAATAGGCTATCTTTGCGGTCATACAAGCCGGGCCGCCGCACGCAAGGTTGCAATACGCACACCTCCGGTTAACCGGGCTGCTCTACAGTTCGGTGGTACGGGTGACTGTGCCCGATCGAACCCTGTGGGACGGAAACACATCGATGACTGACAGG
>JANQQD010000288.1 GCA_028285185.1 Anaerolineae bacterium | reverse complement strand
ACCGCACCGGTGCCGGTCATCTCAGTCGTTGCGGTCCCGAAATCCATCAGCTCGAACCCTACCGCCGCAGCGGCGGAGATGACCACCATCAACACGATGCCGATCACGAATGCCCTCATGGCCTTGTGCTCTCGCTTGTTCTCATTCGGCGGGCGTTTCCGACTGCCGGACCTTCCCGGCAACGGTTTCGGCCTCCACCTCTTCGACCCAAAGGCTGTGGTGCTCGCGCGCCCAGTTGCTGTCGACCTCTCCCGAGCCCATCGCCTCGAACGCGCCTTCCATACCAATGGTGCCGATGTAGATGTGCCCCATGATGATGATGATGAAGACCATGCTGATGATTGAGTGCCACAGCTGGGAATAGTGCTGTTCCTGCAGCGGGCTCAGTTCCGTCGGCAGGCTGGTCTGGAAGACGGCGTTGATGACCCAGAAGATGTCGGCCGTGAAACCTGTGGTGAACGGGAACAACAGCGCTATGCCAGACATGGACAAGAGGATGCCGAAGCCGATCACCGCCCAGAACACGAATTTCTGCCCGGCATTGAACTTCCGCGCCGGGGCGTGGATACCCGGCAGCAGCCCGCCCCCCTTCACCACCCAAAGCGCATCGTGCCGATTGGGGATGTTTTCGCGGATCCAGAGCACAAAGACCAACACCAACCCGGCCATGAAGGCGAAGGCGACGCTGTTGTGGAGGTACTTGCCAATGCTGGCGATCTCAGCGAAGGCGCCATGGCCGATCACCGGGATCAGCAGCTCACGGCCATAGCGCAGCATCAACCCGGTCACGGCCAAAATCAGGAAGCTTGATGCCAAGAGCCAGTGGGCTGCCCGATCGATGGTCTTGAACCGCAGGATCTTCCTGTCGCTACGACCATGCTCGAGGCGCACGCGGCCATGCAGGGCAAAGAACAGGCAAAGCACGATCAGCATGCCGGCCATGTACATCGCACCATAGGTCGGCAGTGCCACGCTGTTGATCTGGCGCCACGTCTCCCCCTCCGACCGGATCAGCACGCCGGCGTTAGGGTTCTCGATATTGACCAGACCGCCGTCCCCCTGGCGTATCTCGCGCCAGAAATCGGAATCCGAAGCTGCGCCAGAGGTGCCGCCGGGAACGCCGAGGCCGATCGGCGGTTCTTCCACCGGGCCCTCAGACGCCTCTTGGGCCAGCGATTGCGATGCCCATAGCAGGGCGCCGAAAAGCAGCGCCAGGGCGCAGCAGATCAGGCCCCATCGGCCCATCGAAGCCGCGACCGAACCATCGTGACCGCGCGCGCCTCTTTCGGCTCTTGTGCCCATGGCCATGTGCCTGCTCTTGCCGATCTGATGTCTAGCGAGCCTGATGCGGCCGGACGCCTGCCTTTCGCCCGGCCGCATAGCCCCTCGCCCTCCTCTGCGGAGGGTTACTCGCCTCTCAGCTCGTAGGCCGTGCCCCAGCCCCAGGCGCCGGCGCCGAAGCCGCGGACCACGATCCGCTCGCGGTAGATGTCGGACACGACGTCGCCGTCGCCGGCCAGCAGGGCCTTGGTCGAGCACATCTCCGCACACAGCGGCAGCTTGCCCTCGGCCACACGGTTGGCGCCATACTTCACGAACTCCGCGCCC
>JANQQD010000281.1 GCA_028285185.1 Anaerolineae bacterium | reverse complement strand
ACGGGTGGCACTGTAGGGTCCCGTCCGGCTGAAACCATCGTTAGCCGCAGTAGCTCAGCTGGTAGAGCAACGCATTCGTAATGCGTGGGTCGGGGGTTCGAGTCCCTCCTGCGGCACCATCGTTCGACGGTCCATTCCGGACAGATAGGTGACAGGACTTCCCTAAGACATGGGTGACAACCTCGTGCCGAACGGGTTGTCGATGGTTTGCAATGTGCGTTGCTCCAAATCGATATAGCTGAGATCGTAGTGCATGAAGGAGGCGAGCCAGATGCCATCGTCGACCTCCTTGACGCCGAGGCGTTGGCCCGCCAGGACGGTTGGAGATGTTGATTTTCCTGCGGTGCATACAGATGCGCCCGCAGGTGGTGACCAGGACGTCGCAATCGTGGAACGGGTATGCGACGTCAGGCAGTCCGTCGTATGGCTTGCCGGAGGGTTGGTAGACGTCGACGGGGCATTTCATGTCGAGCGCTTGCTGTGGCCGCTCGTCATTGAACGCATGGATGAAATCGTCGAACCGCGCCTGTTGCTAGAGGATGTTGGCGCCGGCCGGCTTGGTGGTCTCGCGCTTCAGGGTGAGATGCATGCGTTCATGGCGGCCATTCCGCTGCGGATGGCCGGGCTTGATGCGCTCGATAGCGATGCCGAGGCGCAGCCACCAGACGGAGAGGCGTGAGAGGTTGGAGAGCCCGTTGGGGCTGGCGAACGGAACGCCGTTGTCGGAGCGTATGGCGTCGGGCAGGCCGCGCTCTTTGAACAGGTTCTGGAAGGTGGCGATGGCCGGGGCCTCCTTGGCCGTCTCAAGGGCTTCGCATTTCAGGATCAAGCGGGAGGCATCGTCGGTGACCGTCAAGGGGTAACAGTAGCGGCTGTTGCCAAGCTTGAACTCGCCCTTGAAATCGACGCACCCGAGATCGTTGGGCGCCTGGCCGGGGGGCTGGTTGGCAAGCGCACCGGCCGCCGGGAGCGGTCGCACAGCGCCTCAACGCCGTCCTCCTTGTAGCGGTTGCAGATCTTGTAGCCGGCCTTTCGGGATATCCCGAAAGACCGGCACACCTCGCTCATGCTTTCGCCATCGAGAAGGCGGGCCACGAACCGGAGACGTTCATCCATCACCGAACACTCTCTCCACGGCATCAACACCTCGCGCCCGAAAGCGAAAAGTGTCACCCATGTCTCCGGTACGAGCTGACACCTATGTCTCGGATCGTTCACGGCAACTGCGCCGGAGTCCGGCTTGACAAGCCGGAACCTGGCGACCAATAACACCGGAGACAGGTCGCGGGTTACCGCCCGCAGGCCGCGTGTGGGGCCGTAGCTCAGTTGGGAGAGCGCTAGAATCGCACTCTAGAGGTCGTGGGTTCGACTCCCATCGGCTCCACCAATTTTCTCTCTGTCATTTCAGGTGGTTAGAGCCACTTGTACTAGGCTGTAGCCTGCTCATTTTCTGCCTTGTTGCCAGATGTTGCCAGATTTCCGGCCGCGTTGCCGGCCGGTTGCCCGGTCATGGGAAGGGCAATCACGGCCGCCCGCTTGGCGTCTTCGGTCACGTGCACGTAGAACTGCCGCGTGATGCGGGAGCCCTTCGCGTGTCCCAGCAGGCTCTGCAGGACGCTTTCGCCCACCCCGCGTTCGGCCTGCCAGGTCGCGTTGGCCTTGCGCAGGGTTTTAACCGGCAGGTGCACCGGCCGGCCCCGGCGCATGATTCCGGCCTTCCTGACTGCGGTGTTCCAGGCCTTGCGGAACGAGTCGATCTGCCCTCCGTCCGGACCACTGCCGAAGATGTACTCTCCGGTCCTTGGCAACTCCCGGATCATCTCCAGCAGGCCGGCGGAAAGCGGTATCCGCCGTTCCGACTGGAGGGTCTTGGGTGTCCAGCCCTCCCTAGATCTGATCTCGACGTTCCCTGCGGCCTCATCGAAGCACTCCCAGGTGAGATTGAGAGCCTCGCCTTTTCGGCATCCGGTTTCGGCGAGGAAGCGGACCAACGGTTTCAGGTGAGCCGGCAGTGCCTCGATGATCCGGACGGTTTCTTCCGGGCTCGGGATCACCGCCTCGGACGGCCGGACGGGGATGCGCTCGACGCTCGGGATCGCCGAGAGCTGACCCCGCTTTGCCGCCCATCTGAACACGAAGCCCAGCGCCGCGATCTCGCTGTTGATCGTGACGGCCCTTCGGCCCTGCGCCAGGCGGTGTGCCTGGTATGCGACCAGCTCCGCTTCGCTGATCGAGGTGAGTGGCCGGTCCCCGAAATACCGGGCGATCGAGCGTAGCCTGTATCCGTCGGTGCCAAGGGTTGAGCGCCTCTTCTTGAGCGTCTCGACCCTCAGCTCCTGTTCGTGAAGCCAGCCCTCGATCGCCTCGGGCAGGACGGGCCCTGTGGGTTCCGCCGGGGCGCGGGTCGGCAAGGCGGCTGCTTCGAGTCGCCTGTTGAGTTCGCGGGCGACTTCAATGGCTTGTCTTCGATTGTCCAAGAACCGGCGCGTGCGCTTTCCGTTGCCGGTCAGCGACGCCGGAACGTCAACGACCCAGCGGCCCGTTTCCGTCCCGTCTCTTACATGCGGCCGGATGGTGACCGGCCCGATCTTGCGGGATTTGCTCATATGGCCCTCCGTTTGGAAGGCTCCCGCACATCAACCGGGTCGGACGTTATCATGCCGGGACTCCGCCCATCAATGTCCCGGACCACCTCATCGATCAGCACATCCGCATTCGGCCGGACGACTCGGCGCGAGCGCACGAAGCGGAGAACATCGTCCCGCAGATAAAGATTGGCCTTGCCGATCCGGTACACCGGCAACTGCGAGACGGGCACGCGCCGCAGCGTGTCCTCCGAGCAGCGCAGGATCTGGCTCAGCTCAGCCAGGGACAGGATGTCCGGGTCGCGCGGCCGGCTGTCTCGAACCGTCGCCGCTGGATCATGTTCATCCTGGCGGCGCTCTGGACGGGCGCGCGTGCGAATGTCGAGGATTTTCTCCATGGTGCCACTGTCGCATCGCCGGCGCCTGTCCATGCCTCGTGCCGTCCTCGTGAGGCACACGATCGCCGGCGGCTCTCGCGGCCGGCGGCTGCCTTTGGGGCAGGCAAGCTGTCAGAGCCGTGGGCCCGCGCGATGCCGGGCGCGCATCGCTGTGGCAATCGTCTCCAGACTGGCAAGCGCGTTGCGGCGTGCGGCCGAGCCAGGGGCAGAGCGCGTGAGCTCAGCATGCATCTGGCTGAAGAGCTCCTGCAGCTGAGCCAGGGTGAGGCGTTGCAGCTCCTGGGCTGTGATCATCCTGCACATTGAGTGACCTCCTTTCTCTTTCCGAGGGCCCCGACCATCAGGGCCTTTTCCGTGGGTCACCCCGCTCACGCTCACATCAGCGGAAAAGGCCGCCATGGGCGGGCGGCCAGGGATGAAATCAGGAGGGCATCTCAGAGGCTTGCAGGAGAGCTTGCAGCATGCTGCATCGCCAAAAACCTGCTCTCAGTAAGGCTTTCGTGCAATGATCATAAGGTTGTGTATTTGCGACAACCCAACCATAAGTGGTATTATAGAAATATAGATTATGAACTTTGGAGTAGGCCATGCAGATCAAACTCAAAGGCGAAATGACGATTGCTCAGCTGCGCCAGGCGTTGTTCGAGCTCTTGCACGAGATCGAACTCGACTACGCGATTTTTCATTCGCGCGGCGCCACGCTCTACATCAACCCGACCAACGGATTTGGCGATGAAATCGCGGCGCGGAACGGAGCAGGCAGGATCGTGGACAAGCTCACAAGCACGGGCCCGTACGCCAGTGCGGCGGATGAGTATTCGGTTTAGCGGACGAGGAGGGCTCGGGAAGATCCATGAACAGGCCACGATACATCGATCTGGAGCAAGCGAGAGCCGTCCTAGCTGAGATGGGCGTGGAGCTAACCGCCCGGCAGATGAAGCGGGCGGCTGACCGAGGGCCACATGGACGGCGCAAGCTGCCGTTCTTCGTCGATCCGATCGACGGGCGACTCAAGATCGAGAAAGATACGCTGGTCAGTATTTACCTGAAGAAACAAGCCGAAGCGGAGCGGAATTGGAGTCCAAATTGAAGTCATTGTGGACAGAATATATACAGAGCTTGATTTTACCGATTCATTTGTTCAAGACTTGAAGTATGAGCGATATCCGTAAGAGAACAGGCGCAAAAGGCACGACGTATCAGGTTCGGTATCCGGACCCGTCAAGTGAGTCAGGGTACAGCTACGAGTCCTTCGAGACCCTTGCCGAGGCGCGGGCGTTTCGCGAGAGCAAGAAGCCCCGGAAAGGCCGCAACGCAAGATCAGGCATCAGGACGGTCGGGCAGGCGATCGATCGCTGGCTGGACGTCTGCGGAGCGGAAGGGCGCGATGAACGGGACCCCGTTTCTGCCGCCACACTGGAGCAGTACGAGTACCGCGCACGGGTCATGAAGAGCTATGACTGGGATCGTGATCTCGTTGCGCTGAAGAGGTCTGATATCAAGAAATTCCGGTCGTGGCTCAAAACGAACTTCAGCCCTGATAAGGCACAGAAAGTTCTCTCATCCTTCCACTCCGTCCTGCTTGAAATGCAGGATCAGGAGATCATCGCCGACGATCCGGCGGCCGGCATCACGGTTTCAATCGACTCCCGGTACAAGGAGCCCGTGCGCATCCCATCGGTGGCGGAGCTGCAAACCATCCTGCGCACGGCCGACCGGCTGGCCAATTCCAAGAACAAGCAGACGGCTGCAACCTTCGAGCGCTACAGGGCTATGGTCTATCTGGCTGCCGACAGCGGCATGCGGCCCCAGGAGTACCTTGTCCTGCCGCTCCTTGGCCTGGAGCCGAACGGTGTGCGCGTCGTGCAGGCGCTTGACCGGAGCAACGAGCTGGGACCGCCCAAGACACGGGCGGGGCGGCGTTTCATCCTCACGGGCGGCGAGTCTGTGGCCATGGCGCGCCACTACGGCCTACGCCACGGCGCCGAGGACCCGGCTGATTTCGTGTTCCCATCGCGCCGCAAAGGGTCGTACCAGGCCTACAACAAGTTCCTGAGGCGTGGCTGGCACACGCTGATGGACGAAGCCGGTCTCTCGGAGGAGCTGCGGGAGAACGGAAAGACGAAGGTCATCCGGCAGTTCACGCCCTACGCGCTTCGGCATTTCTTCGCATCAATGCTGATCGAGAACAACAAGAGCGCGAAATACATCCAGACTGCCATGGGCCATGAAGACATCACCATGACCTACAACATCTACGGCCATCTGATCAGGAAGAAAGAGACCGAGCGCGAGGAGGCCGAAGGCGGCGTGCTGCGCTACGTCATCCCGCCTTCCTGTGGCGAATCTGTGGCAGGAATACTATAAGTCATTGATATGTAACGTGTTTATTTAGTTTCCCAAGCTGAGGGCCGTGGGTTCGATCCCCATCACCCGCTCCATAAGGAAATCAATAACTTACAGGTCATACAGTTACCATATTTCCTAAGAAATGGCGTTTTTGCCACGAAATAGAGATCCTCTGTAGGTCGCAGAAATCCTCACATGTCTCCTTCGGTCCGTTTGGGCTTGTGGCGAGTTTGTGGCAAGTTTCTTGCCTGAGGTATGAATATGGCGCATGTGCAAATGGCTCGGTATCGCTTTCTATTTCGTTGTCTTGCAGATGATACTTGTCATTCCTCATTGGGCGACATTTCCCAATCCCCCATGGCGCAAGACATGCTCGGCGTTTTGGCAAAGGATCTCGAGGAGTTCGCTACTGTCCATGGCCAGTATCTGGGCCAGGGCGTTTGTGGTGGACCGCGTCTCGCTGGCTATTGCAGGCTGATTGCCCTGAGTGGTGAAGGGAGCATCGGTTTCCGTGAGCAGGCGACCGAGAGGCAGGCGGCGGACCAGAGCGGTGCCGGCCTTGTGCTCCAGCATGCGGCGGTTGATGGAGAAGTAACACCCCCTCTCGATCGCTCTCAGCGCACACGCCGCCGAGCCGGAATACCAATGAAGGATCGGCAGCACCCGTTCCGGCGTTGTGTGCTGCGCAAGCAGTTCGACCACATCGTCCGCCGCCCGCCGGCTGTGGATGCTGAGAACGCGGCTCCCAAGTGTCTGTGCACGTTTGAGCGCGCGCTCAAAGACGTCCCGCTGAGCTGCCCGTGTCTTGCGGTATCGCGGGCTGCCGTCCAGCCCGATCTCGCCGATGAAGCCGCACTCGCCAATGTACTTCTCGAGAAGCTCGACCTCTGAGTAGCGCTCCCCAACCAGTTCGGGATGGAGGCCCACCGCGGCATGGATATACGCGCTCTTGGCCGTCCAGCGCCTGTTCTGCGGCCAGGCCTTGGGCGTCGTCGTGACCGCGAGGGTGAGGATCTGATCCCGCTCGCAAGCACCGATCAATGCTGCCGGGTCCCTGTGAAGATCGATGTGGCAGTGGAAATCGAAGCCCTGGAAGCTCAACGTACCGCTCATCCGGGCCGAACCCTCGCCTCGCCTATGAGATCGGCCACCTCTTCAACGCCGCGCCAGAACACATCCGCGTAGGCGGCTATCTCAGCATCGCCATAGTCCGAGAGCGGACCCGGCTTACGGATCAGGAGATGAGCCAGGCCGGGCTTGTCCCTTAGCCGCCTCCCCATCAACTGGAAGGGGCGAACATGCTCGCCCTCGCCCTTCTGTGCGTTGATGGTTCCGGCGCTCAGGCCCGTGAGTGAATAGACGGTCGGGTCATCCCCGAACGCCTTGGCGATCGCAGCCCTGCGGATCAAGCAGGGCACACAGTAGCCGCAGTGCCGCGGGGACTCTCCGCGAAAGCGTGCCTTGGCAACGGAGGAACACGAGATCGTATCGCCGACATGACGGCTCAGAATCGCCCGGTTTGTGCACTCCGCGAGCATCTCGCCCTTGGTCTTGAAGCGATACGGGTTCTCCAGTCTGGCGCCGATGCCCACGGACGAGAGCAGCTCATTCCATTGGGCCATGTAGAACGGATGGGTCGTCCGCGTGCTCCATGCGCCGACGCGAAGGGGATCAAGGGGAACGTTCAGGGAGATCAGGCCATTCTCCGGCACGAATATAGTTGTGCCGTTCGCGAGCCCGCTCGCCGCCAGGGCGGCCAGGGCGAAGAACAGAAACGACCGGCCTCGTTGCGTCGGTTCGGCCTCCGAGACCATGTCGAAGTCGTGCTTATCGAAGCCGACCCTTGCGCGCACATGGCATGGCTCCATGTCGCCATACACGGCGGCGAGGCGGCTGGCGCAGGTCTTCTGGGAGCTTGTGCTGAGGTCCCAATAGTGGCTGATGAGAAGCGGCCTTCTCTTGGCTGCCAGCAAGTCGATGGCGCCGACGAAGCTATCCAGACCGCCGGAGAACAGGCACACGCAGTCGAAGGTCGCGCTCAGGTCAAGGCCCTCCGGCCGCTTGACGAGCTGCCGGTTCTCCTTGTTGCGTGCACGGAAGAAGAGCCGCCACCGATCGCCCGTCAGGAAATCGAGCATACGCTCCGCACGCTCGGACGCCTGCGTCCAAAGCTCCGGATCGCTAACGGGGACGTGGAGGTCGATCTCCCGTGTCCAGCTGTCCTGGGATTCCGTTGCCCGAGACAGGCGGGTATCGGCAGCGGTCACAAGAGCGGCGAGCAACGCAAGGTCGATGGCCACATCGGACGGGCAGACATCGCGCCTGAGCAGCTGATCAATCGAATACCCGAGACCAATGCCAAGCCTTCTCTCCCCGTCAACAAACCTCACCTCAGTCACCACGGAGCCGGCCTGCGCCACAGGCACGTTCGCGGTATCGGCTGGCCCAAGCCGGGCGATGAAGCTGTGGCGTCTCATTGCTCTTGATCTCCCCACGCTACCAGCAGTTCCCAGGCCTCCCGGTACGTGTCGTCAACCACAGCCGCGACCTCTTGCTCCGACAATGCGCTGAGGTTGCTCAGATCGGCGGAGAATGCATCGCGTACACCCCGCTCAATATAGCTGCTGAGCTGTGCCTGAAACGCTTCGACAGCCCCGTTGTCGGCCGCGACCCGCAAGCCATTGATCCCGATCTCCTGGAACAGGCGGGTCTCGATCGTATTCGCCACGAAGGACAGGAAGATCTCTCGGACCTCCGTTTCGGTCGGCATGTCTGGGTCCTGAAGTCCGAACCAATCCACCTCGGCAAGGGTCTCGAGCCACGCGTCGCGGGCCGTCCCCTCATCAACGGAGCCACCGTCGGGACAGATCAGGTCGGTCAGGCCAAGGAAGATATCCTCAATTGGCCGTCCCACGAGGTTGGCGAGGTTGAGTCGCCGTAGCGCCTCAGCGGTTCCCTCGCGCTGGAAACTCTGAAGCACGCCCAATAGCTTGCGCGCGGCCGTGCGGGACGATCCCATGCGCCGCGTTGCGTTCGCAGCGCCCCTCGTGCCTGACCGCACATAGTCCCGCACCGCCCGGCGCAAGGCACCCCGGTCACTTCCGCCCGATCTCGCGAACGACGTGAAGTTGCGGCGTGCGCTCTGGAAGCGCGCCGGTTCCGGCGGCGGCCGGATCGGCGGTGATGGCGCCGCTACGACAGGCGCGCCCGGTGTGACCTGTGGCGTGGTACCCGTACCGTTCCCACCATCCTGGCCCTCCGCGGGTCCCGCGCCGTCACCGTTGCCAGGAGCTTGACCCGCGTCGCCATCAAGCCAGCTCGGCACCAACGACGTGTTTGAGCCCGATCCGCGGGACGCTCCGGAGGTGCCCATCAGGTCGCCCTCCGCCTCGGACCCTGCAAGGCCGCAATTGCCGCACGCTTGAGGGGCTGATTGCCTTCCTGGTTAGTCCACTGTTTCAGGAGGTTCCCCAGCTCGTCCTTTGCGCTCTGTTCCGTCAGAATCTCGTTCCAGCCCTTCACAACCCACATCCCGAGGGACTTCGTGTCGATGCCGGCAAGCAAGCCCACCAGGTCCGTCTGGAACCGTGTGTGGTGCTTCGCCACAATGCTCAGGCCGGCGAAGCCCGGCGGTGCGGCGTTGAAGCTCCCGTGGGCAAGCACCTTTGCCTGCAGTGCAGCAAACACTTGTTCGGCATCGGATTCTGGGAGTGTGCTCACCTCAGATTCCGCCATGCGCACGCCCATCTCCGGTCCGGAGAGCTTCTCGATGAGACCCTCAAGGCCGCCAAGTTCCGCGGCGCCCGCGAGCAACCTCTTGTCCCGTGCGACGAAGACATACGGCCTCAGGTCCGTGTCGCTGAGTTTCGGGTCGATCTTTAGCCAGCGCTGAAGCCATTCACGTTCGAGCCATTTTGCCCTCTCCGGTGCAGATGCCGCCTTCGCCTCCCCTTTCTCGTCCTTAACTGCACGGCCGGCCGTCCCATTGCCCTTGCGGGTGCCGTCTGTGTTCTCAAGCTCCGCCAGCTCCTCGACCTTGCCGTCGTCAGCCACCATCGCCCGTGCGGCGATGTGGTCATAGAAATCCGGCTGGAACCGCTCCGCCAGCATGAGCTTGGCGAGCACAGCCTGATGGATGCTGTCTCCGAATCCGCGTGCCCTGGCGATCGCTTGCCTCACGAGGAGGGCGTTGAGGAAACGCTTAATCTGACGGGGATTGCCCTTCGTCCCCTCCGCGAGGATCGGCCCGATCTGCTGTGCAAGGGTGAACGTGTCATTCAGTTCTCCCCGCCGTGCCTCATCCACGGCCCGAACGTCATCACGTCTCAAACCGGCGCCCAGCCAGGGGCGATTGAGGCTTGTTCGCGCCGTCTCTAGAAGGGTTCTGAAGCCGCCATGGCCCTCGCCGACGAGGCTCTCGACAAGAAGCAGTGTCACGTAGGCCCTCGTCTCCTGCGCTCCCAGGGCCGGGATGCGGAATGGGACCTGAACGAGCTTCTCCAGGTAGTTCCGCGCATAGTGCATCGGCCCCGCGGCGAGCGGCAGATCCGGGAAGTGCTGGCGGACCGCGTACTCGATCATCGCTTCGTCCGCGCCGATCACGAAGGCGGTTCTCGGCACGAAGAGGAAGAGACGGATTGCCTCCAACGTCTCGATCGCCGTGGCCGGCAAGCATCGGTCGAGATCGTCGATCAGCACGACGAGCTGGTCGATCCTCGCCTCATCGAGGAGCTTGGCGAACTCCGCGCGGAACTGGTGGATCTGCTCCGGCAGATTTGCACCCTCATCCGGTTTGAGAAAGGACGCCGCCTCATCGATGCCCGCCTGTATCTCATCCGCGGAGAGCGTCCCGGCACGTTCGGACAGGGATTGCAGCCCCCTGAGGGACTCGCCGATCTGATCGGGTGAGGGCAGCCCCGTGATCAGGTTGAACGCCAGGCCGCCGCCGCGGCGCGCAAGCTTGAGCCAGTCAACCCGTTTGATCAGCCTTGCGCCGAGTTCCTTGACCTTGCCAACGGCTGAACGCTGGCGACAGAGTTCGGTGATCGTGGCCTCGATCAGAACCGTCTTGGCGTCGTCGAAGCCCTGGAACGCCCATCCGTTGAACCAGAGACAGGCGACGTTTTCATCGCCTGCCAGCCCCGTCTCCACCATTTTCAGCACACTGGATTTCCCGGCGCCCCAATCACCATGGACGCCAACGGTCAGAGCCCTTTCCCGGTTGTCCTTGAGGAGCTCTATAACCGTGCCCGCGATCGCCTCATAATTGAAGAAATCGACTGCCGTCTCATGATCCGGAATCAGCATCGTCTCAAACTTTCGTATAAAGGAATATCTTTATCGGTGGAGCTTGCAGAGGCTATCAGCAACTCCTTTCACGCAAGATTCTTTCATTCTTCACAGCATTATCGTATCCATTCCCGTGGACGAGAGAGGGCATGGCCCATGGACGGCTCAGACATCCTACGTTGCGGCAATCACCTCGCGTGCCTTCTCACGATCCCACGTCCTGGAGCAGCTCTGACATGCCCCGGAGGCTGATCGCCTCGACCTCCCTGCCGACCGGGTAGCGTTCCTCGCCGGCGTACACGATGAAGGCGCGGCTCGGCTCCAGATCCTCGCGGGCGTTATGAAATCCCTTGCCTGGCCTGGCCGTCAGGCTGCGCTTGATCTCGATCGCCCACAGGCCGAGCTTGCCCGGCATTTCAAGCAGTAGGTCGATCTCCGCGCCGGCGGCGGTGCGGTAGAAGCTGGCCGTCGTGCGCGGCGGGCATGTGGCCAGCAGATTCTCGATCACGAAGCCTTCCCAGCTTGAGCCCAACACAGGATGGCCGGCGAGCGCGTCATAGTCCTCGATGCCGAGCAGGGCGTGCACCAGTCCGCTATCGCGCACATAGGTCTTGGGCGACCTCACAAGGCGCTTGCCGGTGTTGGCGTGGAAGGGGCGCAGACGGCGGACCAGGAGCAGGTCAACAAGCAGATCGATATAGCTGGTGACGGTCGGGGCGGTGACGGCCAGGCTGCCGGCCAGTTTCGATGCATTCAGCAGGCTGCCCTGGGCATGGGCCAGCATCGTCCAGAGCCGTTCCAGCGTCTCCGCCGGGATGCGCCGTCCGAATTGAGGGACGTCGCGCTCCAGGTAGGTGCGGATGAAGTTCTGACGGAAGGTCAGGCTATCCGCATCATTGCCTGCCAGGTAACTGTCCGGGAAGCCGCCGCGAACCCAAAGGGCGTTCGTTTCCGTCGGGTTGGGGGCGGCCTCGAGGACGTCCAGCGGGCCAAGCTCCACATATTCGATCCGTCCCGCCAGGCTCTCTCCGGACTGCCTGAGAAGATCCATCGAGGCTGATCCCAGGATCAGGAACCTGCCGATCCGTTTGCCTCTGCGCCGGCCCCGATCGATGAGGCCGCGTAGTTCCTGGAACAGTTCCGGCACGCGGTGAATCTCATCCAGGATGACGAGCCGATCCTCGTACTGCCCGAGATAGAGCGCCGGTTCGGCCAGCTTGGCACGATCCGCGCTTGCTTCGAGATCGAGATAGATGGCCTTGGTCTCCCGCGCGATCTCATGGGCGAGCGTGGTCTTGCCGACCTGCCGCGGGCCGATCAGCGCAACCGCCGCCTGGCGCCCGAGCGCCCGCTGGACCGCCTGATATGCATGCCGCGTTATCATTCTTGCATTTTATAATACATTCTTTCGATTTGCAAGGATGTTCGGTTACTTGCGCCCCAGATCACTGCAAATCCAAGGCCCGTCTATGGATTTTCATGGTGGCGCCGGTCGCAGGGGAGCCTACGGCAGGCGCCGCGCCGCATCTTCATGTCAACCCCACCGCTTCTCCAGACGCATGTCCTGCTGCAGACGGCGGCACATCGGGACCGGTCTCAGAGCCCTTCAGAGTGACCCTCTCCTTTGGTGTCGGTGTCCTCAAGATTGGCCGCGTGTTTAGCCGGGCGCGGCGCCCGGTCAACGGCCCGCCCGCACCACCTGACCACACGCGTGTGGTCAGGCCGTGTTGGCCGTTTCCCCCGGCCCTTCGGGTCGGGGTGACCGAGGCGCCCGACGCGCCCGGCTGTCTCTCCCGCGTCTTGAGGACAACGCGAAACAAAGGAGAGACGATCATGACCGCCAAGACGACAGACCGACCCGACATCTACGCCCGCATCACCGATCAAATCATCACTGCGCTGGAACAGGGCGTGAAGCCCTGGACGCAGCCCTGGAACGCCGCCCATGCCGCCGGGCCCGTCTGCCGGCCGCTTCGGCACAACGGCCAGGCCTATTCCGGGATCAATGTGATGACGCTCTGGGCAACCGCCATGGAGAAGGCCTATGCGGCCCCGCTCTGGATGACCTTCCGCCAGGCGCGCGAACTTGGCGGCCATGTCCGCAAGGGGGAGAACGGCGCGCCTGTCGTCTATGCCGATACGCTCGTGAAGACGGAAGTCGACGAGCGCACCGGTGACGAGACCGAGGCCGTCATCCCCTTCCTCAAGGCCTACACCGTCTTCAATGTCGAGCAGATCGAGAGCCTACCCGCCCACGACTATGTGCTGGCCGAAGGCGCCAGGAACCCGGATGAGCGGATCGCTCACGCCGAGACGTTCTTCGCCGGGATCGGGGCGCGCATCCTGACCGGCGGCAATGCGGCCTACTACCGGATCGCCACCGACACGATCCGGATGCCGTCCTTTGACTGCTTCTTCACGGCTGAAGCCTACTACGCCACGCTTGCCCATGAGGCTGTCCACTGGACGCGTCACCCCTCGCGGCTGGATCGTGACTTCGGCCGGAAGGCCTTCGGCGATGCCGGCTATGCCCGCGAGGAGCTTGTGGCCGAGCTTGGAGCGGCGTTCCTGTGTGCCGATCTCGGTTTGAGGCTCGAAGACCGGACCGACCACGCCGCCTATATCGGGCACTGGCTGACCGTCCTGCGTGAGGACAAGAAGGCTATCTTCAGCGCGGCGGCGCATGCACAGCGTGCAGCTGACTTCATGCACGCCCGCCAAAGCGAGAAGAGGGCGGCATAGGCCACCCTCCCGTTCCCGCGTTCTTGCCATCAGCGACGGCGCCTTCGGGCGCCGCCGTTTGCTGCGTGGCTGTTTGCCGGGGGCACGACCTGCGTTTCGACCGTCACATGCGTGGTGCGGACGGTCCTGACCTCCGGCCTGACCGAGCCACTGTTTGGCGGCGGTGCCTGCATGGTGCGGGCACGCCACTTCCTGAAGTGACGGATCAGGGCGAAAACGCCCGTCCAGAAGGCCAGGATAACGATCCAGCTGACAAGATTTTCAGAGGACTCGCTCATCCAGGGGAAGACCTGCGGCATGTCGCGGTGATGGCTCATCATTCACCTCCTTCCTGGTAGTCTTGGCACTGAAAGCGCCGGCAGCTCCGCCGGACGGTCGATCCCTGCCGGCTGCGTCGTCGTCGTTGCTTCGGTGCTGCTCTGGCGGGCCTTTTCCACCCCACCATGCATGTGGCCGTAGGGCGCGGTCTCGCCCTCGCCGCCGCAGCTCTCATGGCAGCGGAAGTACCGCCGCCTATGGCGCCGTTCGGTGCGGCCCTCGCAAACGGCCTGCCCGCACCTCCCGCACTGGACGATGCCGCTTGCATTTCCGCACCAGGGGCAGCGGCGCCCCGTGCAATCGAACTCGCCGGCGCTGAAGGCCTCCATCTTTGCAGCCGGACGCCCGGCCTGGCGGCGTATAGTGCCGCTCACCTTGTCGATGCGCTCGATCTCATAGAGACCGTCCGGTGCGCGGCGCTGATAGGTCACCGTGAAGGGATGCCCCGTTACTGCGCAGCGATGCGGGATGATCCGGGTGTCGACCTTCGGCGCCGGCGCCGGGGCGCAGACGCGGGCGATCATCTCTTCCTGGAGCGAGGGGCCGGTTCGTTCTTTCCTTTCGGTGGTGGCCGGCAGGCTTGCGCGGTCCGCCACAGGTCCTGTCAGGCGCCCCTTTAAGCTGAGTGTCATGTCCACCCCCTCCTTTTCATCACGATGTCGCGGGCATCGTTCACCTGTTCGGCCAGCGCGTTCGGGCCGGCGACATCCGGGTGCACGCCCTTCATCAGCTTGCGGTAGCGCTCGTTCAGCTCACGCTTGGTGAAGGGCTCTGAGAGCCCGAGCACGTCCAGCGCCGCCTCGTAAGGGTCCGCTTGCGCTGCCGGCTCCGCCTCTTCGCGCTGCCTGTCTTGCTCCTCCTGGCGCTTGGCCTCGTTCCAGACACGCTTGAAGGCGGCAAAGCTCTTGAACTGAACCGCGTATTTCTCGCGGTAGAGCCGGCGCAGGTAGCTTCGCTCCTCGATCCGGGCAATCAGGCCGGTGATGAGCCGGCGCAGGGCGGGGCCGAGGCGATCGCCGAGCGCATGGAGCGGGATCATCAGCAGTGCGCCCGCCATCATCACCGTCCTGATCGTGATGATCGCAATCAGCCGCGGCATCAGATCGAAATGGCGGTGGAGCTGATGCAGCCAGACGGCTCCGATGGCGATCAGTGCCCGGCCGATGCCAAGCCCGAGGATCGTGAGCACGAACAGGGCAAGGGCGCCGAGCACACTCTGGACGATGAGGCTGAAGGGGCGTGGTGCGAAATCGCTCCAGCCGCGGGACCACAGATCGAGCTTGCCGAAGCTGTAGCCGATCCCGATCCATTCGGCGCCCTGCATGCCGAGCGCCACGGACGCCGGCAGGCCGATCCCGATCACAAACAGGGCCTTCGTCGCCGGGGGCATCGCGTCGAAGTTCATTACCGTTTCTCCTTCTTCTTGTTGTCTGCTCATCCGGCCTTAGCGCTCGTGCCCGGCTTCATGGGCGTGGGCGCTGAAGGCCCGTACCCGCGCACTTGCGTGCCCGAGGCCTTTGGGTTCTTGCTCTGTGAGCTCGCGGGCCGTCTCCGCGCGCTGCGTGATCCGGTCTTTGGCGATATCCTCGGCGAGTTCCTTCAGCCGTTCGATGCGCCGGTCGAAACCGCGCGCTATGTCTTCGCGCCGCTGGTCCCAGCGCCTCACATGCTCGCGCATCGCCGCCCTTAGGCTTGCCGGGTCCATGCCCGTCATCGCGAAGGCTGGGGCGCGGGCGGAGCCGAGCTGGAAACGCTGCGCTTCGCGTGCGCGGTCGATCTCCAGCTTTTCGAGCGCCTTGCGCTTTTGCTTCTCGAGCCGGGCGATGCGCGCCTGGATGCTCTCCTCGCGGGCCGGCTCGTGGGCCCGCCGCTCATGTGCCGGGCCCGTCCGCGCGAAGTCTTCGCCCGCCATGGCTCATCGTCCAAACGGGATGTCGCCGGGCTGGTCTCCCCACTCATCGTCCGGCTGGAGCGGGGCGCCGCCCCCCTTGCGGCCGAGATTGTCCGCAAGCTCATCGAGCGCCTTCAGCTTGGCCAGCACGCGCTGCGCCTCTAACTGGCCGTAGACGGCCGCGATGTCGTAGCGCTGGCCGAGCTGCTCGTAGACGATGTGATAGGAGTCCTGATAGAGGCGCTCCCGCTTCTTCGCCCGGCGCTTGATGCTGTCTTTGCGCTCTTCGAAGACATGCTCGTCTTTCTCTTCGCGCGCCTTGTCGTGCAGGCTCCAGCGCAGGCGGTGACGCACCCGCCGATCGAAATGCCGCCATCCGCCCTTGGCCTGGAAGCTGAAGCGATCGGCCGAGATGATGAGGCGCGTGCGCACCTTCATGGCGCCCGCCACACCCTTGGAGACTGCGAAGCCCAGCATGGCAGCGGTGCCGCAGATCAGGAGCCCGACGCCCGCCGTTTGGTTCATGGCCGTCAGGCCGAGCAGGGCGAGCGGACCGGCTGTTGCCATCACGGCCAGGCTCTGGAAGTCATCAAGGGCCTTCTTGCGCTCGGGCGTCAGCTCGGCAATCGTCACCTCGAAGGCCGGCGCGCCGCCGACCAGCGTGATCTCACGGGCGAGCGGCTCGCCCTCGAGCGGTGAAACAACATCCCGTGGCATGGTTGGATCTCTTCTTGTGCGGGAGGTTGGAGGGCCGGGCGCCGCCGCCGCCCGACCCTCCGGGTGCGGCCCGCTACTTGTTGGAGCCGCTGCTCTGCTCGGCCTTATGGCCGGCCAGCTTGGCGTTGCGATCCGCAGCGCTCATACCGCTCAGGTCGCCCACGCCCTTGCCCTGGCGGGCCAGGTCCTGGCCAAGCTTGAAGTTGTACTGGGTGCTACTCATCTCTCAGCTCCTTCTCTTCGGGGGGTGGCCGGTATTGACCATGATCTGAACGCTATCAGCGCCCTGAGAGCTCTCGCCTCGCCTGTTCCTCGCGGGGGCGTCAGCTGAAAAAAGCCAGGCCTGGCAGGCGGGAGCGAGCGGGACCGCGCCGGCGGATGCGGGCGCGGTCATCACGGACCGCGATTACGCACGGCTTCGTGCGCGGTAGACCGGGCCGTCCTCATCGAAGTACTCGACCCGCTGCAGGATCATCGGGTGGTATCCGGCCCAGATGACGAGCTGTCTCTTCAGCCGGTCGCTGCGTGCGAACTGGCGGCTCACCTCATCAGGTGTGAGCAGATCGTGCAGTTCGACCGCCTCGCTCTGACCCGACAGGCCGAGTTCGCGCTGCTCCGGGGTGATCTCGCCGGTCCGTGAGACGGCCACGCGCGTCTTGCCTAGGCGCCGGGAGATGGTCTCGCAGGTCGTGGCGTCATTGTTACCGAAGAACTGCAGCAGTCCGGCATTGCCGGCGAATGTCTCCCAGCGCTCGCCATAGAGCGCCTTCCCCTGGTTCCAATCCTGCAGCAGCACCCAGAGCTTGACGTCATAGGAGGCGATCTGGCCGGCCGCATCTTCCAGCTGGCGCATATAGCCAAGGATCGGGAACTCATCGAGGCACACCAGCACGGGGGCTGGTGCCGGGGTCTTCTCCCGCTCCATGGCATCCAGCAGCTGGTTGATGAAGATGCGCAGCCAGCGATTGCACAGGCCAATGCGGCTGGCCGGCAGGCACAGATAGATAGAGATCCCGCCGGGCGTGCGTTTCAGGTCCGTCAGATCGAAATCAGAATCCACGAGCACGCGCTGTATGGCCTCGTAATCCAGGAGCTTCGTGTGCCTTCGCACGGTCGAGAGCACGCTGCTGCGCTCACGGCTTTCGCGCTCGTAGAATTCGATCGCGGCCGAGGCGATCGCCTTGGCGAGGGACCTTGTCTTGGGATCAAGGTCGAGATCGGCCGCGTTCTCCATCATCTCTGCGGCGAGCGCATAAGTCGGCTGCCCTTCCGGATCGTCCGGGTCCGTCGGCTCCTTCTTTAGCGCCTCGCGGATCAGCGCCCGGACGGTGATGAGGTTGCGATAGCCCTCATAGTGCGGGGCGGAAATCACATGCAGGATGAGCCCCTCGATGAAGTTCTTGGCGCTCTCATCCCAATGCGGCTCCTTCTCGTTGCCGCTGCGGACCACAAGGGCATCCGCGATCAGTTCGGCATCCTCGATGACGGCCGCGCTGTCCGGCGAGAGCCCGGCCAGCGGATTGTAGGACGCCCGAAACGGCGCGGCGCTCTCCCCTGCGTGCAGGAAGGGGTCGAGCACATAGACGTCCTGGCCGAGCTCTGCCCGCCGGGCGGCCGTGATGTTCGCGAGTTCGGCCTTGGGGTCGGTGGCGAGCACGCTGCCCGGATAGAAGAGCAGGTTCGAGATCACGCTCACCGACTTGCCGGCGCGCGAGCCCGCAATCGTCAGGATGTGCCGGTTATCCTCGATGCCGATCAGCTCATCGCCGAGTGCGCCCATCAGGATGCGTTTGCCGGGGCCGTCCGGGTGGTAGCGCACGGCCGGATTATCGAGCAGCCGGGCCGGGTCCTGCCAGCGGCCTTGCGGCAGCGATTGCTCCTTCAGATAGCGCGAGGCCACGCCGCGCGGGACATCGCGCATAATATCTTTCAGGAACACCTCATCGCTCATGGCGGCCTCCGTCTAGGTCGTGCCGCCTTTGAGCATGGGCGTGGGTTGTGCCAGGGCGCCTCGCTGCGTCCTCGCGGCCGAGCGCCACGTCCATCGTTGACGTTCCCAGTTCTGGATGGCGAGCGATCTCCGTCTGGAGTTATGAGCTAATCAGTGGGACCGGAGCCTTCCCGCGCCCTCAGAGCAACGACGAGCGGATGGTCGTCAGGTTCAACCTCAACGCATAAGACCTCGTCTATTAGCTCCAAGGAGATTGGTCCTTCATGGCCCGCCTCGACATGGGGAACAACCATCTCTCTCCAAGCCTCCTGTTCCTCCCAGAGAGTCCATGGCAACAGATCAGGACATCGATCACGAGCCAGCAGGAATATCGCTAATCCAGAACCAGGCGAGAAGCCGATCCAGGTGGCCGGCGAGCACTTGCCCAAGGAAATATTAAGCTTATCCTCGCTCACAGTCCGGTAGTCGAATAGACAGACGCAGCCCCGATTCTTGAAGAACGAATTGTAGTGGCTAAGGGGTCCCGGATATGCGCCCGAACTGTTTGGACGGATTTCACCGGCCTGATTGATTCTTTCAAGATTGGAGAGAAGAGTCAAATAGAATACCCGCCCTCTCAAACGTGGAAGAAGCGATTCATTCAATCCTCTTTCGGAAAGTGCAAGCTTGGTTTCTTTCATGCAGCCCTCACTGTCCCATGATTGGAAACCCGCCTTAGCTATTCTTCCTTACCTACCACCACCCAACTACCTTGGCTCCTTTCGTTCTTCTGCTAAATGCATGAGCCAATTGAGCAAGATCTGCCGCGTTACGATCGCAAAAAGATTGAGGTTGACCGGCAAATCCTTGGCTTGCCACCGAGCATTCGCTTGGCTTGCGGCAAGACCAATAGTCCCCTTTTCTGCCGGCGCATCTCCTTTCTTGTGGTAGAATGGAGCGTTGCCCATCGGTAAGGGAAAGGGAATGCTCTCATGTAAGGCCTTGGAACGGTAGTTGTAGATTATCTTTAGGATTCTCTTCCATTCCTCATCTGTCCATTTGATCTGCAAGAATTCGCTTGGGCGACTTTCCGGCGGATCAGGCAGAAAATCGAGACAGAATCCCAAGAACTTCTTTATCGATCCAGTCAAATGAGCAAGGTCATCCGCAATTCGATCGATGAACTGCCCGCCGTCTTCCGCTTCCAAATGCTCAACAAGGACGGGCAGCGTCTCTTGCAGAATTTCTCTATTGGACATCAGGTTCTTTCGCCAGCAGTCGGCGATAGATTCGAGGGCCGAAACAAGCATGATCCAAGTCAGATTTGGATCGGTTTCCCCTATCCACAGAGCGTCCTGATACAGTCTTGCGGCCCGAACCAGGGCAACAGATTCAGGACCGTTCAGTGCTAGGATGTTCGATAGGTCGTGAAGGGTGGACAGATTTCGTTGCCCTGTCGCGCAAGGTAGTATGGGGCGTCCGCTGTCAAAGCTGATTGTCGGCGTATTGCGGCGACCCCAATGTGTTGGCCGACCCATCGGCTCGTTTTTCAGATCCTGAAAATCACGTGTGACCTCGCTGGCCTTTATGCGCGCGCCCAGCAAGAGAGAAGAAAAGGCAGCCAGTTCGTCAATCAGTGAGGCGCCGCCATGATATTTTGAGCTATCGCTTTTCTGCCGGAAGTCTGGAGGCTCTTTGGCTTCTTTCTCGAAATAGAAGCATCTCAGAACGACATAGGGCAAGACAGCGCCGGGCCGGCCTGTGATTGGTATGGTATTCAGGAAGTGATACGGACCACACTCATCCTCGACCTGGCCAAGTATATGCACATCTGTATACAGGACACATTCAAAGGCACCAGCTGGTTCCGCACCATCTGAATACATCTGCCAGTTTTCGATAGCTGGAAGGCGCCACGCTTGCTCTTCTTGCTGTATCTCTTTGTTCTTAGATGCCATCCAAATAATTCTCGGCTAATCCACCTCACTTCAGTTCCGTTTTTACTCTGACACCTGCCGCGGCGCAAGGTTTCGGATCAGCGGGTTTGGCTTCGGCGGATGGACCTCATTCGCAAGCCGAGCGCACCGGCCGTAGCGTTTACGTCTTCGTCCCGTTTTTCCCGTTCATCTCACGGGCAAGACGCACTCCTGCCATCTCCAAGCCACGCCTAGCAGATGCGTCGGGCATGCCTGACGGCGGCGAGTCAATGGCCGGCCCGCACCATTCGCCTGTCCGCCTTCGCTGGCGCTACGGCGCGACGGGCTCCCGTGTTGGCCATGACCCGTGCCCGGACGTCTGCTCTCCGGCGGGCAAGGCTGGAATGGTCCGGCCCCTATCGAAAAGGAGAAAGACGATGACGACTGAAACCACTAACAACGCCGGCGCGAAAACAGGCGGCAACAAGCCCACCCATGTGGCCAAGCTCAGGATCGGCCACGGCAAGCAGGCCACCTATGAGCGGATCGGCGTAGCCTGGGTGAAGGAGGACGGCGCGGTATTCGTCAAGCTGCATGGCACGCAGATCGTATCGGAGGGCTTCTCGCTCTACCCCGTGGCCGCAGAGGAGGGCGCGCGCTGATGCGCGCCCTTTTCCTCACAACTAGACATATTCTGGTTGAAATGATAAACTAGTCTGAAAGGTTGGTTGATATGGACAATAACATGATTACAGTCGGTGCCTTCGAGGCCAAGACGAACCTCTCCGCACTCCTGGAGCGGGTCGCGCGCGGCGAAGAGGTTCTCATCACCCGTCACGGCAAGGCGATCGCCCGACTGGTGCCGGCCGAAGCCATCGACCGCGCGCGCGTCGATCAGACGATCGCCCGGCTGAAGGCGACGCGCACCGGTGTCACGCTTGGCGGGCTCGATTGGAAGGCGCTGCGGGATGAGGGCCGGCGATGAGTGCGTTCGTGCTCGATTGCTCGGTCGCGCTCGCCTGGTGCTTCGAGGATGAGGCAGCGCCCGAGACCGATGCGCTTCTTGAGAAGGTGCGCGACGAGGGCGCAGTGGTGCCCTCGATCTGGCATCTGGAACTCGGCAATGTGCTGGTGCAGGCCGAACGGCGCGGGCGGCTGACGGCGGCCGATACGGCAACGCGCCTGCAATTGATCGGGGAGCTGCCGGTGGCCACCGACGAGGAAACCTCATACCGCGCCCTGCGCGAGATCGTGATGCTTGCACGGGCCGAGCAGCTCACAACCTACGACGCCGCCTATCTGGAACTCGCCATGCGCCGCGGTCTGAAGCTGGCGACCAAAGACCAGGCGCTCAACGATGCGGCGCAGCGCGCCGGCGTGCAGACATTGCCGGACTGAGGAAGAGCTAAAGAGACGAAAAAGGCGCGGCCTGACCTCGTCCCCAGGGCGCCACTTCCAGGCGACTACCTTCTTTGTGCGGTTTGAGTTGCGTCGAACGATTTCGGTTCGTTATTGTATTGAGCTGATGGGTCCGAGAAGATTAAGCAGAATTATTGACCAGCGCCTCTCGGAAGCCGAGCTATGGCAGCTGTCAACTGAACTTCGATCAATGGATGATCGTTCAGCCGCCATTATTGCGGCTACCATCACTGAAGATGGTGTTGAAAGCATTCTTGTTGCTAAGATGAGAAAACTCTCAACCAGAGATTATAGGAATCTATTTTCTGTTGATGCCCCGCTTTCGACGTTCTCTGCTAAGATACGGCTGGCCTATGCTCTGAAGTGCGTTAGCAGAACAGATTTGAATGATCTGAATATAATAAGAAACGTGCGAAATGTTTTTGCACACGCACGCCTTTCAATCGATTTTTCGACTGCTGATATCGTTTCCGAGATCGAATACTTAAAGATATTAGAAATTATCAAGACAAGCAGTTGTTATATGGAACTTATGAAATTGCCTCCATCGAAATCTCCGCATTTTCAAATTGCCATGGCAGCGAAATCCAATGATCCTCGTAACTTATTTATTAGTTCTTGCTTGTGCCTTGCATTCAGCCTCTTTCAACGGTCACCGGATGACGAAGATTGGGAAGATAATGATGATTCATAGTTCGGCGCCGTAAATCTCCGTCCATGCGCTTAAATCCGCCGCTCTATTCTAATTCCTTCCAGACGCGAAAAGGGCGCGGCCACCGTAGGAGGCCGCGCCGCTTCTTGGGGGAGCGCTATCCGCTTGGTTGCATCGGGATCATGTGATCGCCGGACACGAGCCGGGCGTCGAACTTGGCCCAGGCGCGCTGATCGCATTCCGGGCAGTCATAGCGTACGCGCTTGCCCGATTTCGAGGCGCCGGAGCTCTTCTTGCCGGTCTCGCCGGTCTCCTCATCACCGTCCTCTTCGCGGCGCTCCTTCCAGGTGATGGTGAAGCCGCGGGAGAGCAGCTTGCCGACCAGCTCATCGAAGGGCCCGCCCTCGGTGATGTGCTGCTGGACGTTCTCGCCGGTCTCTTTGGGCGCGTCTTCGCCTTCGGTTGCCGCGGCCCCTTCACCGGCTGAAGGTTGAAGGCCGATCGCCTTCATCTTGTCGGCCCACTGACGGTTATGATAGCGCCCTCGGCCCGGCTTGCCGTGATGGTGCTGCCAGAGATGAACCATCTCATGGGCGAGCGTGGCCAGCACCTCAGGGACCGGCCGGTCCTCGAAATGCATCGGATTGAGGGCGATCTCATCGCTGATCTCACCATCCTCACGTACGAAGCGCGCCCGCGAGAAATACCCATACGTGCCGGTGCGCCGCTGCAGCGTGATGAGACAGTTCGGCAGGCTCCCATCGAACAGCCCGGTGTTGAGGGTCTCATAGGCGCGCTGGAACTGCTCGTAGGTTTCTCTCGTGGGCCTTGGGGGCGTATTCGCCGCACTCGCTGCGTCCGTCATTGGAATGTACACTCCATATGAAGAAGGCGGGCGCCGGAATGCTCATTCCAAAGGGAGCGTCCGGGCGCTCTTCTTCCCAACATGGCAGTGTCTGAAGCCTGGAAACCTCGCTGTATCCTCGCCGCATTCTCAAGTCAAAATTGGGATGTACATTACAAATATGCTGTCTGCTGATTTGGCATAATCTACCTGTCCTGTGATATTATTGAAAGAGGACAGCTTTCGTCCAATATAGATGGCTACAAGGTGCGCGTGGTAGTACCACGCGCACCTTGCCGGGGGGATGTCCCATCCCCCGCGGACCCCCCAGGGCAATCCCTAGGCGCGGGGCCGTCTTTGGGACGTCCCTTGCCAAGGGATTGGGTTCAGCCCGATCACCCATCAAGGGTGGCTCGGGCTGAGCGCAACGGTGTCCGTCCGTTGCATCACGGCCAGGGAGATTTCGCACTCCCTGGACCCATCGACCAAAGGGGCTGATCGCGCCCCCTTGGAACCCGCGACCGGTGTTCCGGCACCGGCTTCGGCCAAAGGGAGATTTCCGGCTCTCCCTTTGGAAACCCATCGGCCAGGGGCTTCCGGTGCCCCTGAACCCTCGGTTTGGAAAGCAGCCTAGCCGCGATGAAAGGAGGTGTGTGGATATGCCGGATGATGTCAGCAAGAAGCGCGAAGCGCCGATCTCCTACCGTCCGCCCGCGGCGTTGCGGGAGGAGTTCTTGCGGCGCATTCAACGCTCCGGCCTGTCCACATCCGCTTTCATCACCCGCGCCATCTTTGACCGGGAGGTGCCGCGGCAATCGCGCCGCCCGCCCGTCGAAAGGGCCGAGCTTGCCCGTCTCCTGGGACAGTGTGCGCGGCTCCGCGATGAGCTGCATGAGATCGGCCTGGCCCAGGGCGAGGACAGCGGTGTGGCGCTGGTCGTCGAGGCGGCCAAGGACGAGCTCATCGCGATGCGGGCCGCGCTCCTCAAGGCCATGGGGCGGGCGCCATGATCCCCTTTTCCAGTCAGCGCGGTCTGGGGCAGGACCTGGCCACCCATCTCATGAACGAACTTGATAACGAGTACATGGAAGTGGCCGATCTGCGCGGGGCCATCGCGCAGGACCTGCATGGCGCCTTTGCCGAATGGGAAGCCCAGGCCCATGCGCTCACCCAGTGCACAAACTATCTGTTTTCGCTGTCGATCAATCCCGATCAGCCACAGGGCCCGCTGACGCGCGCGCAGTATGACGACTATATCGCCCGCACCGAGGAGGCACTCGGTCTGACCGGCCAGCCGCGTGCCGTCATCTTCCACATCAAGCACGGGCGCGAGCACTGCCATGTCGTCTGGTCGCGCATCGACGCCGAGGCCGGCAAGGCCGTGCACATGGCCTTTGACCGCGACAAGCTGATGATGGTGACACGGGCCTTCGCGCGCGAGCACGGGTTGCGCCTGCCCGAAGGCTACGAGCGCCATGCGCGCGGTAAGGCGCGGCAGATGTCGCTCTATGAAATGCACCAGCAGCGTGAGACGGGCCTCACCAAGGAAGAGCGCATCGAGGCGGTGACATCTGCCTGGCAGAGCGCCGACAGTGCCAAGGCCTTCATGCGGGCGTTAGAGGAGCGCGGCTATATCCTGGCGACCGGCTGGCGCGATTACGTGCTTGTCGATCTCTACGGTCATGTGAACGCCCTGCCCAAGCTGATCGATGACCGGTCAGTGCGCACCAGGCAGGTGCGCGCGTTCTTGGATAAGGACTATCCGGTTGAGTCCCTGCCGAGCGTCGAGGAGGCGAAAGGCCTTGCCGCGCAGCACCGCCAGGCGATCGAAGAGGCCGGCGCGCGCGAGCAGACGGCCGGCCGGCGTGAGGAGCTCAAGGAGCTGCAGGCTAGGCGGCGGGCGAAGCTTGAGAAGGAGGCCAAGGCGCTGAAGATCCGCCAGGCCGAGGAGCGGGTGGCCTCCGAAACCGCGATGCGGCAGGCACGCGATGCGATCAAGCGTGCGCACCTTGACGTGCTGCGGCGCATGCGGACAGAGCGGTACGAACGCCGGGCAACAGGGCTTGCTGGCTTTCTCGGACGGGTCAGCGGCATCGAACTCGTGCGCCGGAAATGGCACCGCCATCAGGACCGCAAGCGCAATGCGGCGTATCTCGCCGAGCGCGATGCGCTGCGGGAAAGGCAGCGGGAGGCGCGTCTTGCGCTCCAGCGCAAGCACGAGATGCAGGGCCTCGATCTGCGACGCAAGATCACGGCGCTCGATCGCACCGAGGCGCGCGAGCTGGCCTCGCTGGAGCAGGCGGGGCGGGCGGAAGCGCGGGCCCGGCATAGGGCCGGGCATGCGCATATGCCGGCGCTGAAGCTCGAACTTGGTCCGCGCGGGCGTAAGGCGGTCCCGCACAAGGCGGCCAGGCGTTACACCTCAGAGCTTGCTCAGGCTGACGTGCTCCCCGTTGGTCCCGCGTTGATAATGAGAGTCCTGGGGTTTCATAGCGTCTCTGCGATCTCGATGGTAGCGGGCGAGCGGCGGAGCTGGTCGGGGGTGCGCAGCCGGTCGCCCGCGGGCCGCTCGCGTATGGCCTGAGGGGGCAGGCCGCCGTGGGCCGAATGTGGCCGCACCTG
>JANQQD010000276.1 GCA_028285185.1 Anaerolineae bacterium | reverse complement strand
CATCGCGGTGAACTGCATCACCCCGGCCGCTGCGCGCACCGCCATCTTCGACCAGATCAGCCAGAGCCATATCGACTACATGCTGTCGAAGATCCCGCGTGGCCGGTTCCTGGAGCTGGACGAGGCTGCCGCCATGGTCGCGTGGCTGGCGAGTGGTGACAATTCATTTACTACTGGTGCGGTATTCGACCTGTCCGGCGGCCGCGCCACCTACTGATCGGCATCACCCAATGTCTGAACCCTTTCTCGTGGTCACCCCCGACGCGCAATACGCGGACGACGGCGAGGTTGAGCGCGAAGTCGCCGGCGACAGCATCCGGCTGGAGATCTTCCGCGAGCGCGGCTTTGCGCGTCTGCCGCCTGATCTCGTCGCGCGCGCCGATGCGTTCCTGATCTGGCACGAGGTGGCGTTCAACCGCGGCGACATCGCCAAGATGGAGCGGTGCCGGGTGATTGTTCGTGCCGGCGTCGGCTTCGACCATGTCGATCTGGCCGCGGCCGGAGAGGCCGGCATCCCGGTCTGCAATACGCCCGACTATGGGACCAGCGAGGTTGCCGATCACGCCATAGCGCTGATGCTGGCGCTCGCGCGTGGCATCGTCAGCTATCAGGACGCGTTGCGTGGTGATCCCTTCGGTGCGTTCAATCCTTGGGTTGCGCCGCTGGTTGGCCGGATTCGGAGCAGGCGCCTGGGCATCGTCGGCCTGGGACGCATCGGGACCGCCACGGCGTTGCGGGCAAAGGCCTTCGGTATGGACGTGATCGCCTTCGACCCCTACCTGCCGCGCGGGCAGGAGATTGCGGTGGGCGTCGGGCGGACCGAGACGCTTGGCGAGCTGTTGGCGGCGAGCGACGTCGTCAGCCTGCACACGCCGCTGACGGACGAGACGCGGGACATGATAGACGCCGCGGCGTTAGCGGCGATGCAGCCCCATGCCCTGTTGATCAATACAGCCCGCGGCGGCGTCGTGGACACCGTGGCGCTGTTGGACGCGCTGCGGAGCGGCCGCATTGCGGGCGCGGCACTCGACGTGCTGCCGCGCGAGCCGGAGGATCCTGATCACCCGCTGATACGGGCATTCGTTGCGCAAGAACCGCCTATTGCGGGCCGTCTGCTCTTAACGCCGCATGCCGCGTGGAGCAGTCCTGAAAGTTCTCGCGATGCTCGGCGGCTATCCACCGAAACACTCGTTGCGTATCTGAACAAAGGAGAGCTGCGCAACTGCGTCAATGAGTCTTTCCTTTCGGCTGCGCGAAATTTGAGCTAATTCCCTTTCCACTGGAGAGGCGAGAGCGTAGTTTTCGGCATCAAACGCTGGTCACCGCAAATGCGGGAATGGCCGGCTTGGGAGAAAGCGAGCGTCCGGGCGATGGCGGCGGTATCAATTCAGAAAGTTCGGAAGTCTTTCGGCTCGACCGAGGTCGTTCACGGCGTCGATGTGGAAATCGGCGACCATGAGTTCGTCGTCCTGGTCGGGCCCTCCGGTTGCGGCAAGTCGACATTGCTCAGGATGATCGCTGGGCTTGAGAAGATCACTGCCGGCGAGATCCTGATCGGCGGTCACGTCGTGAACACCGTGCCGCCGAAAGAGCGCGACATCGCTATGGTGTTCCAGAACTACGCGCTCTACCCGCACATGACCGTCTACAACAACATGGCCTTCAGCATGACGCTGGCGAAGGCCGATAGGGGCGAGATCGATCAGCGCGTCCGCGAAGCGGCCGGCATTCTGGGGCTGACGGAGTACCTGGAGCGGTTCCCACGCCAGTTGTCGGGCGGCCAGCGCCAGCGTGTCGCCATGGGCCGGGCGATCGTGCGGGCACCGCAGGTGTTCCTGTTCGACGAGCCGCTCAGCAATCTCGACGCAAAGCTGCGCGTCCAGATGCGCACCGAGATCAAGTTGTTGCACCAGCGGCTCAAGACGACGTCCGTGTACGTGACGCATGATCAGGTCGAGGCGATGACCATGGCCGACAAGATCGTCGTCATGCGCGACGGCTATGTTGAGCAGACGGGTTCTCCGCTGGAACTGTACGATAGTCCGACCAATCTGTTCGTCGCCGGGTTCATCGGATCTCCGGCGATGAACTTCATCCCGGCCCGGATCGAACGGAAGGACGGAGTGGCAAACGTGATCGCGGACGACGGCACCGTGTTGCCCGTGCCGCCGAAGATCCCGGGAGAGGCCGGGCGCCCGGTTCACTACGGGATCCGGCCGAGCGACCTGACGTTGACGGAAGACGGCCAGGGCGTTGAGACCGTGGTCGACGTGATCGAGCCGACCGGCGCCGACACCTACCTTTACGGCTCCATGGCCGGCCAGGAGATCTGTGCGATGTTCACCGAGCGGCATGGGTTCGCACCTGGGCAGACGGTGCGACTGATGCCGCGGCTGGACCGGGTGCATCTGTTCTGCGGCGAGTCGGGCAGGCACCTCTAGCCATCAGGGTTTCTGGGGCGGGAGCCAGCCTCTCGCCCCATGTCGAGCGCCATTGGCGCGGATCAAGCAGCGAACGGGAGGTTGCTCAATGACACGGTTTACCAGGCGTAATGTGCTGAAGGGGGGCGCGGGCCTTGCCGCCGCCGGGACGCTGGCGTCCAACGGCCTGATCCGTCCCGCATGGGCGCAGGACATGAGCTTCACGCCCGAAGACGGTGCGGAACTGCGCGTTCTGCGGTGGAGCCGCTTCGTCCAGGGTGATGAGGACCTGTTCCTTGAGAATGTGGCCAAGTTCACCGAGGCGACCGGCGTGCCGGTCCAGGTCGACAACGAGTCGTGGGAAGATGTGCGGCCGAAAGCGGCCGTCGCGGCCAACGTGGGCAGCGGCCCCGACATCATCTTCGGATGGTACGACGATCCGCATCAGTATCCGGACAAGCTCTTGGACCTGACGGACCTCTGCGACTATCTGGGCGGCAAGTACGGCGGCTGGTTCCCGGCGGCGGAAACCTACGGCAAGAGGGACGGCAAGTGGGTCGGCATGCCCTGGGGGGCGTCCGGCAACTGCCTCGTCTACCGCAAGTCTTGGGTGGAGGAGGCCGGCTTCTCCGAGTTCCCAAGCGACACGGAGGGCTTCCTTGAGGTCCTGCGCGCGCTGTCTGCCAACGGCCATCCGCCGGGCTTTGCGCTGGGCAATGCGGTCGGCGACGGCAACACGTGGACGCACTGGGCGCTGTGGAGCCACGGCGGCCGCATGGTCGACGAGAACAACCAAGTGGTGCTGAACAGCCCCGAGACAATCGCCGCGTTGAACTACGTCAAGAGCATGTACGAGACGTTCATTCCCGGTACGATCTCGTGGCTCGACCCCAACAACAACCGCGCCTTCCTGTCGGGGCAGATCGGTTTGACCGCGAACGGCATCTCGATCTTTTACGCCGCGAAGAACGACGAGGATCCGGCGATGCGCGAGCTGGCGGAAGACATCTACCACGCCAACATGCCCATCGGGCCGGTGGGGATGCCAAGCGAGCTGCACCTTTTCACGCAGGCGATGGCCTTCAACTACACGGCCTATCCGAACGCGTGTAAGGAATTCCTGCGCTTCATCATGGAATGGGACCAGTATGCGCCGTGGCAGGTCGCGGCGGAGGGCTACATCACCCACCCATTGATGGCCTATGATGAGAACCCGATCTGGACGGCTGATGTCCGCAACACGCCGTACCGCGATACGATCCGGAACATGCTGTACAACGGCTATGCCGGGTCGCTGGGCTACGCGTCGGCGGCGTCCATGGCCGACTACATCGTGGTGAACATGTTCGCCGAGGCCGCGTCGGGCGCGAAGTCGCCGGAGGATGCGGCGGCCGACGCGCAGCGGCGCGCGGAACGGTACTACCGGGTCTAGCGTAACGGTCGGGCGGCGCGGCAGGGCAGGGCAAGCCGCCGCGCCGTCCGGCGCTTTTGCCATTTGTCAGTATAGGGACCCGACCCCATGGTCGCCGAAGCCCCCAAGGTCGCCGCCCCGGCCTACAAGATTTCCCTATGGGCGCAGCTCAACAACAATCGAGACATCCTCGGCCTGTTCTTCATGCTGCCGGCCGCTCTCGTCCTCTTGTTGTTCCTGACCTATCCGCTTGGCCTTGGGGTCTATCTCAGCCTCACGGACTCCCGGATCGGCGGGGTCGGCAACTTCATTTGGTTCGACAATTTCACATGGCTCTATCACGACAGCGTCTTCTGGCTGTCGGTGTTCAACACGCTGCTGTACACGATCGTAGCGAGCGCCATTAAGTTCGGCCTCGGGCTCTGGCTGGCCCTCATCCTCAACCACCACCTGCCGTTCAAGGCGTTCATCCGGGCGATCATCCTGTTGCCCTGGATCGTGCCGACGGTGCTGTCGGCCATCGCCTTCTGGTGGATCTTCGACAGCCAGTACTCGATCATCTCCTGGACGCTGACGGAGCTCGGACTGATCGACCAGTACATCGACTTCCTGGGCGATCCGGACAACGCCCGCGCCTCGGTGATCGCGGCCAATATCTGGCGCGGCATCCCATTCGTCGCGATCACGCTCCTGGCTGGTCTGCAGACGATCCCGCAATCGCTGCACGAGGCGGCGACGCTGGACGGCTCTACGCCCTGGCAGCGGTTCCGCTTCATCACCCTGCCGATGCTGACGCCGATCATCGCGGTGGTGATGACATTCTCGGTGCTGTTCACCTTCACCGACTTCCAGCTGATCTATGTGCTGACGCGCGGCGGCCCGCTGAACGCCACACATCTGATGGCCACGCTGTCGTTCCAGCGTGCTATCCCCGGCACGCAGCTGGGCGAGGGCGCGGCCATCGCCACGGCGATGATCCCGTTCCTGATCACTGCAATCATGTTCAGTTATTTCGGGCTGCAGAACCGCAAGTGGCAGCACGGAGGGCGCGATGACTGACGCCACTGCGTCGAAGAAGGACGTCGCCGATGAAGGCGGCATGGGCTATCTGGTTTCGCTGCCGCGCAAGGTGGTGACGATCTATATCCCGCTCGCCCTGTTCGTGTTCATTCTGCTGTTCCCGTTCTATTGGATGACAGTGGTTTCGGTGAAGCCGGACTCCGAGCTGATCGAGCAGGGAGCCAACCCGTTCTGGGTCGACAATCCGACCCTGCAGCACATCCGGCATCTCTTGTTCGAGACCTCGTATCCGAGCTGGCTGTGGAACACGATGCTGGTGGCGACAGTCTCCACCTTCCTGTCGCTGTTCTGCTCGGTGCTTGCGGCCTATTCCATCGAGCGGCTGCGATACAAGGGCTCGCGCTATGTGGGCATGGGCATCTTCCTGGCCTATCTGGTGCCGCCGTCGATCCTGTTCATTCCGCTGTCGGTGATGGTCCAGGCCTATGGCGTGCGCGACACGCCGCTGGCGCTGATCCTGACCTATCCG
>JANQQD010000249.1 GCA_028285185.1 Anaerolineae bacterium | reverse complement strand
GAGGATGATAGTCTTAGCGGTGGAGTGGCCTGACGGACTGGCGGCGCTAGAGACTCGGCGCTCGCATACTGGTTACGTGGGATTGTAAAAGAAGGCTGGTATTTACGTGCACGCGGCTAACGATAGATCCCCATCCAGGTCCCATCGCACTGGTGCCCGGATTTGCGTCCCGACCAAGTACCCTAGGCCAAGCTAAGCCCCAATTGCCTATTCTCGCGGAGAAACACGCTCATGCCTATGCGCCGGTCCCGGCCGTCGCCCGGTGTTGCCCACGGTCCGGTCACAGCAGTGGTCAAGTGGTTCAATCCTGCAAAGGGTTTCGGCTTCGTCCAACCGTCGGACGGGTCGCCCGATGCCTTCCTCCACATCTCGGTGGTTGAGCAGTTCGGTCGGCGAGATCTTCCGCCGGGTGCCACGGTGGTGTGCGATCTTGTCGACGGCCATCGCGGCCTTCAGGTGGCGACCATCCACAGCATCGACGAAAGCACCGCCGAGGAACAGGGGCCCGGCGGGCCCCCGAGACGGCCCGGCCCGCCCCCCATGGGCGGTGGCGGCATGGGCATGGACATGGATATGGGCATGGGGGGCGGCGACGGCCCGATCGACGGTGTCGTCAAGTTCTTCAATGCCGACAAGGGGTTCGGGTTCATCCGTCCCGATGACGGCAGCCGCGACGTGTTCGTGTCGGCCCGCACGCTGACGCGTGCCGGCTTGGCGACGCTGGCCACGGACCAGCGCGTCCGCGTGACGGTGCGGTATGGCGACAAGGGTCCGATGGCATCGACCATCGACCTCTTGTAGTCCCCGGCTTCAGGCTTCGAACAGGCGGGGCGTCCTTGGGGCGCCCCGCTTGAGCCGCATTCACTGCAAGCTCCATGACCCCGGCAGCCCGCCTCGCCGCCGCGATCGAGGTATTGTCCGAACTCTCCACCGGCCATCAGCCAGCCGATGCGGCGGTGTCGGCCTATCTCCGCAGTCGCCGCTACATCGGCGCCAAAGACCGGGCGGCCATTACGTCAGCAATCTACGCCGCCGTGCGCCGCCGTGCGCGTCTGGACTGGTGGCTGAGCCGCGCCGCGTTCGATCGCCGCGATGCCCGGGCTCAAATCCTGGCCTCGCTCGTGCTCGCCGATGGTCTTGATCCGGCGGCGGTCAACGCGCTGTTTTCCGAAGCGCCCTATGCGCCCCCGCCCCTTGACGCCGAGGAACGCCGCCTGGTCGACGCGCTGAGCGGCCAGCCGCTGGCCCATCCCGAGATGCCGCCGGCGGTTGCCGGGGAGTGCCCGGGCTGGGCCCATGCGGAACTCGCCGCCCTGTTCGGGTCGGGGACGGACGCCGAACTGACCGCGCTCCTCGGCGAGGCCAGCCTGGATCTCCGCGTCAACACACTGCGGTACGACCGCGAACAGGCCGGCGCCATGCTGGCCGAACGCGGGATCGCTTGCGAGCCGACCCCCCTCTCACCGATCGGGCTGCGCGTATCCGGGCGCCAGCCCCTCAGCCGGGATCCCCTCTATCGCGGTGGCGCCATTGAGATCCAGGACGAAGGATCCCAGATCGTGGCCCTGCTGGCCGACGCAAAGCCGGGACAGCAGGTGGCCGACTTCTGCGCCGGCGCCGGCGGCAAGTCCCTGGCGATGGCGGCAGCCATGGGGGGCAAGGGCCGCGTGGTCGCCTGCGACGTACAGCAGCGGCGGCTCGCCCGGGCAAAGGACAGGCTGCGCCGCGCCGGCGTGGACAACGTGGAACCGCGCCTGCTGTCGTCGGAACGGGACCGGTGGGTGAGCCGGCAGAAGGGCAAGTTCGACCGCGTGCTGATCGATGCGCCGTGCAGCGGCACCGGCGTCTGGCGCCGCAACCCCGATGCCCGCTGGCGCGAGATCGACCTGCCGGACCTGCTGGAAACGCAGGATCGCCTGCTGGCAAGCGCCAGCCGACTGGTCAAACCCGGCGGCCGCCTGATCTACGCCACCTGCTCGCTGCTGCCATCGGAGAATGAGCGGCGCGTGGAGGCGTTCCTTACCGGTGCCGCCGGATTCCATCCAATGGACGCCGCGGGCGTCTGGGCGGCCGCAATGGGCACGGACCTGCCGGCCTCCGCCGCCGAGGGGCCGTATCTGCGCCTGACACCGGCTCGGCACGGAACCGACGGGTTCTTTGCAGCCGTGCTTGAGCGCGCCGGGGACGATCACGGCTAGAGACGGCGTCGCGGGCCCGTGGCACGTGTGCTACGGTCCGCCCGGCCGCCAACCCCCGACCCTACGGCGGGGCGGCCCCCTCGCCTAAGGATGCACGATCACGCCCATGTCCGAACAGACAGCCCACGACCGTATCCTGATCATCGATTTCGGCAGCCAGGTGACGCAGCTGATCGCCCGCCGCATCCGCGAGAGCGGCGTCTACAGCGAGATCTGGCCGTTCAACGCCGTCACGGAAGAGCGAATCCGGGCGTTCGACCCGCGCGCCGTGATCCTGTCCGGCGGCCCTGCCTCGGTGACGGAGGCGACGACACCGCGCGCCCCGGATGCCGTTTTCCAGCTCGGCGTGCCGCTGCTCGGCATCTGCTATGGCCAGCACACCATGTGCGCGCAGTTGGGGGGCGAGGTCGAGCCCTCGGACCACCGCGAATTCGGGCGTGCCTATATCGACGTCGTCGACCACTGCGACCTGTTCGACGGCTTGTGGGCAGTGGGCGACCGCGAGCCGGTGTGGATGAGCCATGGCGACCGGGTGATCCGCCTGCCGCCGGGCTTCCGCGTGGTGGCGGTCAGCGACAGCTCGCCCTTCGCTGCCGTGGCGGACGACAGCCGGCAGTTCTACGGCGTGCTGTTCCATCCTGAGGTGGTGCACACGCCCCATGGCGCCGCGCTGTTGCAGGCCTTCACCCAGCGCGTCGCCGGCTGCCGCGGCGACTGGACCATGGCGGCCTTCCGCAACGAGGCGATCGGGCGCATCCGCAACCAGGTGGGCGACGGCAAGGTGATCCTGGGGCTGTCCGGCGGTGTCGACAGCGCCGTCGCCGCGGTGCTGCTGCACGAGGCCATCGGCGACCAGCTCACCTGCATCTTCGTCGACCACGGTCTGATGCGCGCGGGCGAAGCCGACGCCGTGGTCGACCTGTTTCGGCGCCACTACAACATTCCGCTGGTGCATGTGGACGCGGGCGAGATGTTCCTCTCACGCCTGGACGGCGTCGACGATCCGGAGGCCAAGCGCAAGATCATCGGCGCCACCTTCATCGACGTGTTCGACGCCGAGGCTGAAAAGCTGAAGGGCGCCCGCTTCCTCGGCCAGGGCACGCTCTATCCCGACGTGATCGAAAGCGTGTCGTTCGCCGGCGGCCCCAGTGTGACCATCAAGTCCCACCACAATGTCGGCGGCCTGCCGGAGCGCATGAACCTTGAGCTGATCGAGCCTTTGCGCGAGCTGTTCAAGGACGAGGTGCGCGCCCTGGGCCGTGAGCTCGGCCTGCCCGAAGCCTTTGTCGGCCGCCACCCCTTCCCCGGCCCGGGCCTGGCGATCCGCGTGCCGGGCGCGGTGACGACGGAGAAGCTGGAGATCCTGCGCAAGGCCGACCAGGTGTTCCTGGAGGAGATCCGCACCGCCGGCCTCTACGACGCCATCTGGCAGGCCTTCGCGGTGCTGCTGCCGGTGCGCACCGTCGGCGTGATGGGTGACGGCCGCACCTACGACTTCGTCTGCGCGCTGCGCGCGGTGACGTCGACGGACGGCATGACGGCGGACTACTACCCCTTCCCGCACGACTTCCTGGGCCGCGTCGCGACGCGCATCATCAACGAGGTCAAGGGCATCAACCGCGTCGTCTACGACATCACCTCAAAGCCGCCGGGGACGATCGAGTGGGAGTGAGGATCAGGAGACGGCAGCCACTGATCTTCGTTGGGCCTCAGCGGCTCAACGCTGCCGTAGCGCCTTTCTCATGGCAGTGGATGCTGCCGCAACTCGTCCGTACGTGACCGCGGCCCTCTCTTCTTCGGCGATCTGACGGCACCGGACGCCGCCGCGCGCAGGATGCGGCGGAAAGTGGGGCAGTCCATGTGGCGGGGGGCTGGGCAGGCGGCGGCGTGGCGAAGGCCGTCGCGCATGGCGCTCAGTCGGCGGATTGTCCGGTCCAGGTCGTCGGCCTTTGCTGCCAGCACCTTTCGGTCGATCTGCGGCTGGCCGTCCGGCGCGAACATCAGCGCGATCTCGTCAAGCGAGAAGCCTGCGGCCCGGCCCAGCGCGATCAGCGCCAGGCGTTCCAGCACGCCGGGATCGAACAGGCGGCGCAGACCCCGCCGGCCGATCGAAGGGATCAGCCCCTTGTCTTCGTAGAACCGCAGCGTCGAGGCAGGAACGCCCGACCGCCGCGCCACCTCAGCGATATCAAGGTCTTTCAAGGCCTTGACCTCAAGTCGACTTGAATTGGCACAGTGCTGCCCCGGGGGCCCGAGGGCAAGGATAAGGAGACAGTCATGGACAATGCAGGCCGAGAGCCAGGCGAGCAAGCAGTGCTCTGGAACGGCATCGCCGGACACAACTGGGTCGAGGCGCGGTCGCTGCTCGACCGGATGCTCAAGCCGCTGGAAGATCTGCTGGTCGACGCGGCCATCGCCGGACCGGCCAGCCGGGTGCTGGACGTCGGCTGCGGCACAGGCGGCACGACGCTTGCGGTGGCACGCCGGCTCGGCGGACAGGCACGCTGCATCGGCATCGACATTTCCGATCCGATGATCGCCGCCGCCCGGGCCGATGCGGAACGCGAGGGCGCATCGGCCAGCTTCCTCTGCGCCGATGCCGAGGTCCACGGCTTCGAGCGTGCCAGCTTCGACTGCATCCTCTCGCGCTTCGGCGTGATGTTCTTCGACGACTTCGTCCGGGCCTTCGCAAACCTGCGGCGGGCCGCTCGAGGCGATGCCTTGCTCCGGTTTATCGTCTGGCGGAGCCCTGAGGAAAATCCGTTCATGACGACGGCCGAACGCGCGGCGGCACCGCTTTTGCCGGACCTGCCCGCCCGCCGGCCGGACGCGCCCGGGCAGTTCGCCCTCGCCGACGCCGAGCGGGTCCACGGCATCCTGGAAACCAGCGGCTGGGCCGAAATCGACATCCAGCCGATCGATGCGGCGTGCACCCTCCCGGAGCCGGATCTGACCCGCTACCTGACGCGGCTCGGCCCCGTCGGCCGGGCGCTTCACGAGGTGGATGCGCAGACGCAAGCCCGGGTCGCCGAAGTGGTCCGCGCCGCCTTCAACCCGTTCGTGCACGGCACAGAGGTCCGCTTCACTGCCGCCTGCTGGATGGTCGGCGCCCGGGCGCCTTCGGGGGCTGCAGATGGATGAAGCGGTGGGTTTCCTGGTGTGCGCGCTCTTGACGGGGGTGGGTGCGACAGTGGTCATGGACATCTGGGGTGTCGCGCGAAAGCGGCTGTTGGGTGCTCCTCAGCTGGAATACCGTCTGGTGGGCCGCTGGCTTGGCCATATGCCACACGGTCGCTTCCGCCACGACCCCATCGCCGCATCGCTGCCGGTCAGGGGCGAGCGGCTGATCGGGTGGACGGCCCACTATCTGACCGGTGTCGCGTTCGCCGCGGTGCTGCTTGCCATCTGGGGGCTCGGCTGGGCGCAGCATCCGACGATCGCTCCGGCGCTGATCGTCGGGATCGGCACCGTGGCCGCCCCCTTCCTCCTCATGCAGCCGGGCATGGGCGCCGGCATCGCCGCCAGCCGCACACCGCGTCCTGCCATGGCCCGGTTGCAGAGCCTCATCACGCATGGGGTGTTCGGCCTCGGCCTCTACGCCGCCGGCTGGGGTACGAATGTCCTCTACCTATGATGTATGCATCGGGCGGCTCGCTGCGGGAGCCGACTGGCCGGTTTCGGACGTCATCGTCGATCCCTACTCGCCCTCCCGCGCCGGGGATGATAGGTCAAGAACCATGACCCGGTTCGGCCGTAGCGACCCGATCGACGACACATTCGCAGTGAGGGAGCGATCATGACCCAGGCGCAGAAAGCCCACGATTTCGCCAACCTGCACGTGGCCGGGGACCCGCTGGTTCTCTACAACATCTGGGATGCCGGCAGTGCGAAAGTCGTGGCCGATGCCGGCGCGAAGGCCGTTGCCACGGGCAGCTGGTCGGTGGCCGCGGCCCAGGGGTATTCGGACGGCCAGGCGATCCCGCTGGCGCAGCTTCTTCAGATCGCCTCACGCATTGCGGCCACGGTCGACGTTCCCGTCACCATCGATTTCGAAGGCGGCTACGCCGAGGCGCCGGACGAGGTGGCCGCAAATGTGGTGCAGCTGATCGGAACCGGTGCCATCGGCATCAACTTCGAAGACCAAGTTGTCGGCGGCAGCGGCCTGCATGCGACGGAGTTTCAATGCGAGAGGATCGCCGCTGTGCGCCGGGCGTCCGAGGCAGAGGGTGTGCCGCTGTTCATCAATGCGCGAACCGACCTGTTTCTGAAGGAGAAGGACCGCAGCAAGCACCCGGATTTGATGGCAGAGGCCAAGGAAAGAGCCGCCGCCTATGCAGCCGCAGGCGCCAGCGGGTTCTTCGTTCCGGGCCTGGTCGACAGCGATCTGATCGGCGCCATCTGCGCCGCTGCCACCATGCCAGTGAACGTCATGATGATGGGCGGGGCCCCATCGGTAAGCGAGCTTGCCGCGATCGGTGTCGGCCGCATAAGCCATGGTCCCGGACCGTACATCGAAGCCATGACGGCGCTTGGCGAACGATCTCGGGCGCTTGGCGGCCTGGCTCCCGAATGATTGCATTTCGCATAACGCAACCTACGCTTCAGTTCAGCCAAAATTAACAAAACTACGGCTTAGATACTGCTTGGTCGCCGTTCCGGCCTGGCGGACTGAAATGACTCCAAGCGAAATCATTCGCATCTTGCAGCGTCATGAAGCGTGGCTCGCCCAGCGCCCGAATGGATCCTGCGCCAATCTGTCGATGCAGAACCTGGCTGGCGTGTCGCTGCCGGGCGCAAATCTGCAGCGGGCCAAACTGTCCGGCACCAATCTGCAGAAGGCGAACCTCAAAGGCGCCGACCTTGCCGATTGCGACCTGTTCGCTGCCAATCTGCTGCAGGCGCGGCTGGCACAGAGCAACCTGACCAATGCCGACATGCGCGGCGTCCAGCTGCGCGGCGCCGATCTCACCGGCGCCAATCTCGAAGGGGCGGACCTGCGCGAAGGCACGCTGATGGGCAGCGGCGATCAGGGGATCACCATGATCACCACCGATCTCGGCCGTGCCACGCTGGATAACGCGAAGCTGTCAAACGCCAACCTGCAGAAGGTCAATTTCGGGCGCGCGTCTCTGGAGAACGCCAATCTGGATCACGCCCTGCTGCAAGGCGCGCATCTTGCCGGCAGCAACATGAAGAATGCCTCGCTGTGCGATGTCGACCTGACGGGCGCTTCGCTGAAAGGCGCCATGCTCGCCGGCGCGCAGCTCGCCGGCGCAAATCTGTCGGGCGCCAATCTGGCCGGGGCCGATCTGAGCAACGCCGATCTTCGCGACGTCAACCTGCGCGGTGCCGATCTGTCCGATGCCAATCTCGACGGCGCGTCGGTCCTCCTGTCGCCGGAGCATCTGTCGCTGGGGCTGCAGCAGGTGCTGAACGAGCATCTGGATTGGATTGAGAGCAACGGTTCGAAAGGCGTACGTGCCAATCTCGATGGGTCCGATCTTTCCCAGACGGACATGAGCAACGTCAATCTGTCCGCCGCCTCGCTGCGGCACGTCAATCTGTCCGGCAGCAAGCTTATCGGCGCCTCCATGGCGATGTCCGATCTCGAAGGCGCCAATCTCGTCAAAGCCAATCTGACGGGCGCTATCCTCGATGGATGCAACCTGAGCGGCGCCGATCTTACGCGCGCCAACCTTACCAAAGCCAAGATCGCCGCCGTTGAGCTGAAGACGGAAGACGGCCAGCCGACGGGGCGGCACTGGCCGTCCAATCTTTCCTTTGTCAAGCTGGTTGGCGCAAACCTCTATGCCGCCAACCTTCGCAAAGCAAATCTGAACAATGCCGACATGACGGCCTGCAATCTGTCGCGGGCAAATCTCTCCGACTGCGATCTCGACGACGCGACGCTCGACCAGGTCGTTGCCGAGGATGCCCGGTTGCCGGACGGCATCACCCTGCCCTCTCCAGACGCCGTGATCGCCCAGGCATCGTAGCTGCGGCCCGAGCTGGACCGCCTTTCGGCTTCCCGGTGCCGGCGGAGCGGCTAAGCCGAAGCGGCGGACGGGGCCATCCCGGTCAGCACACGCGCAATCAGCTGCCAGTCGGCCCGGCGGATGGCGTCGCCGGCTGCAGCCGCTTCCTGCGCCCTGAGAACGACGCCGGCGAGCGCCGTCTCACCCAGCCTCTCGAACAATGTATGCGCCACATCCGTCGCCTGCCTGATCGTCAACATGAGTGTTCTCCCTGTCTGTTTGCCTGCTAAGGAATACGTCGTTATCGGTCTGCCGGATCACGGCCCCCTTGCCTTCGTGTGCCGCGTGATCGGCCCACGTGACGGCCAGGCTGGCCGCGTCGCCACGTCCTTTCCGGAACAGCCGGTGCATCGGAGATGCGCACCCACTTCCGGCACCGCCAATGCGACGCCAAGCTGGCCGATCAGCTTGGCGATCGACAGCACCGCGTTGTGGCCACACCGATTGCACCAGCAGAAGACATCGACCCCTTCATCGGCCAGTCGGCCCAGCGTCACGGCCGGCCGCCCCTGCTCCGCCCGATCGGTCGCCCTGCGCTTGAAGCCCCCCATGCCGGTCGCCCCCCATAGGCAGTACGGTGACTGCTCGGAACAAAAAAAGAACATGTGTTGATTATCAGGAATCAGATCCTAGGGCAAGGGTCTTGGGCCACCGGCCGGCGCCCATACTCCCGTCTATCGGCAAGCGATCGCCACAATTGGGCACGATTGCACCGCACCCTCGCCAATATTCGCAAAGATGCTCCGGGCAAGATTCGGCAATCGGTGGAGACAGGAAAGTCACGGCGAACGCCAAATCAGCACATCTTAAGTGACCGGAACTGAGAATGGTTTTCACCCTCGCTATTGTTGCATATGAAATCAATTCAAATGCAGCAAGGCATTAGCGGCGCACGGCAAATTGTGGCAGATTTTTTTGCGAAGATTTCTCCGGAGATCGCTTGCCCAATCGTGGTGTGTCTGTACCATACGACTCTGGTGCCTTTGGGCTACCCGGAGGCATGAGCCTTTCGCCCGCACCAAGGGCAAAACTCGGTATCGCGGACCAACAGGCCTCCCGGCGCTAACTGGACCGCTGTTCACGACGTCAGAATGCAAGAAAAGGAGGGTCGCGATGGCCGACGATAAGGACCGCTCAAAGCACAAGCCCAACACACTCAGTGACGATCAGATCGGTGCCCGGTACCAGTTGCCCAGGCGCTCGCTGTTGCGGGTGGCCGGCGCCAGCTTCGTCGGCGGCTCCGCCCTGGTAACCGGCGCGCGCCAGTCGCAAGCACAGGTGACCGACAGCGACACCGGTGCTTATGCCGATCCGGTCGGACAGGGCCGTGGCGGTGGCGGTGTCACCGACAACGACACCGGCGCCTATGCGGACCCGGTCGGGCAGGGCCGCGGTGGCGGTTCCGGCATCACCGATCAGGACACCGGCGCCTATGCCGATCCGGTCGGACAGGGCCGTGGCGGTGGCGGCTCCGGCATCACCGATCAGGACACCGGCGCCTATGCCGACCCGGTCGGCCAGGGCCGCGGCGGTGGCGGCTCCGGCATCACC
>JANQQD010000248.1 GCA_028285185.1 Anaerolineae bacterium | reverse complement strand
GGTCGATGGTGCGGGGCGACGCCGCATGCCGGCCGGCATCGGCGCGCCCGAGCCGTCGCAGCGCCTGGACGTCGCTCTCGTCCGTCTCACGGGCGACGTACTCATCGCGCCGCGGCTCGTCGCCGCGGCGCCGCTCGGCCAGGGGCGCGCGGCGAGTCAGCGGGTCCGAAAGTGCAATCGGGTCCCACAACACGGCCGTGCGCCCGCGCCACGGTACCGGATAGCGCAAGTCCTGGCTGTGCAGGACGGAGCGGAAGGCCTCGTCCACCTCCGTCGACCAGCCGGTGGTCAGCGACAGCACGTCTTCCAGCGTGGCCAGCGTGCCGTCGCGTTTGCGCCAATGCACCGTGCGCGCCACCACGGCCCGGTTGGCCCGTGTATCGCTGCCCAAGAGACGGGCGCCCACCAGTTCCGCGATCAGCGGCAGCGCCTCGCCTGAGGCACGCTCCACGAAATGGTCGTCGCGCAGCCGGTCGACGGCTTCGTCGAGATCGGCCAGCGGCGCGGCCAGCACTTCCAGCAGGCGCAGCAGCGGCCGGTCCGGCAGCGCCTCGTCCCGCGCGAAATAGACGCCGGGGATCAGCCGCGCCAGCCGCCGCGCCGCCGGGCTCAATCCGCGTAGGGTCGGAGGGGCGCTAGGGCTCAAGATCCTTCGCCTCCTGCCAGCGGATGTCGATCGGGTCGAGGTCGGGCGTCGGTTCCGCCCAGACGGGAAGCTCGCGATCGTCGATCTCGATGCGGTCGTTGCGGGCGGCCGGACGGTCGGCGCGATAGAACAGCTCGACCAGCGCGGTCGGCAGATCCGGCACCCCCGCGATGGCGCGATAGATGTCTGAGAGATGAACGTCGCAGCCGAGCGCTACCCGATCGCGGTCGAGCAGGCCCGGCGGCTCCCCGTCTTGCGCATCCAGGCCCAGACACAGGCGCACCGCGCGGATGACCCCCAGCGGATCAGCCCCCGGCGTAACGTGCAACCGAAGCTGAAGCCGCAAGGGCACCAGCACGCGGTTCTGCACCGTGATCTGCACACCAGGCGCGACCCGCGCCGCCAGATAGGCACGCAGGCGCTGTCGGTCGTCCTGGGTCAGCGCATCGCCGCCGATGCCGGAGACGACGACCGTCACATGCTCGCGCCGGCGCACCGGATCGCGGAACAGGGCGGCACGCCGGACCCCGCCGAAGGTCAGTGCCAGCGAGCGAATGTCGGCCATGGAGACGGCACGGTCCAGCGTGTGGATGCCGGCTACGGCCGTCTGCCGTGCGTCCTCTAGGTCCTCCGGCTCCACGCCGCCGGTCATGGCCAGCGGGTTGATCGTCTCGGTCACGGACGGGTCGGCGCCGACCAGCTTGTCGATCCGGCCGGCCGCCCTGTTGCCGGCCTCGCCAAGGCCGACACGGTATTCCAGGCTGACCGCAGCACCTTCGGGCAGCGCCGCGCCTTCCAAGCCATCGCCCACCCGCAGTAAGGGTTGTCCCTCGGCATCGACCTCCGCCGCGAACACGGCCGCGGAGTCGGAAGCGCCACGCAGGTCGTCGACCCGGCTCCAGGTCTGGCCGGCCACATCCATGGTGACCTTGGGCGACCGCCCCGCCGGCGCGCGGGGATCGTTCAGCCAGGTCAGCGGCGCCTGGACCAAGGGGATGGATCGGCGGTCGCCGGTTGGCTGCGCCTGTGCTTCGCGCACCGTCTCGCCGTGGGTTACCTCGGCTACGTTACCGAGCAGCACCGTGTTGGAGAGGCGATAGCGCCGGGTGAGCGCCGGGCGCACCGTGATCCGGGTCATGGGCTCGCGACGGCCCTCCGGGATCTCGTCGCGCAGGCGAACGATCTGCGTCGCCTCGCGATAGCGGCGCTCGACCGTCCGCTCCCCGTCCGACGTGAACTGTTCCACATCCTCCGCCACGATCAGCCAGTCGCCGGGCTGCAGCATCTCGGCATGGGTCTGGGGCGCGGTCTCTCCGTTCCCGCCGGTCGCCAAAAGGTAAAGGGTGTCGGTGCCTGGCGGTGCCGTGCCGCGGTCTTCCGCCAGCACGGCCGCCGGTTCCGCGGGATCGCCGAATTCGGCGTCCAGACGGGCCAGCGCCCGCGTGCCGTGCAGGCGCACCACATTGTCGCGCGCTTCCTGCAGCAGGCCCGAGACCAGGGCGTCCAGGAACGTCGCCATCTTGTCGAGCCTGAGGGACCAGTCGGCATCGCTTTCGCCCTCCTGCCGTGCCAGCGCATCCTGCAGGCAGGCGACGGCCTCGGGCTGGCGAGCGTCCAGCTTGGCCAGCTGGCCCAGCAAAAGGTCCTGCGATTCCGACAGCGGCCCCGGGGCCGTTTCGATCGGCACCTCGTTGGCCAGCGACTGTGCCGCGCACAGCTCTTCACAGAGTTGGGCGAAGGTGGCCGGACAGGTGTCGGCGGCGCCGGCGTCCTGCAGCATCTTCGCCGTTTCGGCGAGCTGCCGCGCCTTCTGCCGCGCCCGCTCGGCATTGCGGCTGGCCAGCGAACCGGCCCGGCCCGCGGCCAGGCGATTGCCGAACTGGTCGACGAACGGCCCCTGGCCCAGGCTGTCACCGGGTATCGGCACGCTGATTTCGACGCCCGACAGTTCGGCGGACAGGGCGATCGCGCCGGTGGTGTCGACCGGTGCGAGCGCCGCGGCCGGCGGCAGGAAGGGACTGACCTCATTGAGAACGGCAGACAAGCGCACAGCCCGTACCGTCTCGTAGATTGCTGGGTCTTCGTCCCCCTCGCCCTCGGATTTGACCTGGAAGCCGGGCGGCAGTGTGGTGCTGGCGCCGGCCTTGACGCGGAAATGCTGCAGGCCCGAGGCCGCCGTTCCGGGACGCGGGCGGAAGCCGATCAGCTCCAAGAGGCGGTTCGCGGACTGCGGCAGCTGCGCGGTGGGCAGGAACCCTTCCTCGGCCCAGAGCGCCTGATACGCCCACAGCACATGCAGTCCCAGTGCATAGCAGTCCAACAGGCCGCGGCCGAGATCCGGCGCCAGTGGATCGTCCCCGCGCACGGGATCCCACGGCACGTCGGCATCCTGAAAACGGGCGCGTGCGGCACGCGCCATCTCCGACACCAGCTCGCCGTGGCTGCGCACGCGGTGGTCTTGCGGTATCGGCCTCATGGCAGGCCTCCGCACACGGTGACGGTGGCGAGGCCGTCTTCGCCGGGACCGTAGGGCCGCTTCAGCACGGCGACCTCGTCGCCGGCGATCGGCAGCGTTCCGGCTTCGGCAAAGTCGACGGCGTGCGGCACCAGGCGCCGCATCCGCCGGACCCGGACGGCCGCGACACCGTCGACGCCCAGCACGGCGCGATGGATGGCATCGACATGGACATCGCCGCCCAGGCCCGACCGGTCCGGATCGAACAGTCCGCCGTCGCCGCCAAGCGCCTGGCCCACGCGCACACGGACGGTTTCGGACTGCACCCACGGTTCGGCATCGACAATCAGGTCGAGGTCCAGCGGGGTGAAGACCGGCGGCAAGAGCTCAACATCGAAGCCCATCAGCCGGATCGTTTCCAGGTGATGGCGAGCGGCGGCCCAGCGCCGCAAACGTTCGGCCTCGGCCAGCGGGTCGGCGGCTTCCCCGCCCAGCGTGTCCTCGTCCTTCAACAGCAGGGTCACGCGCACGACGCGCCGGATGCCGGCATCGACGACCGTGGCTCTGGCCGCCGCCACCTCCGGCAGGTCGGTCAGCAGCCGCTCATAGTCGGCGACGGCCACGGCGGAGAGGCGGTCGCGCACGGATTTCGGCGCGGTATAGCGGATATGATCCAGCGTCTCCGCATCGCGGCCGCCCAGCGCCGGCAGGGGATTGCCGATGGTGAGATGGCGGCGGATCAGGTCGTCCCGGTCCGTCTGATCGGGCAGGATCTCGCCGATATCGCCGCCGGCGCCGAAGGCAACCAGGCGCGTCAGGGCGTCCGTGCCGACATTGCCTAGGCGGCCGAGGCCGATCCGCAACGACAGTTCCACGGTAACCGAACGGCGCGGCAGCGCGGCCCCGTTGTCTCCGTCGCCGAACCGCACGCTGGCGCCGCCCTGGTGGCCGGGGCGCAGCGCGAACACGCGGTCACTGGGGCCCGCCAGCGAGAGATCGTCGACCTGGGTCCAGGGCGATCCGTCGACGCTGACCGCCACTTGCGGCCGGCCCGGCCGGGCGCCCTCGTCCGGCAGCGGCCAGCCGCACGATTGGACGCTGATTGGCGATAGCGGCAACGCGACTTCCTGCACGTCGCCGAGCGCGTTGTCGACCGTCAGCCGCATCAGTTCGCGCCAGGGTCCCAGGGGATCGTCGGGTGCGGCACCGCTTGCGGACACAGGTGTCAACGGCACGCCGTGATGCGCCGGGACCACGTTGCCGAGCACGCGCGTCGATGTCTGGTCATAGCGCTGGCGGGCCGGGCGGCGCGGATCCCAGAAGATGCGGGTGGTGTCGGTTCCCAACTCCACCAGCGTCACCCGCACCACATGGCGGAGGCCGTCCGGGTCCGGCTGGCCTGGGGCCTCGGGATCGTCGGGCACGATGACCAGCCAGCGGCCGATCTCGATCTCCGGCGTGTCGCCCGCCAGCACCATGGACGTGGCGCCCGCCGCGATATCTTCTTCCAACGCCAGCTCGGCCAGGTCCGGGTCGAAAGCCAGCGGGTCTTCCGTCGCGAAGATCAGCGATACGTCGAACGCGTCAGGGTTTCCCACCAGCATGTCGGCCGGAATGACCAGGCGCCCGCCGGCCTGGAACCGCGGCGTCAGGCCCAGCGCGTCCTGCCCCTCGGTGTCGATGTCGAAGCGGACCATCGCCGTTGCCGAGAGGCCCGGATCGGCCGCGTAGTCGACCAGCCGGGCATGGTCCTCCACCGACCGGCGGGCGAGCGCCGTGCCGATATAGCCCTCGGCCACAGCGGCTTCCTGGCGGTAGGCCGTGTGGTCCAGGCGGCTCGCCAGCACCTCCATCATCATGGTCGTCATGTCGGCCGGCCCGCGCTCGGTCCAGGTGGGCAGGACTGTGCGCGCCCGGTCCATCATCACGGCCAGCAGGCTGCGGGCATCGCGGGCGCGGTAGTCGACCACCGGGCTCGGCTCCAGCGGCGATGGCATGTCCACTGCCGGCGGCGGCAGAGGGTCGCGGAAACTGCAGCGGGCATCGCGGTCCGGCGGGTGGGCGCCAACAAACAGCGGTGTGTCGGCCGGGTCCCCCGGCACGCGCTCGGCCGTGTCATGCAGCGGGTCATCCGGCTGCAGTCTGAGATCGACGCCCGCCACCAACGCCAGGGCCCCGGTCAGCACGGATGGCGGGACGCTGACAGGCCCCGGCTGCACATAGGGCAGCGGCTCCGGTGCCGGCTGCAGCGGGATGCTGCCGCCGGCGACATAGGCAGCGGCGGCCAGCGCCAGCTCCGCACCCGGCTGCAACTCCAGCGCCGTGCCGGTGCCGACGCCGGTGAACAGGCTGTTGGCCACGGTCAGTTCGCTCGGGCCCACCGCGAACCCGCCGTGATGGCGGTGCCAGGTGAGCTGCGCCAGCAGCACCCGCTCGCCGTCGATCCAGCCGCCGCGGACGGAGGTCCACGCCTCGCTGCCGCGCAACTCGCAGTCACGCAAGCCGCCCTCGATCTGCACCGCCGTGCCGCTGATGCGGCGCAGAATGCATTGGGCGGCGAACACCGCGCCCGGTTCCGGCTTCGTGTCCAGAAACACGGCATCATCGGTCACGGTGGCCGCGATGTGCAGGCCCACGGTGTCTTCGGCATGGTTGGCCATGCCGGCCGCCGGCAGTGCCGGAACCTCGGTACCTTCCGCAAGCGCGTCAGCGACGGTTGGGTCGGCGATCCAGTCGGTCCAGCTCACCGGAGGTCGCGCCTCGGTGCCGACGGTGGCGGCACGGATGGCTTCGAACTGCACATCCTGCACCGAGACCCGCCGCGGCGATGGGATCGCGAGAATGCGTGCACCGGCCGCGCCGTCAGCTGTCGCGCGGATTTCGCGGACATCGCCGGCCAGCCAGTCGAGTTCTCCCGCCGGCACCGCGAGCATGCCGATGGCACGCCCACCCGTGATGCCTTCGGCCGAACAGCCGCGCATCTCGATATCGCCGCCGGACAGCAGCACGGCGCCGATGGCGTCGCTGCCCCCGGCCGGCGTGGTCACCTGCTGCGCCCGAAGGTCGAGCGCGGAGAGTTCGGCCGTCGCCCCGATGGCGCGCAGGCGAAGCCCTTCGGCCGTCGCCCCTTCGATCCGGTCGGCGCGCACCGATGTCGCTGCCAGTGACGACAGAGCGGTCGCGGCAATGCCGCGCGCGCTGTCGGTTGCATCGATATCGGCCGCAGCGAGGCGGGAGAGCACGACGTGTTGGCCCAACACATCGATGCCGACGGCCGCTCCACCGACCGCGTCTACGTCTTGCGCATCGACCCCGACGACTTCGACGGTCGCTGCCGGAGCATCGACCAGCAGCCCCGTGGCGGCAGCGCCGCGCAGCGTGTCAAACCGCAGGTCATGTGCCGACACGCGCCGATCCGCCTGCAGCCGCAGGGTCGTCAGTTCGCCGTTGGCGCGGGCGCGGATCGCCAGAGAGGCAACAGAGACATCGGTGCCAATCACCTCCATCGCCAACAGGTCGCCGGCGATCGGTCCGCCGTCTTCAAAGGTCAGCACGGTGGCCGCTTCCGGCGCCGCGGCGCCGCGCACCGTCAGCGAGACACCCTCGACGCCAAGACGCGGCAGGCCGGCGGTCAGCGCATGTGTGCCGCCCGGCAGCACCCAGGTTTCCGCGCTGCCGGTCGGCAGGGCCGCTAGCCCGGCCTGGGCCGCTTCCAGCATGGCCCGCAAATCCACTGACGCGATGGAGATGGCGTCCGACGATGTCAGGGGCCGGATCACCTGCACACGTTCCGTCTGAACGCCGGCCGACACACGCAGGCCCACCGCCTGACCCACACGGGCGGCAATGTCTTCCACCTGCGCGTCGCTCAAGCTTCCGGCCGGCGCCTCCACACGGATACCTGTGACGGTCTCGCCCCGCAGCAGCCGCGCTTGCAGATCTAGCAGGTCGGCTTCGGTGCCGGCCCGCACACGGATGCCGGTGGTGACGCCGGACAGCGACCTCAGGTCAGCAACGGCCGCATCGCGCAGCCGGACAATCGGTGCCTCCGCCGCCAAGCCAACCAGACCGGCGCCGACGGCACCATCGACGGCAAGCTGCAGGCCCGTCGCCACACCGCTGCCCCGCAGGCTCAAGGCCACCGCCTGGCGCTGGGCCGTCACGGCGACCGTCACCCCCGTCAGCGTGACGTCGATCCCCTCCACCAACAGCGCCGGCGTGCCGTCGCGGACAGGGCCGAGATCGATGGCAAGGCGCGTCCCGGCCGCTTCGATCTTCAGCGACCGGTCCGGTGCGCCGAACCGCAAGGGGCCCGCCAGCGCGAATTCGCCGGGCGGAAGCGCCCAGGTCGCCGCGGTTCCGGCCGGTGCGGCCAGCAGATCCACCTGCGCTGCGGCGAAGGCGGCGCCGAGGTCTTGCCCGTCGAGCATGCGGGCGCTCACGCCACCGCCTCCAGCGGCTGGTCGAACGAGACGGCCAGCTCGTCGCCCGTTTCCACCAGCGTGTAGAGGATGTCGATCAGCATCAAGGTGTCGTCGACCGTCACCCGCACGGCATCGAGCGTAACCAGCTCGGACATATGGCGGCGGATGGCGGTGGAGATGGTGTATTCCGCAGCCCGGATCGCCTCCGTCGTCGCCCCGGCGAACACGAGGCGCTGGACGCCGCAGCCGAAATTGGGCCGGTTGACCCGCTCGCCCGGGATCGTGAATAGCAGTTGTTCAAGCTGGTGGCGGATGATGTCGAGACGGCCCGCCGTTGCGGCGACGCCACGGTCGCTGATCTGGAAGGGGAAGCGCAGCGCCTGGGTCATCAGCCGACGCCCCCCAGCGCGTTGCGCACCATGGTCACGTCGGGCTCGTACCGGCGGATGACAGGCTCTTCCTCCGGCTGGTCGATATCGACGCCCCAGCGGTGGCGCACCGCCAGCATGTACCAGCGGCCGTCGAGCAGGTGGCCCGCCCCCTTCAGCTTGATGGGCCGGCGCGAGCGCACGATCTCGGGGTAGAGCTCAGACCGCACGGTACCGGTGCCGACCACGAACCAGTCCGCCTGACGGTAGTCAGCACGGGCAAGGTGCGTGAGGTCCAGATCGTCGTGCGGAACGTCCATGGACTGGATGTCCGCCGGCTCCGGCCGTGTACCCTTGCCGAAGATCTCCCCCAGCCGCTTGTCGAGGATCTGCGCGCGGCCGTATTCGCCCAGGCGCTCGTAGCCGGGCTCTTCGATATCCGTGCGTTGGATTTTGCGTGTCGTCTCTTCGATTTGCCAGCCGCGGATGCGGGTCGGCTGGTGGCTCTCCCACCGGGCGCGGAACTCGATCAGCGTCGGCGCATCGCGCGGGAACAGCGTCAACTCGGGCTGGACCTTCGGTTCGTCCAGACGCGGCGAGCGGAAGTACGCTTTCACGGTCGTGCCCGGATGGGCGCCCGGCTCGACCTCGCCGCCCGCCGGCTCGACATAGACCTCAAAGCCGTTGCGGCGGGCCAGCATGCGCAGGAATTCCGCATCCGTGCCGCGCTGGATCATGCTGGCACGGCTGAAGTCTCGGTTCGGTGTGGTGTCTTCGACCGTTACGCTGTCGAAGGCGAATCCATATTTGCCGAAGATCTCTTTGGCGATCTCGGCATCGGTCTTGCCGTGCCAGTCCTTCGTTACCGTCTCGAAATGCATCAGGCAGGACGCGTCGATGCCGGACAGCACCAGCTTGGAATCCGGCACGCGAGCCTCACCGAACACCGGTTCGACCGCCGTGACGTAACCGTCGAACACAGTGGCCGCGATCTCCGGCTCGGCGTCCTGCTCGGCCGTCAGGTTGAATTCGATGGTCACGCGCTGCAGCAGATAGAGCTGCGGAACGGCATAGAGCTCCGCAAAGACGCCGTTCTCGATGACGTCCCAGTCGCCGGTTTCCTCCGCCTCGATGGGGCTCATGTCCACCGTCATCCGGAAGGTGGACGCTTCGTCCGACCGCTCTTCGACCTCAAGCTGCAGCACCCAGTCGCCCAGCCGCTCCAGCGGCTTGCCGCCGAGCCATATGCGCAAGCCCGTCTGCCGCTGCTCGGGCATCACGACCTCTCCGGGATCGAGAGCAGCCGACCGGGCTCCGCCAGGGCATCAAGATCCGTTCCCGGATTGGCATCGGCGATCCGCCAATACTCGTGCGGATCGCCGAAGTAGCGGAAGGCGATGTGGTCGAGCCGCTCCGTCGCCTGGACGCGGTGCGACACATCCTGTGCCGGCTGCCGGCGGAAGCGCGGCTGGTAGAACTCCGCCTCCGCCTCACGGCCGGGCACCTGCCGGCGATAGGTGGACAGTTGGGCGTGGCGGGACGAACGGTCGGTCATGGATCTTTCGCCTCCCGTCCTTACGCCGTATCGGGAGAGCCGGGCGAGCTCTGCTCCGGTCTGAGCGCAGCGGCGATGGCTGAGATCTCGGTCTGCCGGGTGACGGAGGTCGCCTGTTCGGCCGCACTCCGGCGGGCGGCCAGCAGTTCGTCGAAGGCCGACTTGATCCACTGGTTGTAGGCGCTCTCTGACGGCTCCAGCACGTTCAGCTTGATGTCGGCCTCCGCCCGGATCGGCACGAGCGCGGGATTGAACTTCTGCTCGGTGATCGTGAGAGTCGTCATCACGGCGGGAAAGACGCGCTTGCCCAGAATCAGCAGCAGTTCGTCGGGCCGAATGGGGTTGGCCGAATCTCGCCGCGAGCGCTGGCGCCCCCGTCCTCGCTCCTGGTCCTTGCCGACTGAGATCATCTCAAGGAATGCCAGTTGCGGCAGGATGCCTTCTTCCGGCACGGGGTCGCGACCCGCCAGGATCGCTTCGGTGGCGTCGAAGCTGATCTTCAGCGAGACCGTCTCGGATTCGGCCTGCAGCGCGGACGAGCCCTGGCCACTGCGGCCGCGGATCTCCTGCGGCGAATCGACGGTGCCGCGCCTGCGCCTGCGCGCCTCCCATTTGCCGGTTCGCGCTCGGGTCAGCGTCTCCGGGTTGTACTGGAACTCCAGTACGTCCCCGACAATGTTGTCCGCTGACGATTCCGACGAGATGCGCACCAGCTTCCCGCGTTCCACCTGATGGTCGAACGCGATCAGTTCGGGCAGCAGGTTGATCGGCATGTCAGGATGCCTCCGGCATGTCGGCGCGATCCTGCTCGGCAAGCGATTTGGCGATTGCCGCGTTGTTCTTCTCGATCAGCGTGACGACGACCTGGCCGATGAACTCAGCCATCTTCGACGGATCGCTGGGCATCCGCCGCATCATCCAGCGAAGGTGGTACTCAAGGTCCCTGCGCGAGAGACCGAGTTGGCTTACGTCGTGCACCGGTCAGCTCCAGGTACCGAGCAGCGGGCGCCCTTCGAGCTGGCTTTGCAGCAGCTCCAGATAGCGCCAGCGCCGGCCGCGTGGCAGGCTCAGGATCTGGTCTTCCGACCAGCCGTAATGGAAGGCGAGGCTGTGCACCTCGGCGAGCAGACGGTCAGCCCCCAGCCGGAACTGCCGGGTCAGGAGATCGAGGGGGTCCAGATCCACCTCCAGCCACGCCGAACAACTGGGGCAGCGCGACGCGAAGAACAGCTCCGGCGCTGTGCCGGACCGCGCCAGGGCGAGTGCGATCGCCTGACGGCTGGCCGGCGCCAGCGCCAACCAGTCTTCCGGCGTCAGGGGGCCGCGCTCGCCGACACGCGCAACGATGCGGCACCACAGTGCCGCGTCGCGCTGGTGCGCCGGCCCGGCCGGCTCCCGCCCCGCGACCGCGTGTTTGTCGGCACCCGTGGGCGGACGGAACCGGGCCCGGCCGTCGGGGGTCCCGGCTTCCAGCCATTCGGGCTCCGCCTCGCCGGCTGTGCCCAGGATCTCATCGATCGACACGGCCATGTCCGCCAGTTCGCCGCAGGCGGGGTTGGGGCAGGGCAGCGTCAGATACACGCGCTCCCCGAACATCATGGCGCTCAACGCCAGGGCGATGCGCGCGCGGTCGCCGAGGGACAGGGCTTCCGCATGTTCTGGCGTCACGTCGCGATAGCCGCCCAGGCGCTCCAGACAGGATGCAAGCATGCCGTCGGCGGTCACGCCATCGACGCCGCCTGCTGCCGTGCCCAGCGCGGCTTCCTGCCACCCGGTCAGGGGCCGCAGCAACGCGCGCCGGTGACGGGCGCCGGTTTCGTCGATCAGACCGCGGGCAAGCACGATCTCGCGCTGGAATTCTCCCTGCACGGCTGGCGGCTCCGTCGTCCGGTCAGCTCAAGGTCTCGCG
>JANQQD010000246.1 GCA_028285185.1 Anaerolineae bacterium | reverse complement strand
GCAGTCGACCGTCCGCTCCCCCCTGCGGAAGAGAACCCCCCCCTTCGGCAGACGTTCCCGTCTGCCCAAGGCCAGGCACCGATCGATCTGCTCGTCGCTGAGCACCGGAAAGATCTGCGCGGCGCGAGCATACGCGCTGCCTGCCCGCGGCGATCGCACGGGATGCCGCTCATTGCTGTCGTCCATGGTTTCTGACATACGCCCGCACATTGATTGAGCGTCCGGCTCGTTCGGCGGACGCCACAGGGTGATGAGAGCGCCCTTTTACACGCGCAGTTTGCAGATAAGGCCCCGAACGCCAGCGTCCAGGGCAAGTGGCACGGTACGAAACAGGATGTCCAAATCGCCGCAGGCCTGCGGTGTTGGGCCGTGCAGCCGCGCTGTCGCGGTGGCGCTACGCATGCCCGCGTGGCCCATGCCGGTCAGCGGTGTTGCGGTGCGCCGTGCCGGACCACGGCGATCACCAGCAGGCCAAGCAGCGTGCCGTTCAGCACGTGCCATAGAAAATGCGTGCCGAGAGGGAAGCCGTCGCAGAGGGGGATGTCGATCGTACGGAAGGTGAGAGAGAGCGCGAACAGCCCCGCGGCGCCCAGCAGCCAGGGGGCGACGGGCCGGCGCTGTGCGCCCGCCCAAACGGCGAAGCCGACCAGCGCCAGGAACGCCGGCAGATAGCCGACGGAGCTGCCCAGCGGGTTGAACGGCAGCTGGTTCACCGCCCAGATGATCCCGGCAGAGGCCGGCAGGAACGCGACCGTGGCCAGGCCCGCCAGCCACCAGGGCTTTGCGAACAGCCGGCCGAACGCGATCGCCAGATAGGCCAGGATGAACAGCAGGATCGGGATGCTGTCGGCCGCGCCGGCCCAGCGGGTGGCGAAGGTGTGGAACAGGAACGACCCGATGCCGATGATGGCGACCAGCCCCACCAGCACGGCCACGGCCCAGTCGGTGTGCCGGCCGCGCCGGACGGCGACCGCCAGCGCCAGCGCTGCCGCTATCAGGAAGGCCAGGTTGGTGACGGCATTCACCGGCTCCGACCAGAAGGCGAAGTCTGTGCGCTCGCAATAGCCGTCAACCTGTTCCGACAGACGGTCCCAATCCATCCTTGTTTCTCCGGCCTTCTTCCCGGCCACGCATTCGCGGCCGGCCACACCCTGGCGGAAATAGGGCCCATACGGCCGGCCGGCGAGCCCCCTTAGACAACCCGAGCGATGCGGGCGGCGTGATACGGGCACTCGACCCCATGTCATCGGTTTCCCGCCTTCGGCCGGATCTGCCCCACTCTTGGCGCTGCCTTGTGCCGCCGGCGTTGCGGGGCCAGATGCCTTCGGCCCTGCTGACACCGTTCCTCAGCGGCGCGCATTCGGGGTCAAATTCGGGAGTGTGCACGGCGCCGGTTCTTCGCCCGCGCGCATTAAGCGGAGATCAACCTCGTTCCACTATGCTGACGCCTCGTTGGCTGGTGGGTCAGCGGCGGCGCGCCGCCAGCTTCAACTTTGCTGAGCCAGGATGTCACGCCACAAGAGCTCCGAGATGGCTCAGTCAACGGTCATCTTGCCCGTTTGAGGGGCTGCCCAACCTCCCAAGACATCCCTCTTGCCGGTCGGGCATGCAATGGAAGGTTCTTGGTCAGTGCCGATTGGGAACTCCGCTCTTGGCAAAGAAATCCATGTTGTCGGCCACGCCCCATTCAATCCTTGGGCCGTTGGCATCGGCCTATTCTTCTGTATCGCTCTGATAATCATTATAGTATGCAAGAATAATATCAGCTTATTTGAAGCTGCCTTCGGATTACTCTTTTCAGTTTTCTTACTGTCTGCAATTATCTTCTACTGCTTCAGGAGTCGGGAAGGAAACACACTCGTTGTCTTCGAGACAGGGCTCTGGTATTCCGCGCCAGAAGATGAGCCCGATTTTGTTCCTTGGGAGGACATCAAGGCAGTTCTCGTGCAGGGAACTCCCGCCCTAACGTACGCGTTCAACCTGGTGATCGTCCCGCACGATATCCAGAAA
>JANQQD010000337.1 GCA_028285185.1 Anaerolineae bacterium | reverse complement strand
CGGCATCGCCGTCGGCTCCCGCTTCGGCGCCAGCAATTTCGCCGCCGCGGCGATGAGGCTGCGGGGCAGCAGTACGGCGGACCGCGGCTTCGCCCAGGCCGGCTTCCGGGACCCGGGCTCGGCCGGCTTCGACATCGGCGGCGCGATCACGATTGCGCTCAGCGACGGCGACGGCACCCCTGGCAATCTGACCGCCACCGCGGGCAGCCGGCCGAACAGCTACGTCCAGATCGGCCACGGCGGCCGCGACCTGAATCCCGGCGTCGAGGCGGACGGCAACTACACCGGCAGCATCACGATCGCCGTGGCCAACGACATCATCTTCACCGCCACCGGCGGCAACTACGCCCAGCTCGGCCACGGCGGAAACAATGCGGACGGCAGTCATGGGGGCGCGATCACGATTGAGCGGGCCGGTGACCTGACATTCACCGGCGGCGCCGGCCCGCGCGGCTACGCCCAGCTTGGCCACGGGGGCAATTCCGCCGACGCCAGTCATGGTGGCGAGATCAGGATCGACCAGGCCATCGACCTGACCTTCACCGGCGGCACCGGCGAAGGCGCCTACGCGCAGCTCGGCCATGGAGGAAACACCGCCGACGGCAGTCACAGCGGCAACATCGTGATCACCCGCGCCGGCAACCTGGCCTTCACCGGCGGCGGTGAAGGCGCCTACGCGCAGCTCGGCCACGGAGGCCGGTTGGCCAACGGCGATCACAGCGGCACGATCACGGTCACACAGGCCCGCGATGTGGCCTTCGCCGGCGGAACCGATCCGCAGGCCTACGCCCAGCTCGGCCACGGGGGATGGGATGCCGACGGCAACCACAGCGGCGCGGTCGACGTGACCGTGCTTGCGAATCTGACGCTGACGGGCCAGGACGCAGCCGACCAGTATGCCCTGATCGGCCATGGTGACGAGCCCGGCGACGGGGACGCCGGCAACACGGTGAGCGGCAACGTGCTCGTGCCCGTCGGCAGCGAGGCGACGCTCGCCAACGCCTTCATCGGGCATCTGATCGACGACGACGGGACCTATGGGGGCGGCGACACCATCATCGGCGCTGGCGCATTGCTGGCGGCCGATGCCGCCAGCGCGTTCAACAGCGCGCCGACGGACGAATTGCGGATCTATGTGGAGTCGCCAGCCGGCGATGCGGTGGATCCGGCGGCGCGCTTGAACGGCGTTGCACACGGGGCGCCGCGGGTGCCGAACGATCAGGGAGCGTTCGCCTTCGAACTCGGCCCCTATGACCCCCTGAACCCCGTCGCGGGCAGCGCCCTGGTGGCCGGCAATTTCGCCTATTACACGCTGCCCTTTGCACCGACAGCGCCGCCCCCGCCGCCGGATGCCCCCGCCCTGCCGACGGACGTGGAAACCCTGCTGGACGAGATCCCGCCTGCGCGAAGCCGCAGCCGCGATCCCGGCGGTGCTGCGTTCTTCACCAATGAGCGGGGCGCACCGTTCCAGATCAACGTATTCGGCGATGGCTTCAGCATCGGCGGCGTGAGCGGCCCGGGCGGGCTGTCGCCGGCGGCCGGTGGTCCGCCGGGCGGCCCGGATGGACCGCCGCCGCGCCGGACCGGCGGTCCGCCGAGCGGCTCAGGTGGACCGCCGCCAGCGGCCGGCGGCCGGCCCGGCCCCCCGGTCAACTTCGACGGGCGCAGGCCCTTGGCCGGCCCTGGCAGTGCTGAGGCCGAGAGCGAGGACGACTGCGTCGAAACCTATGTCAGCGACGTCTGGGAGGCCGATACCGCGTGCGAGTAGGGGCGCGCGAAGCAGGTTTGAAATCCGAGTTGAAGTCTGCGCTCTGGCTGCATCTTCCCCATCTCATGCAGCGACAGCACTTGGCGGAACGTGCGATTTTCCACAAGATGCCCTACGCTGGATCTCACACCAACGCTGATGGCGAACATCGGGTGCAGGGAGTAGACTGGCCCTCGGTCGGGTTCTGCAACGTCCTGCGTTGAAGCAGGCAACGAGTTGGGAACGCATCACCGCAGCACCAATCTCGCTATGGCATGGCACATCGTTCGAATGCCGACGA
>JANQQD010000243.1 GCA_028285185.1 Anaerolineae bacterium | reverse complement strand
TCTGTCGGGGCGGAAAGGCGGTCATGTCAGGCGCCTGAGCGTCCGGTCGAGAAAGCGTACCTTGATCCGCCGATCCACGCGCGCCAAAGCCGCCGCACGGAGAGATCCTAAGGTGCGCCCGCGCAAGGCGAACCCGCGCCAGTCGACGGGCTCGCCATCGTCGGTGACCCAGACCTCGTTCTGGTTGTCTTCCTCCTCGTCTGCCACATCCAAGTCAGGTGGTCTGGTGGCTGCGATCTTGTTCCGGGATGGTCCGGCCAGATCGGATGCATCGATCGTGATATCGATCTGTCCCGATCCCGCCGGCACTTCGCCGCTCACCGGCGGCCGTCCTTCGAAAGCGGTGAGCCGTTCCCCCTGCGGTGCGTCCGGCAGGGTGGGGGTGCGCGAACGCGGCAGAATCGGTGTTGCTGCGTCCGGCCGCGCGGGCGGGGGAACGCGAATGGCAGCCTGGACGGTCGGCTCCGGGCGGACCTGGCTCTGTGGTGCTTCGGCCGAGGGCGAATGCGGTTCAGGCGGGCGGGAACGATCGGATGAGACCCGGCTTGGCGGAGTCTCTGGGCGACGTGGCTGCTCGGCAGGGGTCTCGCCGGACGGAGCCGCTGCCGACGTCTCGGGATCGACGCGTGTCCGTGGCCCATGGGGTGTTGGCGGTCCGGAAACCCTATCGTGCCGGTCTCTAGTCTCGGCACTCGCGATCAGCGGACGCCGACTAGGAGTAGGGAGCGTCTCGAAACCTGGCCGATCAACATCGCGTCCACGGGCAGCGACATCGCGCCCAGGGGCAGCAACCCGCGTCACGTCCGCCGGATCGTCCTGCCCACGCTTCTGCGAAAGCGGTGCGTCTTCGGCTGCGCGACCGGATCGCTGACGGGGGCGGGGCGGGGATACGGGCCGTCCATCGGTCGCGGTCGGCACAGTCTCAGGCGCCGAGGTTTCGCGGTCAGGCCGGGACGGGTGCGCACGGGTCTGCGCAGGCGGACTGTCCTGCGTCTCCCCCGATAACTTCGATGTGCGCGCGTGCGGCGCCTGCTCTGGTGGCGCTTGCCGGCGGGACGCTGGGGCATCCGAACCCTGTGGCCTGTCCTCACGATTTTCGGCGGGCGGTCGCTCGATCCACGGTCGATCGACCGGCCGGCGGCGGTCCACGGCGGGGGATGCGGGATCGCGGCTGTCGTACGAGGCAGCAGATCGCTGCTGGTGCGCACGAGAAGGTGACTGGGACGCACCGAACGCGCTGCTCCGTGCCAGCCTGCCCGGCTCGGGTGACGATCGGCCGCCCCCCGCTGCACCTCCAATCGTGCCGGTCGGCGGTAGCGGCGGTGGGATGGAGGGTTGAATGCGGGCGCCACCAAGGCCCCCGCGATCGAGCGGATGCAGCACGCGGTCGATCTCGGCGAGCAACGTCGCCAGGCAATAGAGGTCGTCGCGTCGATCCTTGCTCATTGCCGCGCGTACTGCATCCAGGCCGAGAAGACGTCCATCGCGGCACGGAATTCGTCGTGCCGGTCGATGCCGTTGTCGGAAATCGGAGCCTCCGGATCGAGAACCTGTTCCACGAAATCGACCGGCAGCAGCTTGCCCGTCGCCAGGTTGGGCAGGTCAAAGCCGGAGAAATCACGGCGCAGCGTGATGTCGGACACCAACTTGCTGCGCTGCCATGACCGGCGCAGGACGACCATGATGATATCTTCTTCCGGACCGCAGACCAGCATGCAGGCGCCGGTTTCGTCCTGCGGTGGCGGCGTGGTGGCCAGCTTGCCGGATTGGCTGGTGTCGACACGCGCCAGCATGGCCCCGGTGGTGCGGAACGCCATCTCCACCTCCACCGCCGCCTGCACCATCGGTCCCTGGGCTTGGCCTTCCTTCGGTTCCGCACGGCCGCGCAGCAGAATGATCTCGCCCGGCCGGGCTACTAGCGGTTCTGGCGGCTGAACATCGCGGTCCCAATAGGCGTCCGGCGCCCCCTGGATGACCAGGCTGGTGGCGAGCGCCGGAACTTCGCCGTGGAGCGCCAGGTTGCGTAGCGGAGCATTGGACGGGTCGGGCAGCAGCCGGTTTGAGAAGGCGCTGGCCGTCAACGTCGTGTCGTTGCGCAGGGACTGTTCCACCGCAAGCCAGCCGAACAGCAGGCTCAGCTTCGACCAGAGGGCCACGGTCTCCTGCACCAGGCCTTCGCCGGCCGGGCCTTCGTCAGGCTCGCCACGCCGCAGCTCCGCACTCGTCAGGCCGTCCGCCTCCGTCAACACCGGCTGGCCACCGGCCACGATGCCGGGCGATCCCGGCACATCGGGCTCCGACGCGACGGAGACGCGCAAGGGTGACACCTTCAGTTCCACCGATTGGGCGCCCGCCTGAACGCCCAATACGATGGCGGCTACGGGTCGTTCAGCGGCAAGGATGCCCACATGGCCGGCCTCGATTGGCGCCAGCGCGGGCAACAGGGATGCCGGCTGCGCGGTCGCCAGCGTCTCGCCACCCACTGGCGCCTGAACCGCCACGCTCAGCCCGTCCACCGGCAGGCCGGTATCGCCGCCTTTGATCAGCGCCGCAAGCCCGGCCAGGAAGGGTGCCCGGAAGCGGGCGAACAGCGGTGACAGGAAGAACTTGTGGCGGGCCCGAAACCAGCGAACGCGTACCGGCCAGGTCGCTAGCAGCGCCAGCTCCAGCGCGCGGACGACCCGCAGCGTTCCGTCGGGATAGGCCAGTCGCGCCTGCATGGCGTCGCCAAGATCCGTCGCCAGGACGCCGTCTTCGATCCGCTGGGAAAACAGCGTCGGTGTCGCCAGGACACCGGGCAGCGCATTCAGCTGCTGCTCCAGAAGATCGGCAAGCGCCAGCCGCTGGGACATCTGCGCCGCAGTGATCAGCCCGCCCAGCGGGGGCGTAAGAACCTGCGCCAACAGGGCCCCGGCTGCGGAGGCTAGGCCGGCGAAGGCGGCCGGAGCAGCGCCCAGCGTGTCGGCTGCCGCCGAGAGCTGGCCCGGCAGATCGCTGGCACTCGCCCCTTCCTCCTCGATCACCTCAGCTGCTATGCGCAAGTCCGCGGCATCGTCGCCGACCGTCGCCGCGGCGGCTGCGGCCGCCTGCTGGATCTCCAACAGCCGGGTGACCGGCACGGTCGGCACCGTATTCGCCCGGACATGGGCGATGATGTGCCGGGCCTCAGGATCGTATGACGCCTTCCAGGTAACCTCCCCCGCGGGGCCGACGAACTGCACCTCAGCCGGGGTGGCGGTCGCCAGTGCCCGGCGGTTGGTGCAGAGGGCCGACCAGGACAGGATCGCCTCGTCATGGTCGATCTCGTCCAGCGTCGCCATCTTGCGGCGGACTCGCGGGAAGGCACTGGCCGTGGCCGCCTCGCCGCCGCCGGAATTCACCGGGTCTTCCTCTTCAACGTCAACCTCGAAGGCGATCGGCGATCCGTTGATCGGGCTGCCGGTATCGGCGCCCGGATAGCTGGGCACCTGCAGCGTAACGAGACCGTCCGTGGATCCGGCAAAGCGCGGATCGCTCTCCTCAACACGGATCTGGAAGAGGTCGGTGAGGGGCGGCAGCCGGATCGTATCGGTCAGCGGCTTGTCTTCGTTGGCGCTGTCCATCAGCAGATTGGCCGCCGCCAGCTCACATTCGTCCAGGCCCGGCAGCCGCCATTGCCGATAGTCGACCAACCAAGCATCGGTGGCTGACAGCCCCGTCGGCAGGGCGTCGATAACCGGGTCGCTGAGCGGCACCGTCTCGTTGCGTAGTGTGCGCTGGTGCTCCACGGCACGCGCAGCGCGCAGCAGCGCGTCGAGCTTGCGAAGAGGGGCGGCGTCCTGATCCTTCGCACCCTCGATGCGGTCGACGAAGGTTTCGATCTGCTGCCATGCGACCTTCCAGAGATCGATCTCGCCGGCCAGGTTGCGGGCGTTCCTCATTGCGAGCCGCCCGATGGCTTCGGCTTGCGACCATAGGCCATGGCAAGCGACCGGCTGCCACGCCGCCGTGCGCGCCGGGTCGCCTCGATCTGGCCCAGCACGCGCGGGTCCAGCGGCGTGCCCTCCGCGGCAGCCTGTTCCAAGCCGGCGATCAGCGTATTGCGGCCGGACCGTGCCTTTTCGTCCGCTTCTTCCTCGGAGATCCCCAGTGCCTGCAGGGTGGCGTCTTTCTGCTCATTGTAGGTGTCGCTGAACTCGCCCCACAGCCCCTCGATGCCGAGATCGACGGAGGTGTCCGTCCCCAGCTGCTCGCCTTCGAACGTCTCGACGGCAAGCGCCTTTGTGTCCTTCAGCGCCTGCAGGCCCTGTTCGCCGAGCGCCTTCCAGTCTTCGTAGGCACCCTGATACGCCTCTTCGAACGACTTGCCCTCGCCCAGCAGGGCCCAGATCGGCAGCACGTTGGTGGTGCCCTGCAACAGACAGACGCCGACGATGGCGTTGGCCGTCAACACATTGCCCTCGGCGTCGGTGTTGGGGCGGTTCTCCGCTTCCAGGAAGGCCTTCTTCAGCCCCTTCACGCCTTCATCCGTGGTCACGGCAAGCGCATGCAGGCCGGTGGCCGACAGCGCCTTGATGAGGTCGATGACGGCCTGGATGATGGCAACCAGTTCCAGCAGCAGCTCGACCTTGCTCTGGATCGCCGCCACAAGCTTCTTGATCAGATCGATGATGTTGTCGACCGCCAGCAGCAGGGTCTTCAGGTATTCCGGGATCTTCTCGAGCTTCCGCAACGGGTAGTCCGGCGGCCCGATATCCCGAAGACGCCAGGCCCGCCAGTCCGGCGCAGTGGAGTTGGCCCGCAGCTGCGCACGATCCTGGTCGTCGGCCAGCAGCTCGAAATCCTCGAAGGCCTTCTTGAAGGCCGTCAGATCGATTAGCTTTTCCAACAGCGGCAGGATCTTCAGGACGTTCACAAGCTGCGGCGCGGTGGCAACGATGAACAGCGCCTGCACCGGTGCGCCGTCGGAGAAGGTGGGCCGGAACTCGTCGCCGGGATCGTCGAACGACCGCTCGAACCGGTAAGCCCAATGCTGAAAGCCGTCGGCGGGCGGCTTCGGCGGCGCCGGGGCGTCACCGGCGAGCCATTTCGGCGGCTCCGGGATCTTGGCCCCCATCTCCTCCAGCGTCGCGATGTTCGAGAGGATGCCCGGGGCGTCATAATAGACGTAAGCACCGGAATTCAGGAAATCGTCGACGATCTCTTTCAACAGCGTGTAGGCGGCCAGGATCAGCGCCCGAAACGGGTCCGGAAACGCCAGCAGGAACTTGGAAATGACCTCCAGGATGCCGGCGACGATCTTCAGCACCGCCGCGATCACCTCAAGCGGCGCCTTGGCGATGGTGACGAACTCGTTGACGCCGGGGATCTGCCCCAGCGTCAGGCTGTGCCAGCGCGGCCCCGACTCTGCCAGCGCCGCCAGCACCTCTTCGACGGTGACGGCCCCGGGCGGGATCGCGCCGCCGTCACCGGCGCCGTCGCCCGTTCCCACACCATCACCGTCGCCGCCGGCCAGAACCTTGGCCAGGCCCTCGGCGTTCAGCAGCTTGGCCGCAACCTCCGGGCAGCGTTCCGCCAGAAGGGCGTAGAGGTCACCGATAGCGTTGCCGCTGCGGGTCGCCACGTTGATCCTCCGCGATCTGCCGGTGAAGGTCCGCCAGGGCCGACACCCGGTCGCCGTCGCGCGTGGCGGCCAGAAGGGCGGCCTGTTCCAAAAGCCGTTTTGCCTGTTCCAGGCGGTCCTGCAGGTTGGAGAGATCCAGCTGCTGCCAGCGTGTTTCGGTGGTCATGGGTCCTTCTTCCTCCGCCCCCTAGCCGACAGGGAACCGCTTTACGAAGCCGAAATAAGAAAGGTCCAAGGCCGGCGTCATCGCCGCCCAGACGTCCAGCGCCGGCCCATAGCCCGCCACGGTCAGCGGGTTCACGGCCTTCAGGATCAGCGCCAGCATGGTGAAATGGACGAAAGCCCCATCGCCCAACATCAAGGGTGAGGCCGCCAACGGCCCGCCCAACTGCATCAGTCCCAGCTTGGTGTTCATCGACAGATTGCCGGCCAGTGCGTCGACAGAAAAGGCACTCAGCGACAGATCCGGCAAACCCGCAGCGATCTTGACCGCGCTGGCCGAGGTGATGTTGACGCCGCCGCCGCTGCTCAGCCCGTACCCGCTGGCGTACGTCTCCTGACCCGCACCGTCGACCGTGCGGTTGCTGGCCCCCCGGATCGTCTCGGTCATCGCACCGGTCATCGTCAGGGTGACGCCGCTATGGTCGATTGCGCGCGAATAGCTGCCGCCCACCGACTCGGTCAGATTGCCGCCGATGGTGACGGTGGCGTCGCCGCCGACCGTCCGCGTCGCCTCGCTTCCCACTGTCTCGGTTTGGCGGCCCGCCACATCAAGCTTGTCGTCACCGCGCACCTGGGCGGAACGGGCGCCTTTGTTCAAGGTCCGCTCGTTGCTCATGATGCGGTCCAGGCCCTCGGCACTCAGGATCAGCCGGTTGCCCTTGCTGTCGTGGATCTCGATCCGCTCATAGTCCGGCCGGTCGTCCAGCACGATGTGATGGCCCGACGCCGATTTCAGGATGCGCACCTTCGGGGCGGGCGATTGCCTGGGATACTCGTGCTGCGGCGTCTCCGGCGTGCGGTCGGGCGCGGTCCAGCCCCGGGCGCCGTCGGGCGCCACTTGTTCCGCCTGCGGCGCTGCCGCCCGCGCCGTGCTGTCCGGCGTGCCGACATCAGCAGCCTGGGGCGATCCCCACCACATGCCGCTCCAGATCGGTTTGGAGAGATCGCCTTCCTCGAACTCGATCCACACGCCGGCGCCAAGATCGGGTACCGTGAACAGACCCTGGTCCGGGCCGGCATAGGGTGAGGAGGGCATGGCCCAGCCGGTCGGCGTGTCTTCGCCCAGCAGCCGCGGCACGATGGCCCGGATGCGGCCCCGGTTCTCCGGATCGATCACGTCGTGCACATAGCCCCGGTGCTTGCCGTAATACCGGTTCTGCATGCGCTCCAGCAGTTGCTGCAGCAGGTCTTCGATCACGGCCGTACCTCCGGCTCTTCGATGTACTCGCGCACGCCGGACACGTCGTTCAGGTTCAGCACGATGGTCGCCGAGCCGTCGTAGCGGGCCAGGCTCAGGGCCTCCTCCTGAATATCGGCGATCGTGCCGACATAGACATGCCCGAGCGTGGTGAACACCAGCAGCCGCGTGTCCGGGGGAAACGCTTCGAGCTGGCTGCGCAGGCTCATGTATCGAGGCCGGTGCGGATGTGTTGCAGCAGATCCCGCCGGATCTGCAGCTCGTTCGTATCCAGCGTCACGCGGTCGTTGCGCAGGCGGCGGCGGGCGGCCTGCACCAGTTCCTGCAGGGTCTGCGGCTGCTCAGGTTCCGGTTCCACGCGGAAGCGGCCGGCCCACAGCTCGGAGACCTTGATCGCGTCGTCGACCCGCTCGATCGAGCGCTGATAATGCACCTTCGCGTCGACCACTCTGTCCGGCGTGTCATCCGGCAACGTCGCCCGGAAGAGATGGGCCGCGGTGAAGTCGGTCGGTGTCAGGGCCATGGCTGGGGACTCCGGGGCTTTAGGGATTGAGCTCGACGATCGCCGGGCCCGGATGGATGTACACGCCGGCCGTCGTGGCGTTGCCGACGGCGCCGACCTTGCTGCCGCCGATCACAACCAGCGAATGGTCACGCGGATCGGGCGGCGGCAACGGACGGGGGCGTGGGCGCACTTCGTCGGGGATCAGGTTGCCCTTTCCGGCGAGGGCAACGCTGACGATCTCTTCCAGCACGTTGGGCTGTTTGGCCGCCGCGGCAGCGACCGTCGGCTGGTCGGCCTTCACACCTGTCAGCGCATCGATGCCCCGCACCAGGGCCACCTGCTCGTCACCGCCGCTGGAGACGAGCTGCGACTGCACGATGGTCTTAGCCTGGTTCTCGCTGAGGCCGGTCAGCCGCGCGATGCCGTAGAGCTTCGCCGAGCCCGTGAGGTCCGGGTGGGTCAAGATCTTGTTGGAGCTGTCGAGCGCCAGCGCGATCGCTTCAGTGGAAAGGTCGACAGACACACCCTTTTCGGAGTCCGCTTCGGTCGCCTCCGGTGCTTCGCGTGGCGCCTCCGTGGCCGGGGGCGGCGGTGTCGGTGCCAGGGCGAAACGCTCGGCCGGCACCGACTTGACCAATTGGATGCCGGTCAGACCGTCGGACAGCTTCAGCTGGTCGCCCAGCACGGCCGATTTGAGGACAGCCGCGGCAGACGTGTCGGTCGTCAGCTCCGATTTGGCGGCAACGAACTCGAAGCTCGTCTGGGCCGTGTCGACCGTGGTCCTGAACGTGGTGTCGCGGCGCTTTTCGATCTCTTGCAGCACTGCTGCGTTGTCCAGCTTGACGGACAACGCTGACCCCGACCCCAGATCGACCGCCAGACGAATGTCGCCCGGCTTGGTCAGGTCCGGCACGCGCGGCCGAAGCGGCGGGGGCGGCGGCGGCGGTGGGACGGTGCCGAGAACCGCATTCACCGATGCCGTCACCAGCGACTGCCCGCTGCGGATCACGGCAACATTGATGGCGCGCAGGCATTCGCAGCGGTTCGAAGACAGGACCGCGGTGTCGACATGGCGCAGATAGACAGCACCGGTGTCGGCCGTCGATTCCAGCTCATTGCCCACAACGGTGGCTGAGACGCGGGCGAAGGGTTGCGACAACAGCAGCAGCGCGGGCCCGTTGGCGACCACGTCATTGCCCGAAATGTTGACCGCGCGGCGGGGCCGGAAGATCGGCGGCAGGATGATAATCGGCGGCCGCACCAGGAAATCGAACAGCGAATTGTGGGCCGGGAAGGTTGTCCGTGCCACCCAGGTGTCGGCCGATGCAATCGCGGCCGTCGGCGCCACGGCCGTCGGCAGCGTATCGGTCAGCACGGAGAACTTTGGCGGCTCCACCGCCGCGGCCAGTTGGAATCCGCCAACGCGGAACGCCTGCGAGCCGGCGACGAGGCCGGTCTGACCGGAAAGGCCGGCCGAGAACAGATCGTCGATCTTGACCGGCGGGCTCTCCTCCTTGTCGTACGGCTTGATCACCGGGCGGTCCGGCGGCGGCTCGACCTCCAATGCCGGGTCGCGGCAGAGACGGCTCACCAGCGCGGCATCGACCGTGTCGAACTGCAGCAACAGCCCGGCGCCGCCGGCGCCGCCGCCCGCATGCCGCACGCGGTTGTCCTGCACCGTGGCGTCGCCGCGCCAGTCCACCACGATTTCATGCAGCAGCGACAGGCGGCGCGAATTGCCGTTATCGTGCAGGCGGTTGCCGGCCACGCTCAGCTGACCGCCGCCGGTGATGGCGATGGCCGCCTGGCCGATATCGGTCAGATCCGGATCGGCCGTCCCGCAGCAGCCGAGGATGTGGTTCTCGCGCACCGACGCCACGACATCGCTGCCGGGCCGCAGGTCGATGCCGGCGATCGCCGCGGCGACTACGCGATTGCCCTCAATGGCGAGCGCGGGCCTGGCCTGGTTCGTGATCGGTGCCGTCGCATGCCCCGTCTGATCCGTGACGGACGTGCCCATGCGCGCGCTCTCAACGCGGTTGCGGGCGATGGCCAGCCGCGTCTGCACGCCGGCCGCGAACAGGCCGTCGGCGGGGTGCGCCCGCACCCGCGGGCCCGGCAGGATCGGCGGCAGAAACGGCGTGCGGACCTTGGTCAGGCTGGACAGGGCAGCGCGGGCATTGGTCAAGGCACCAGCAGGATCGGCTGCAGTGACGATCATCTCCGCCGTCGGCGCGGCGATCTTTCCGCGATTGGCATTGACGTACCGACGCGTGGCGTTGATCCGGGACTCCGGATCGCCCTTAGGGTCGAGCGCGCGGACAACGGCCCCGTTCAGCACGCCGATGGCGCCGGCCTTAGCCGAAGCCTCCGGCAGACTGGCGGCCTTGTCCGACAGCCGGCCCACGACATCCGCCATCACATGTAGCGCCGTCGCTTCGGTTTCCGCGTCAGGCTCGCTCTCCAGCGACTTCTTCGCATCGGTTATGCTGCGCAGCAGGCCCTCGCGCTCACCCTTGCGCAAGCCGAGCTCTTCGCTCGACGCGCGGACGCTGTCTTCCAGTATCGTGAAGCCTTCCGAGCGTACGCCCGCGTCCGTCTCGCCCCGCACGTCGAGAAGGAGCTGCCCCATACCGGCCAGCCGCTCAGTCGGGTCGCGTCCGGTCGGCTCGACAACAGGCTGGCGCAGCGTCACCCCGGCCAGTCTCTGCTGCTCCTGCTGCAGCTCTCCCAGCGCGAGCTTTGCCGACTTCTCGTATTCGCGGCGCTCGTCCGGATTGTCGATGGCGTTGCGGATGGCGGCGGAAACGGTCCGCGCCTTTTCCGAAAGCTCCGGCTTGTCTCCGGTGATGCGCACCAGCTGGCCAGCATACTCCCGCAGCACCCGCAGGTTCCTCAAGGCACCGGCGTCCGTGTCCAGCGCCAGGCCACTGACCCGGCGTTCCATCTGCTCCGCCGTTACCAGCACGAGTTCAGCCTCGAACCGCCGGGCCTGGGCGTCGACATCGGCTTCGCTGATCAGCGTGGCGGTCTTCGGGTCCTTAGCGAACTCCTGGATGTCCACCAGCGTGTTGCGCAGGCGCTCGACTGCATCAGCGGCCGGTCTGCCGCCCGCGGCCTTCACGTCCTGGAAATCCTGGCGCAGCCGCTCGGACAGATCCGGGTTGGCCTCGCGCAGGGTTTCGACCATTGCGTTGACCGACTCCTCCAGCTTGGCCACTTCCTCTTCGTTGAGGGTGCCCGGATCGTCGCTGTCCAGGATCTCTTCGCCCAGCCGAACCAGGCCTTCCAGGATCTTGCTCTGTTCGGCGGTGAAGCCGGCATCCGCCAGCGCGGTTTCCGCCGCGATCTTGCGCAGGCGGGCCTCTGCCAGCGTGCCGAGCGCTTCGGCAAGCGCCAGCTGGTCCGCAC
>JANQQD010000242.1 GCA_028285185.1 Anaerolineae bacterium | reverse complement strand
CGACAATGTCCGCCCCGACATGCGCATCTATCAGGACGAGATCTTCGGCCCCGTCCTGTGCGTCGTGCGCACGCCGGATTTCGAGACGGCGCTGGATCTCACCAACGCACACCAGTTCGGCAATGGGGCGGCGGTGTTCACTCGGGACGGCGATACGGCGCGGGAGTTCACGAACCGTGTCGAAGCCGGAATGGTCGGCGTCAATGTCGCGATCCCGGTGCCGCTGGCCTTCCACAGCTTCGGCGGCTGGAAGCAGTCGCTGTTCGGCGACCACCACATCCATGGGCCTGACGGCGTACACTTCTACACGAGGCTCAAGACGACGACGGCCCGGTGGCCGTCGGGCATCCGCACAGGCGCCAGCTTCTCCATGCCGACGATGGGCTGACGCCATCGCGTGCGATCTTGAAAGGCAGACAAGGGCAAGAGGGTATGAGCAAACGTATCGGCTTCATCGGTGTCGGCCTGATGGGCCATGGCATGGCCAAGAACCTGGTGGCGAAGGGCTTTTCGGTGACGGTTCTCGGCCACCGCAACCGCGCGCCGGTGGAAGACCTGGTCTCCCAGGGAGCGACGGAGGGGACGACGCCGCGGGCACTGGCCGAGGCGAACGACATCGTCATTCTCTGCGTCACCGGCACGCCGCAGGTCGAAGGACTGATCTACGGCGACGATGGCATCCTGGCCGGGGCGCATGAGAACCTCGTGGTCATCGACACCTCTACGGCCGAGCCGGACTCGACCGCCCGCATCGCCGGCGACCTGGCGGCAAGGGGCGCACACATGGTCGACGCCCCGCTGGCGCGTACGCCGGTGGAAGCCGAGCAGGGCCGGCTGAACACCATGGTCGGCGCCTCCGACGCGGTGTTCGCCACCATCCGCCCAGCACTGGAGGCATTCTGCGAGAATATCTTCCACGTCGGCGGCGTTGGCGCCGGACACAAGATGAAGCTGTTAAACAACTTCCTGGCCATGGGCCACGCGATGCTGGTGGCAGAGGCCTTCTGTGCCGGCAAGGCCGCCGGGATTGACCTGCGCAAGTTCTATGATCTGGTCTCTGCCGGCGGTGCCAACAGCGCCATCTTTCAGATGATCATGCCCAAAGCGCTGGAAGGCGACTTGACGGGCCTGCAGTTCGCACTGAAGAACGGCCGCAAGGACATCCGCTACTATCGGACCATGACCCAGAACCTCGGCCTGACCGGCTCTGCCGGCGATGCCGTCCACCAGGCTCTGGCACAGGCGGACAACCTCGGCTTCGGCGACAAATTCGTCCCCTCGCTAATCGAAGCGCAGGAAAAACTGAATGGCATCAAGCTCGTCGACCAATAGTGCAAGATGACGTCAAGTCGCTAGTGGCTGATCCGATTTCGCCGATCCGACGCCTTCGGATCGAACTTCAGCGGCCCGGCGGACAGAAACTGCATCGGCGGGGCGGGCGCTTGAGGTGCCGAACGGCGCCGGGATGCCCTCAATCTCGCGCAGCGCGGCTGCATTCGGGGCGTTCCAGGCTGTCAGTCCCCATTGATGACGCGACCGTTGTTTTTATTTTCGACCGACGATCATCGCAAATTAAAGTACATTTTATGCATATTGAATAGATGCAGCCCAGTGTACAATCACTGCGTCGACTTGCAGACTGCAGACATCGTGGATACGATGCCTAGCGTCGGATTGGTGATCCATGGAATGCGGGCCGGAACAATGCATCGAAGCGATCCCAACGGCCGACTGTTCCGTCTCGCCCTCCCTCAGAGAATTGTATCCTTTCCCGCGACACCCTGCACTGCGAGATTAAGTCTGCTATTTTTTCTTGTTTTAGTAGCATCGTGTGCACATGAGTTGCCAGTTCGCGAGTTGCGGGCCTATGGCGCGGCGGTCGAAGAGGCGAGAAAAGCGGCCGACGAAATCCTAGACGACTACGCTCTGGTTGAGATCCCGCCTCAATCGGAAATCGATGCAATCGAAGCGGATCCCTTACTGTCGCTGGCTACGTTCTCAACCGAAGACGCGCTGGCGGCATTCTACCGCGACCAGAACGACGGCGACCCGCCGGACACGGCGCTGCGGCGCGAGATATTCCGGTCGATCGAAGCCTACAATCTGGTGCTAATCGGTCTTGCCGAAGGCCGCTCGGTCGAAGACCTCACTTCGGAATACGAGACGCTGAGCGAAAGCCTGCTGGCGATCGCCGCGCAAACGGCGGTGGTCAGCACGGGCGGCCTTGGCGCCGGTCTCGGCGCCCTGCAGTCCGTGCTGGAGGTGATTGAGCAGGAACGGTCGCGCGCGAACGCGGTCTCGCTGTGGCTGGAGGGCAGCCCAACGGTTCTGGCCATGATCGACTATCTGCAACTGGAAGCAGCGCCAATGTTCGAAGTGATTACCGCGGACATTCTGGTGGCGCTGCTCTCGGTCGATCCGGGCGACGTGGAACGCCAGCAGCAGCTGGAGGCCCGCCTGTTCGAGTATCAGCGTGTGTTCGCGGAGTATGTCGGGTTGCTGGAGCATGTGAGGCTGGCGATCGACGAGGTCGATGCCGCCGTCGCGGCCGGTGCCACGACGGGAGCCGCCGTCGACAGGCTGCGCGATCGGGCAGTCGATATCAGGGAAACGGTTAAGACGATCCGCGAGGCTTTTGCCCGGATGCGCACGGCACCCTAGCTGCATCCGGCCGCATTCAAGCGGGGGAGACCATGCCAACGGCACAGGAAGTCCGCGCCCAGGTTAACGCGGCGATCAAGACGGTTTCGCGAGAGATCAGTCAGGCCACATCCCAGGCGGCCAAGAACACCCTGAAACAGAGCCTGCGGGAGTTGATCCAGCTTCGTGCCCAAGTGGCCCGTGCGCAGATCGCTTCAAACAGCGAGGCGCTCAGGCAGCTGAAGCAGAGGTTGGACGCCGCTGTTGCGCGAGCCCGCCAGGCACAGCTCAGCCACACTGTCGGCCGGATCGGACAGATCGCCGACGCGGTCAATACCATCGTCAGCGGCGGATCCGGCACGGCGACGACAACGACCGGGACGACAACGGGGACCACCACGACGACCCCAGACACGACGGCCTCGACAACGACAACTTCGACAACGACGCCGGTCGCGACATCGGACACGGCGGCAGATACCTCAACGACGCCGTCGACAGATACGACAACGTCGACGCCCCCTGACACGACCACGACCCCGCCAACCGACGTCACTGACTCAACCACGACCGATACGACATCGGCGGACACCACACCGACCGACACCACATCGGCCGACACCACATCGACCGACACCACATCGACCGACACGACGCCGGCAGATGGCACCTCGGAAACGCCGGGCGACTCAGCCACGGCGACGCCCGACGACACGACGACCGATCCAGTGGTCGTCGACGACGACGACAGGCTGACCCAGCCTCCGGCGGTCGACGGCCTGCCGCCACCCGATGCCGACGCACCCGACGACACCGTCTCCGCCGCGTCGACGGAGGAATACTGGTATGCGGACGAGCGGGAGGATCTGCTGGCCGCGGCGACCGACCGCTTGACGGACCCACCGCCGCCGTCTGACCCGACAGAGCATCCGCAATGGGCCGTCGACGCGTGGTCGCCGGATTACAGCCACCTGGGCCGGCCGCCGTCCGACGAGCCCTTCCGCTTTGCCGGCGCAGACTTGGCCCTGCTCTGCGAGCTGAATTCCTTCGATGTCGATTTCGGCCAGGATGAGGTGCTGTTCGGCCTGCGCGGCTGCACCATTGCCGGCGGCACCGGCGGAACATTGCGCCCGGAGGTGCTGCTGCAGGAGGCTGTGCCCAACCATCGCGACTTCCGTTGCGTGATCGGCGTGTGGAAGCGGTCCACCGGCCAGGTGGCGGTGTTCACCGGATCCACCGTGCCGAACCCGACGGGCATGAAGCGGCAGTTCGCCTTCGGCAACGCTGAGCGCCGATGCAACATGCTGCCCACCGGCCGCTACAAGTACATCGTCGGCAACCACAAGGCCGTGCCCAACGCGTTCCGCCTGGAACAGGAGGTGATGGTCATCCGGTCGCATGACGACCTGATGTACGAGATCAACGACTTCTGGGACCGCTGCACGCCCGGCGACAACATCCACCCGGCTTGGTCTTCGTCTGAGGCCAAGTTCTCGTCATTCGGCTGCCAGACCGTGAGCGGCGCGCACAGCGCCAGGAACGGACATACCGGCGAATGGGCGACCTTTCGCGCCTGTGCCGGGCTGAGCACCAGCGGCGAGGAACGACGCGGCAAAGATTATGTCTACATCCTGCTGACCGGGCGGGAGGCGCACTACGCCCGGTTCCTCAACGACAGCGGCAAGGCCGCCGTTCCGGTGGAAAATGCGGCCATCAGAAGGCTTCGTTTCGGTTCGGGTTCGAACGGCACCGAAACCCAACGCCAGCCGGTGCGGGAGCTGCAGAAGGCCCTCGGCCTGAGCGGGCCGGACGGCGCCCTTGGCCCGACCACGGCCCAGGCCCTGGTGGCCAAGCAGAAAGAGCTGCGCGGATTCGCCGACGGCATCGTTACGCCGCTGCTGGCGTCTGACCTCGGCATGTTCATGGGCCCGCCGCCGCAGATGGACGATGCAGCCGACCCCAGCACCGTGGGCCCGCTGACGCGTGCGTCGGGCGACCCGCTGCCGCCGGCACCGGGCCTCGTCGCCAGCACGGACGGCCGGGCCGACCCGGACTCGCTGCAGATCAGCGAGACGGCCGTCTTCACCTTCATGCTGGGCAACGAGTCCTTCTATGCCTACCAGTACTTCATGCCCGAAGGCGACACGATCGGCTATGGCCACCTGATCAACAGTCAGGACGGCGACCGCTTCCGGGACGGGCTGACCGAAGACGAAGCCTTCGCCCTGTTCCACGAAGACATGGACTTCTTCGTCGGCGTCATCCGCCGCAGCATAAAGGTGCCCATCACGCAGGGGCAGTTCGATGCCCTGGCGTCGCTGACGGCCAATGTGGGCCATGTGCCGAAATCCGTCCGCGCACTGATCAATGAGGAGGATTTCGCCGCCGCCGCCGAACAGTTCCGGCGCTTCGTGAAGGATGTCACCGGCACGGTTCTGCCCGGCCTGGTGCGCCGGCGGGATATGGAGGCCCATCTGTTCCTTACGGGCCGGTACCCCAACAACAGCCTGTCAGGCAGCCAAGTGATGAGCCGGCAGGAGCTGCGGGACCGCCACCTGCGCCAGATCGAGCGACTGTTTCCCGACCGCCTGGGCGAGCCGCACCGGAGCCCGACGCGGGACCTGCAGCGCCACCAGGCGGCGTCGGCCTATAAGCGGATGACGGGCAAGACGCTGCCAGGGGCCGCCTGAGCGCCAGCGGCAGAGGCAGCGGATGGCCGCCGATCAGTAGCCCGCGTCCCGGTCGATCGCGCCGATCGGTGCCTCGCCGTTCAGGTACCGGCGAATGTCGGCGGCCAAGGCCCGCGCACCGCTTTGCGGATCGGACAGGCTGGCGACATGCGGCGTGACGGCGACCTTGGGGTGCGTCCAGAACGGGCTGGTCTTGGGCAGTGGCTCGGTCTCGAAGGCATCGAGCACGGCGCCGGACAGTTGCCCGTCATCCAAGGCCGCCAGCAGGTCGGCTTCGACCACCAGTTCGCCGCGGGCGGCATTGACGAAGAAGGCACCACGCTTAAGCCAGGCCAACAGCCTTGCGTCCACAAGCCCCCGCGTGCGCTCCGTGGCCGGCAGCAGACAGACCAGTGCATCCGTTTGCGCCAGCAGCCGCGGCAAGGCATCGGCGCCGTGCAGAACTTCGATGCCGTCGACCGTCCGGGGCCGTCGGGTCCATGCCATGACGCGGAAGCCGATCGCGCACAGGGTGCGCGCGACCTGCCCCCCCAGATGCCCCAACCCCAACAGCCCGACCGTGGTCGCCCGAGCGTCCGTCGGCTGATGCCGCCGCCACTGGCCGCTGCGCTGCTGGGCCGCGTAGAGGCGGTGGTGCTGCGCTTGGCCGAGGATCGCAGCGGCCACATACTCAGCCATGCGCTCGCCCATCACCGGGTCGACGAGGCGAAGGATGCGAGCGTCTCTCGGCAGGTCCGGCCCATGGACCAGGATATGATCGGTGCCGGCGCCGAGGGAGCAGATCAGCCGAAGGTCTCTGCAGGCCCGGAACAAGGCTGCAGGCGGCTTCCAGACCACGGCCAGTTCATGATCCGCCGCATGGCAGTCGGGCCATTGGTCGAACCGGACCTCGGGCAGCGCAGCCGCGAGTGTGTCCAGCCATCGTTCGGCATTCTCCCACGGGGCGTGGAAGACCGCCCTCATGGTGCGTGCCGCGGCTGATGGGCCATCGCATTGCCAAGATGCTGCGCCAACAGTTGAGCGGTCAGGGGGCGATCGTCTGCTTTAAGAGCGTCCAGGATAGCCAGATGCTCGTGACACCAGGTGTTGACGCGGTCGAGGTCGGAAAAGTCGCGGTACTCCAGCAGCTGGCGGAGCCGGGTCTGCTGCGCGACCGCGGACCGGAAGAACGGGTTGTTGCCGAAATCCGCGATCATCTCATGGAAGGCGGTGTTGATCCGGTATGCCTGCCGGGCCATCGGCGGGGCGCGCGGCGTTTCCAGAAACCGCAGGTGGTCTTCGCAGCAAAGCTGAATGCGCTGCGGATCGCCGGCAAAGGTTGGCAGAAGCGGAATCTGCGGCTCGATGGCCAGCCGGAAGGCATAGCTGGCGTCGCTGGCGGACTTCGTGGCCAGCGCCGGGCTGAACTGCCAGCCCCCGCGCGTGCCTTCCGCCACGCCCTCCTCCACCAGTTCCTCCAGCGCGTGTTGTGCCCGACGGTGGCTGATACCGTAGACATGGACCAGATCGGCCGGCCTGATCCGGTCGGGCAACGCGCCGTCCAGACGGTCCATGGCGATGCGGTCGAACAGCGTGGCCCCGTCGGGTATGGCCAGCTCAAGCAGCGCCGGGTCCAGCTCCGCCGCCGGGCGGGTCAGGAAATAGCCGCGGTTGCGCTCGGCCCTCAGGATGCCCCGGTCCGACAGGGTTGCGAGCGCCTTGCGGATCGGCGTCCGCGATACGCCGAAGGCGTCCACCAGTTCCCGCTCGATCACATGCGCGCCCGCCGGCAGGTTGGCTTCGCGCAGATGCGCGACGATACGCCCCGTCAAGGGCAGGCGTTTGAGATCGCCATACCCTCTGCCGCCCGGCACCAAAGCCGGACGGCCGGTGTCCTGCACGAACATGGTGATCCAGCCCCGACAAAGTTATTGTTCTGCTCTTACACTACGATACAATCAACCACAAGCCGAGGCACATCGGTCAGGGGGGAACCCGTCGCAGGCTGATGGCAGTCCAACAGAGGGGAGGCAGAAGATGGCCCGTTTCCTGTCCGCCACAGCGGCGGCAACGACGTTCCTGGCATCCGC
>JANQQD010000223.1 GCA_028285185.1 Anaerolineae bacterium | reverse complement strand
CCCCGGTCGCCGCATCGACATGCTGGATCGTCTCTTCGACGGCGCTCATCGCGTTCTCCTGCCGGCCGCGGCGGATGCCCCGCCGCCCCTCTTTTCGCTTGCCCGGCAATTCCTACCGGGTTTGTCAACTAAATACCAGATCCGTGTTGCCAACTTGCTAACGACACAATGGGGGTTCCCGGTCAAGAAGTCCAGTGTATGCGCCAATTTCCCGCGGCCTATCTGACCCATCGCCTCAGCGACGCACCCTGTTTGCTCTCCGACAATTCCGACAACCGAGGTCGGGTTTCCGACACCGCCTGTGCTCATCCCATCATGTTGTGGACTTCATCCGGCAGGCGCACGGTCAGACCGTCCAGCTCGTCCGACAGGATGATCTGACAGCCGAGCCGCGACGTCTTGGTGAGACCGAAGGCGAGGTCGAGCATGTCTTCCTCGTCTTCCGTCGGCGTCTTCAGCCGGGCGTACCACGCCGGATCGATAATCACGTGACAGGTCGAGCACGCCAGCGAACCCTCACAGGCGCCTTCGATATCGATGTCGTTCTGATGGGCAATCTCAAGAAGCGACAGCCCCGCGGGCGCCTCGATGTCCTGCGCCGTGCCGTCCTTCCCGATAAACGTCACCCTCGGCATGCGATGCTCTACTCCTTCGACTTTCTCTGGCGGCACGCTCTGGCCGCCGTCCTCATTTCCCGTTGCCGGTCACGCCGCGGCGAAGGCCGGCTGCCCGGCCCGGGCCCGAATCGTGCGCCATTCGTCGACGAAGCGGTCGATATCATCCGGCTTCGTCTGCCCACCCAAGCTCACGCGGATCGCCGTCGATGCCTGATCTTCCGGCACGCCCATGGCCATCAGCACTTGGCTCGCGGCGACCTTGCCAGACGAGCAGGCGGCGCCGGCGCTGACGGCTATGCCCGCAAGGTCGAACGCCATCACCTGCGTCTCCGCGGCGACGCCCGGCATTGAGATGCAGGCGGTGTTCGCCAGTCGCGGGCTGCCGCGGCCGTGCACCACGGCATCCGCACAGTCGGTCAACACGGCGTCTTCCATGCGGTCGCGCAAAACGCAAAGCCGACCGGCCTGATCGAGGTCGTTCGTCGCGGCACGTGCGGCCGCACCGAACCCCGCGATCAAGGCGACAGCTTCCGTGCCCGCGCGGCGCCTCAATTCCTGCCCACCGCCGCGCAAGGTCGGCCGCCACCGGGCATCCCCACCGACAATCAGCGCGCCGACCCCGCGCGGCCCGCCGAGCTTGTGCGCCGACAGACTGACCAGCGCAGCCTGACCGGTAATCGGCGCAAGCGGCAGCCGACCGGCGGCCTGTACGGCGTCGCAGTGAAGCATCGCCCTGTGGCCTTGGGCTATCGCAGCCACCTCGGCCACGGGCTGGATCACGCCGGTCTCGTTGTTGGCCGCCATGACAGAAACCAGTGCCGGTCCCGGCTCAGCGGCGAGCAGTCTGTCCAGCGCCTCCAGGTCGATTACCCCGGCCCGTGTGACAGGCACCGGAACGCATCCCTCCGCCGCAAGAACCGACGGATGCTCGATCGCCGAGACCAGCCGCCGCGTCACGGCCGCTCCCGACAGTGCCGCCCAGTTCGCCTCGGTCGCCCCCGACGTGAAGACCACCGAAGACGGATCGACGCCGGCAAGCTCCGCAACCGCGAACCGAGCCTCCTCGACCACACGGCGCGCCTCACGCCCGAACCGGTGCACGGATGATGGGTTACCCGTCACCTCCAGCGCAGCCACTACGGCGTCCCTCGCCACTGGGCGCAATGGCGTGGTGGCGTTGTGGTCGAGATAAAGGGCGCGCGGCATCAATCGCTGTCCAAGGTACCCGGATCCAGGATCGGAAGACCGGCCTATTCGGCCGCGGCGCGATTGATGGGGAACATCCGGCTGGAGCCGAGGATGCGGCGATTCGTGACGTCGTCCAGGGTAACGGAGCTCAAGAACATGTGGATCTGGTTGCCCAGTTCCTCCCACAGGTCGTGGGTCAGGCACCGGCTCCTGTCCGACTTACAGCCGCTCGGCGAATCAGGTTTGCAGCGAGTTGCCCGGATCGGCTCGTCGACGGCCAGGATGATGTCCGAGATCCGCGTCGCATCGATCGGGCGGGCCAGCAGATAGCCGCCCCCGGGCCCGCGCACGCTACGAATCAGGCCGCCGCGCCGGAGCTTGGCGAACAACTGCTCAAGATAGGACAGAGAGATCTCCTGCCGGTCGGCGATATCCGCCAGGGCCACCGGGTGGCCGTTGCTATGCTTGGCCAGATCGACCATGGCCATCACGGCATAGCGCCCTTTGGTGCTCAGCTTCACAGGCCCTCTCCTCCTGACACGGGCGGCCTCCCTCAGTTGCTGGAGGCCGCCTCACTCCTCACCCGGTCGCCATCCGGCTTGCGCTGCAGGGCAACCGCATTCACTTCGGCCAGCCTGGCCCGCGCCTCGTCCCGCTCTTGCTCAAGCTGGTCGACGCGATGGCGTAGTGCCGCCGTTTCCTCCATCAGCCCGCGGATGGCACAGGCCACCGGATCCGGCGCGTCGTCGCACGGCGTGCCGTACGCGACGAAGGGTGCCGGCTCTTCAACGGGCCGCGGCTGAGGCTGAGTCGTCGCCCGGGCGGGGATCCCCACCACGGTCGTGCTGTCATGCACATCCTTCAACACGACGGCATTGCCGCCAACACGGGCGTTCTCTCCCACCACCAGGGGGCCCAGAACCTTCGCGCCGGCGCCCACGATCGCCCCGTTCTTCAGCGTCGGATGGCGCTTGCCCGGGTTCAGCGACGTTCCACCCAGGGTGACCCCCTGGTAGAGCGTGACGTCGTCACCGATCTCCGACGTTTCGCCGATCACCACGCCGGTGCCGTGATCGATGAAGAACCGTCGTCCGATCGTGGCACCCGGATGGATCTCGATGCCGGTCACGATTCGCGCCAGATAAGAGATGAAGACCGCTGGCGTATGCATCCGGTGCCGCCACAGCCAATTGGCGACCCGGTAGCTCTGAATTGCATGGAAGCCGGGATAGCAGAGTACGATCGCCAGAGACGACTTGGCGGCGGGATCCCGCGCCCGAATACTGGCAATGTCTTCACGAAGACGCTTGAACACGGCGCCTATCCCCATGATATATAGGCCGCTTGCCCGGCCCGGGCGGCTGGTTGGCCGCCTTCAGGGTCGGTGCCCCATGCAGGCGGCCGTATGGCTCTCGAACACCATATAATTACCCGAGTAACGAGGTCAAGAAAGAGGCGCAGCCATTGCCCGCCCCTCGGCGGGAAAACCTACCTTGATGCTCGGATTTGCCCGGGCCCCGGCAGCACATGATCAAGGAGCGTACGCGAGGATGCCCGAAGTAATCTTCAACGGACCGGAAGGCCGGCTGGAAGGGCGCTACCACCACAGCAAGACCAGTAACGCACCCATCGCCGTATTGCTGCACCCGCATCCGCAGCAGGGCGGCACGATGAACAACAAGATCATCTTCAGCCTCTACCAGACTTTCGTCCGGCGGGGCTTCGCGGTGCTGCGCTTCAATTTCCGCGGCGTCGGCCGCAGCCAGGGCACCTATGACCGCGGCGAGGGGGAGCTGTCCGATGCCGCTTCGGCGCTAGACTGGCTGCAGAGCTACAATCCCAATGCTGCCACCTGCTGGGTCGCGGGCTATTCCTTCGGCGCCTGGATCGGCATGCAGCTGTTGATGCGCCGGCCGGAGATCGACGGCTTCATCTCCATCTCGCCACCGGCCAGCCACCAGGATTTCAGCTTCCTCGCCCCCTGCCCGTCATCGGGCCTGATCGTCCATGGCGCCGCCGACCCGGCTGTGCCGCCGGAGAGTGTTGCCAAGCTGGTGAAGAAGCTCTCTCAGCAGCGCGATATTGTGGTCGACTATCGGCTGGTGGAAGACGCCAACCACTTCTACTCCAACCACATGGACGTGCTGATGGGCCATGTGGACGGGTATCTGGACGAGGCGCTGAAGCCGAAGATCGCCCAGGTCGCTGAGTAGTTTGGGATCGGGGTCGGGAGTGAGCCGCCTCGCTCAGAGGTGGCCGAGATAGGCCGGCCAGTAGATCGGCCAGAGCAGCGACCAGACGATCGTCTCGCCGAGGTTTTCCAGGCAGCCGATATTGGTGCACGTCTCCGTGCCGCCGATGAAGCGCAGGTAGAGGTTGTGGACCAGCGTCGCCACCGCATAGAGCAGGTAGATGCCGGCCGCGCCATCCCACCATCGTATCGTCCGTGTCATGAAACGACGCTATAGCATGGCCTGGGTCCGCTGACGAGACGGACTGTCGGTGCTGCGATCGCGGCTTGAATCCGCCGCCGTTTCCGGCCTTTATCTGCGGCCTTCAGCAAGAGACCCGATTTCCAGTGCCGGCCTTGGGGCCGGGGAGCCCGCGTCGAGAGATGAGCCCGATCCGATCCGAGATGATGCGCGTGCTGGATACGCGCGGATACATCCACCAGTGCACCGATGCCGAGGGCCTGGACGCCGCGGCCGTCCAGGGGATCGTACCGGCTTATGTGGGCTATGACGCCACGGCCGACAGCCTGCATGTGGGCAGTCTGGTTTCGATCATGATGCTGCGCCGCCTGCAGGAAGCCGGGCACAAGCCCATCGTGCTGATGGGCGGCGGCACGACGAAGATCGGTGATCCGTCGGGCAAGGACGAAAGCCGCCAGCTGCTGACCGAAGCGCAGATCGACGCCAACATCGCCGGCATCCGCAAGGTGTTCGAAACGTTCCTGAGCTTCGACGACGGCCCGACCGGCGCGGTCATGGTCAACAATGCCGACTGGCTGGACGCGCTGGCCTATATCCCGCTGCTGCGCGATATCGGCCGGCACTTCACGATCAACCGCATGCTGACCTTCGACAGCGTGCGCATGCGCCTCGATCGTGAGCAGCCGCTGACCTTCCTTGAGTTCAACTACATGATCCTGCAAGCGTACGACTTCCTGGAGCTGTCGCGCCGCACCGGCTGCCGGCTGCAGATGGGCGGATCGGACCAGTGGGGCAACATCGTCAACGGGGTGGAGCTGGCACGCCGGGTCGACGGCACCGAGCTGTTCGGCCTGACGACGCCGCTGATCACGACGGCGAGCGGCCAGAAGATGGGCAAGACGGCCGCGGGTGCCGTGTGGCTGAACCCGGACCGCCTCGGCCCCTACGACTACTGGCAGTTCTGGCGCAACACCGAAGACGCCGATGTCGCCCGCTTCCTGCGCCTGTTCACCGACCTGCCGCTGGACGAAATCGCCCGGCTGGAAGCGCTGGGTGGTGCCGAGGTGAACGAGGCGAAGAAGATCCTGGCCACCGAAGCGACGCGCCTCCTGCACGGCGAAGCGGCAGCTGAGGAAGCAGCGGACACCGCGCGGCGTACCTTCGAGGCTGGCGAAACCGCCGAAGGCCTGCCGACCATCGACGTGCCGCGGGCGGAGCTGGAGGCCGGCATCCCCGCCTTCGCGCTGATGACGCGCGCCGGCCTCGCCGCCTCCAACGGTGAGGCCCGCCGCTTGATCCGCGGTGGCGGCGGTCGCCTGAACGACGCCAAGCTGGAGACGGACGATCAGGCGATCGGCCTCGGCGATGTCACGGCCGAGGGCGTGATCAAGCTCTCTGCCGGCCGCAAGCGGCACGCTCTGGTCAAGGTGGGATAGGGGTCCGGCGCTCCCCCTACCGCCCTTCCGGGCCGTCGGGGAAGGCCGGGAGGTCGGACGGCTCCTCGGCAACCTCGTCGAACTCGCCGAGGAAGAAGACGCGGCGCAGGAAACCCGGCGCCAGTACCGAGAGCGGGTTGACCGACGCGCTCGGGCTGTCGAGGGGTCCGTCGACCGAATAGGTGAAGGCGAACAGGCCGCCGCCGTCGCCGCCGGTCAGCAGGTCGCCCAGGATCGGGATGGCGCCGATCACCTCGTTGACGCCGTAGATGGGCACGATCGTGCCCTCCGCCCCGATGGTCGATGCGTTCAGATCGATGCGGCCGTCGAGGGTCAGGCCGAGTGCGCCGCCGCCGGCGCGGCCCTCGCGCAGGTCGATCACGTTGTTCTGCATGGCGAAGTCCACCGCCAGGCCGTCGAAGGCCAACCCCTCTGTGCTCAACAGGTCGGCCAGACCGCCGAAGGACATGGCTGAGAAGATGTGGGCGATGGCCGGCGCATCCTGCAGCCGGAAGCTCTCCACCCTCAGGCTTCCCCGATAGGCCGCGGTGGCATCCGCACGCGCGCCGATGAGGTTCAAGCGGCCACCATGCATCGTCTCCAACACGTCCAGATCGCGCAGCACGGTGCCCGCATTGTCCGCCAACACCGTAAAGTTGGCGCCAGCGCCCGACGGCTGATAGGTGAGCTGAAGCTGCCCGCCATTGGCGGTCTGCGCCGCAAGGTTGGCCTGCTGCAGGTTGGGTCCGGCCAGGGTCAGGTACCCGTTGACCCCTGTCAGCCACCGCGTCTCGTCAAGGTCGACCCGGTCGAAGGCCAGCGTCACCGCTGCCGTCTCTCCGCCGCTGTCGGTCTCTTCCGTCGCCTCTGAGCCGCGTCCGCTTGCAAGCGCGTCGACATAGGGCGACAGGTTCAGCCGCGGGCCGCGCAGCTCTACGGCCAGTCCGCCGCCGTCCACACGCGTGACCCGCGCCGCCAGGCGGTTGTCCCGAAAGCCGATCTCGGGCAGGTCCGCATCGCGGATCCCGCCGTCGCCCGTCAGTTCAAGACTGCCGGACGCCCAGAGGTCGCCGCCTTGAAAGGCGAACCGGGAAAGGCGCAGCGGCACCCCGTCGATCAGCTCGATCGCTGCCTCCAGGCTGGCCGACCGGCCCACCGGCTTTGCCCAGTCAAGCGGCTCGATCGCAAACGCAGCCTCCGTCAGGTCGACGGTCGCTTCGACGGTGTCGCGCCCACCTGGCAGATCGGCATAGGCCGCCTCGACCCGAGTGATGCCGGTCATGCCTTCGTGCAGATCGAGCCCCAGGGCGGACCGCGCCGCGGCATCGAGCGCCCCGCTGACGGTCAGCCGTCTCGGTACGGCCACGGTCGGCGTGAACGGTTCTTCCCATTGGAAGGCCAGGGGCACACCGTTGGCGCGTCCCTCCCCGTTGAGCGTCATGCGCTGCCCATCCAGGGTGAGCGCGCCGTTGACACCATCCACGATCACCCCGTCCATCAGCTCGCCCAGCCGCGTGCCCCGCAGATTGGCCGACGCCGCGATGGCGACCCTGTCCAGCGGCAGCTCGTCGATCAGCGGGAAAGAGAACCGAAGCCGCCCGGACATCCGGCCGGCGGACTCCCAAGGGTGCAATCCGACCGCCGAAGCATAGCCGAGCACCGGGTTGTCCAGGACGGATAACAGCTCCTGCACCCCACCCTGAACCACCACGTCGATTTCCATCTGCGCGTTCGGGCGATCGAAATCGTAGATCAGCATCTCGCTCTCGGTGACGCGAAGGCCACCCATGGTGCCGCCGGTGGTGGAGATGCTGAACCGGTCCAAGTCATAGGACACTTGGCCGGCAAGGCCGGTGATCGGCGGCATGCCGTCTATGTACCGGATCGTCATGTCTTCCAGCGCCATTTCGCCATCGAGACGGGTCATGGCGGCACCCGACCAGTCGTCCGACGGCGCAGACAGCAAGAACTCCGCCGTGGCCAGGCGGACAATGCCCTGGGAGAGGTTCTCCGTCACCCAGGCGCGGGCACCGGGCCCCAGCGGCGGAGGCCAGAACGTATCGAGCAGGTCAACCGGCATATCGTGCAAACTTGCCTGGCCCACGATCGTAGCCATCCCCTCGCTTATCGACCCATCGGCTGTCGCCTCGATGCGAGGACCGCCGAAATCGACCGTCAAGGCCTCGATCGCAAGGGACGGCCGCTCGAAATCGACGGTCCCGTCCAGCATGACGCCGGCCAGTCCCAGGGGCTCGGGAAACAGGCCAGGAAGGTCCACGCGCCCCGAGCGGCTTTCCGCATGGACCCGCAACGCCAGCGGCTGCATCGCAACCGACAGCCGGCCTTCAACCCAGCCGCCGACCGGCAGGTTGACGGCAGCCAGCGGCACCAACGCGGCATGCCGATCCGCCAAGCCAGCCGGCACAAGGTCACTGAAGTCGAGACGCAGATCCACGCTGTCGCTGCCATAGGGATAGGCGAGAGAGAGCTGAAGACTCGTCGGCTGATCGCCAAGCGGCACGGAGATGGCGCCCTCAGCATGCAGCGCGTCCGGCCCCCGATCCAGGCGGATCGTCGCATCCTGAATACGCGTCTCGACCCCGAGAACACGGTCTTCGACGGCGACCTCGCCATGATGGATGCGCAGGCGCCAGACTGCGGAGAGCGGATCTCCGCCATCGCCCGGCGGCTGGGCTACAGCGACCAGGAGGGCATCGAGATCAGCCTGCCCGCCGCCCGACGCCGATTGGCCCGCCTCGTCGAGCACGGCGATGCTGTAGTCCTGCGGACCATCACGCACGATCTGCAGCTGCGGGCGTATGAGAACGATTTCCGTCGGCACGACGTCGCCAGCAAGCAGATGCGGAACGCTCAACCCCACCCACATCTCGGCCACGCGCGCGATCTCGTCACCGTCCTCACCGCTGACCATCACGTCGTTCAACGTCACGCCCAGCGGCAGCTCCGGCCCATACCATTGGACCGTGGTGGCCCCGATGGCGATATCCACAGGGCCATCGGCGACGGCTTCCTCCAGATAGGGCGTGAGCTCGTCGACGGGTATCGCGCCGCCGCCCAGTTGCCAAAGCGCCAGGCCGGATAAGACGACCAGCGCCGTGACCACGTTGGACACCAGGGCGCAGAGGGCACCGAGAATCAGCCGCATGGCGCCGTGACCGCGACCGGAAACAGGACTGCCCGGGGGCGCTTGACCGAGTATCCGCCATCGCCGAAGCTGGACCATGAACCCAATGACAGACCGTTTGGTGCCTCAGTGTTGCTGAGCATAGAGAGTTGGCCGAAACCCGGCGACCGCGCCGGCGTGCGGTCAGGCTCCGAGCGCCTCAAAGAGCGTGCCGCAGAGAACCCCGACTGGCTCACCTTCATCGACTCTCTCTGCGAAGATCGCCGCGGTCGAAGGCTTCTTGATGCCATCTTCGGCAACAGCCCGTTCCTGACTGAGTGCGTGCTGCAGGAACTGGGCTTTTTCCAGCGCCTTGTAGAACACGGTGTCGACGGCCCGGTTGCCGACGAACTCGAATCCCTCGCCCGGGACGCAAAGGAGGGAACGGACCGTCGGCGCCTGATGTCCGGCCTGCGCCGGGCCAAGCGACGCCTGTCTTTGGCCGTTGCGCTGGCAGACATCTCCGGCCTCTGGCCGCTGGACAAGGTGACCGGGACGCTGACGGACTTCGCGGCACTGGCCCTGCAGCTCGTGTCGCGCCACCTGCTGCTGGATGCCGCGGAGCGCGGTTCCATTGAGCTTGCCGACGGCGCGGACCCGGAAGCGGGGTCCGGCTTGATCATTCTTGGCCTAGGCAAATTCGGGGCCCGCGAGCTCAACTATTCCAGCGATATCGACATCATCGTGCTGTACGACGATCAGCGCGTACGCACCAGCAGGCCGGATGACATGGCGAGGACGTTCATCCGCCTCACGCGCGAGCTGGTGCGTATTATGGAGGAGCGTACGGCCGACGGCTACGTCTTCCGTACGGATCTGCGGCTGCGACCCGATCCGGGGGCAACGCCGGTGGCGCTCTCCGTCACGGCGGCTGAGACCTATTACGGCAGCTTTGCCCTGAACTGGGAGCGTGCCGCCATGATCAAGGCGCGGCCGGTGGCCGGCGATCTGGCGGCGGGGGAGGAGTTCCTGCGCTTCCTCAGACCCTTCGTGTGGCGGCGCAGTCTGGACTTCGCGGCCCTTGAAGATCTGCACGCAATGAAACAGCAGATCCATCGCCATCGCGGCCACGGCACCATCGCCGTCAACGGCCACAACATCAAACTCGGCCGCGGCGGCATCCGCGAGATCGAGCTGTTCGTGCAGACGCAGCAGCTGATCTATGGCGGACGCAATACGCGGCTGCGCACACGGGATACCTGCTCGGGCCTGAGTGCCCTGGCCGAAGCCGGGCACATCGACGCCACGGCGGCGGAGGACCTGACGCTGGCCTATCACTTCCTGCGGACGGTCGAGCACCGCCTGCAGATGGTCGGCGACCACCAGACCCATACCCTACCGGCCGGCGATGGCGGCATCGACGCGATCGCCACGTTCCTCGGCTATGAGGTGCCGGACATGTTCCGCCGACGCCTGAGGCGGACGCTGGAGCGGGTGGAGGCTTACTACGGAGACCTGTTCGAAGACCGCCCGGCCATGCCGGATTCAGGGTCGCTGGCCTTTACGGGCATCGAAGACGACCCCGACACCCTGGACTGGTTGGGCCGGCTCGGCTTTTCGGAGCCGGAACGCGTCTCTGCCATGGTGCGCGGCTGGCTGCACGGACGCTATCGGGCGACACGCAGCGATCGCGCACGGGACCTGTTGGGGCAGCTGTTGCCCAGCCTGCTGCACGCGCTCGCCGGCACCCAGTCGCCGGACACCGCTGTCATCCGCTTCGATTCCTTTCTGGCCAAGCTGCCCGCCGGCGTTCAGCTGTTTTCGCTGTTCTATGCCAATCCCGACCTTTTGGACCTGTTGACCGAGATCCTGGGGGCCTCCGAACGGCTGGCGGACCATCTTGCCCAGCATCCCGTGGTTCTGGATGCCGTGCTGGCACCGGACTTCTATAACCGCCTGCCCGCAGCCGAGCGGCTTGCCGACGATCTCGGCGGCCTGATGGCGTCAGCGCCGCACTATGAAGAAGCGCTTGAGGTCCTGCGGTTGTGGACGAACGACCAGCGGTTCCGCACCGGCGTGCATGTGCTGCGCCGCCTTACGGGCGCCCCGGAATGCGCCCGCTTCCTTTCAGATGTCGCTGAAATCGGATTGACAGCGCTTCTCGATAGGGTCTGCGGCGAATTTGCGGCCCGCCATGGGGATTTCGGTACGTCGGGTCTCGCCATCATCGCCATGGGCAAGCTCGGCGGGCGGGAGATGACCATCGGGTCCGATGTGGACCTGATTGCGGTTTTCGATACCCCCGAGCAGCACGCGGAAAGCAATGGCCCGAAGCCGCTTCCGCCCTCGCTCTATTACGCGCGCCTGATGAAGCGGCTGATTTCGGGCATCACCGTGCCGACGAGGGAAGGCGCGCTCTACAGCGTGGACATGCGCCTCAGACCGTCCGGCAATGCAGGCCCGCTGGTCACCAGCCTGGAGGCGTTCTCGCGTTACCAGCGCGAGAACGCTTGGACCTGGGAGCACATGGCGCTGTCACGCGCCCGCGCGGTGGCAGGCCCGCCTGAGCTGAGACAACGCCTGACAGCGCTGATTGCCGACACGTTGACACAGCCCCGCGACCCTGACCGCCTGCTGGCCGATGTCGCGGACATGCGCGCGCGGATCGACGCGGAGCATGGCACCGACGACGTCTGGCGGGTCAAGCATGCCCGCGGCGGGATCGTGGATATCGAGTTCATCGCCCAGTATCTGCAGCTGCGGCACGGCGCCGACCGACCGGAGATCCTGGACGTCAACACCGAAGCCGTGCTGTTGCGCCTGAGCGATGCCGGGTTGCTGGACGCAGAAGCCGCCATGGATCTGGTCGACGCGCTGCGGCTTTGGCAGCGCGTCCAGGCCTATCAGCGCCTGGTTGCCTGGGACGCCGCCGACACGGCATCCGCATCGCCCCATCTGCTGAATGGCCTGTCCCGCGCTGTCCTTCCCGATCGCGATGCGCCGCCCGACTTCACCGTGGCGGAAACCGTGATGCGCGACCACGCAGCACGCGTCCACCGCCACTTCATCTCGCTGATAGAGGCGCCGGCCGCTGCGCTGCCGGGCGCCACGTCCTCGCCGTCCAACTGAGCAGAGTGACGCCGCTTGCCGGTCTGCCCCGGCCGCACTAACTCACCCTTCCGATGCCCGGCTGCATCGTCAGGCGGCAGAAAACACCAATCTCCGATCCCGAAATCGGAACCCGGCCACGCAACGAGGATCAAGTACCATGACGGTTGAGGTTGGACAGCCCGCCCCCGACTTTACGCTGCCGGCCGCCGGCGGCGCCGAAGTGTCCCTGTCGTCGCTCAGGGGCCGCAAGGTCATCGTCTATTTCTACCCGAAGGCCGATACACCGGGCTGCACCAAGGAAAGCTGCGGCTTCAATGATGCGCTTCCCGATTTCGCCGGTGTCGATGCCGAGATCATCGGGATCTCGAAGGACCCGGTGAAGAAGCTGGACAAGTTCCGTGACAAGTACGGACTGAAGTTCGCGCTGGTATCGGACGAGAACAGCGACACGACCGAGCGCTTCGGGTCCTGGGTAGAAAAATCAATGTACGGCAAGAGCTATATGGGCATCGACCGTTCTACTTTTCTGATCGATGAGAACGGGACCGTCAGTCATGTCTGGCGGAAGGTCAAGGTTCCCGGCCATGTGGATGCTGTACTGAAGGCCGTACGCGGCGGGTAGACCCTAAGGCCTGCCCCCTTTGTCAGTGATCGAGCCAGGTCTGCAGTGCGAGGTATGCCGTATCGCCGAACAACATCTGAAGCGTGCTGTAAAGCTTACGGCCCTCCTCGGTCAGGTCATCGAACGTGCAAGTCCAGTATTTATCCGCCTCTCGATTGTATCCGACCCACCCGCTCGAGCCTAAGGTAACGATTGCATAATAGTCTATCGACAATGATTTCTTCGTCGGCGGCACGTCGTAAATCTTGACCCGCCCGGGGTAATAGATCTGCGCCAGCATCGTGCGCCGACGATCAAGCTGTTCTTGATAGTCACGCAATCGCTGATCGGTATCGGGCTGGCCAAGGGTCGAATTGGACCGCCACCGGAACCATCCCATGCCCTTGCGTCCCGGCTTGGGCTTCTCAGGCAAGGGTGGCAGGCTGGTCACGTCGTCACCGACCAGGCTGCCCTGGGCGAGAACCTGCACCCCGCCGCCGTCGCAGACCATGAAGTCAAAGTCCCGGCTTGGGATGGCGACCAGCTGGACGTAGAGCCCCCCTTCCCCGGTGTGGTCGAATTTCGGGTCTCCGGTCGGGAAGATCACGAACCCTGACGATACCCGGGGATTTCCACGATCCATCTGGCAGACGCTCGGGCTCCGTTCTTGGCCGCAGCCGGCCGCATGAGTGGCGCCGACGGCACGCCAAATATGGTCAGCCGCAGCGGCCATGACAATCGTGCTGCTGCATGACACGGAATCAAATCCATTGCGACTGAAACCAAGGTGCCACCGGCCAATGATTTCCTTTTTAATGCGATTGTCATGGTAAGGGGCCCGGCGAGGATGATAGTCTTAGCGGTGGAGTGGCCTGACGGACTGGCGGCGCTAGAGACTCGGCGCTCGCATACTGGTTACGTGGGATTGTAAAAGAAGGCTGG
>JANQQD010000167.1 GCA_028285185.1 Anaerolineae bacterium | reverse complement strand
CCGTCCGACCTGCGCTATGAGGCCGTTCCGCTGGACCTGGTGATGGCGGAAATCGACGAGGCCGAGGCCGATGTCAGCCTGATCATTCTCGATGCCTGCCGCGACAATCCGTTGGTTGCCCGGCTCTCAGGCGCATCACGCAGCAGCAACGATGGCCGCGGCCTGGCGGCCGTGCGCGGCGCGACGGGCACCCTGATCGCCTATGCGACAGCGCCCGGCGAAATCGCGCAGGACGGCGACGGCCCGCACAGCCCGTTCACCGCGGCGCTGCTGCAATGGCTGCCGCAACCCGGCCTTGAGGTCGGGATCATGTTTCGCAGGGTCCGGGAGTCAGTGATCGAGGCGACCAACGGGGCCCAGGTGCCTTGGGTGGAGGAATCGATCCTCGGAGAGTTCTATTTCGTTCCCCTTCCGGCGGGACCAACGGGCGCCGCAGTACAGCCCGTCGCGGACAACCGGGCCGAAATCGTGTTCTGGGAGACCGTGGCCGACAGCCGCGATGCCGCCGATTTCGAAGCCTATCTGCGACAGTTTCCAAGCGGCGTCTTCGCCGATCTCGCCCGCAACAGGATTGCGCAGATCCGTGGCGGGCCAACGGGGGCCGCGCCGGCTGGCGCCAGTGCAGGCAGTGCCGCGGCCCCGCAGGTGGACCTGACCTGGGACGTTGGCGACCAGCAATGGGTGCCCGCGGCATTGCGGCTTCTGGACTATCCGGTGGCGTCGGGCGCCAGCCTGACCAGCACGGACGTGATGGCAGCGATCCGCGACTTCCAGGATGGGCTGGGCACCGATGAGACCGGGCAGCTTACGGCGGACGAGCGCGTTGCGCTGGCAACAGCGGCCGCAGAAGCCGCCGGCCTCAGGGCCGGGGACGCGGCCGAACGCGCCCGTGACCGCGCGGAGGATGCCCGTGAGGTTACCAGCGGCGGTGCCACGTTTCAGTACGGTGATCGCGAACGGTTCCAGGACTTTGCCACCAACCCCATCGACGCTGCGGCCGCCTTGCGCGTCATGGAATGGCAGCTTGACAGCGGCAATGCCAGCATCCGCTACGAAGGCGAATTCTCCAACGGACAGATCCAGGGCCACGGTGTGGCCTACCGTCCCGACGGCAGCCGCTACGAAGGGCAGTTCACCGCGTCTGCGGGCAACGGCTATGGCGTGCGCATCGGCCCCGACGGCAGCCGGCTTTCAGGCCAATGGCGCAACGACGTGTTCGAAGGCTTCGGGGTCAGCGAAGATGCCGACGGCCGGCTGTGGATCGGCGCATGGCGCGACGGCGGGCCGAACGGCTACGGCACCTATCTGCACCCGAACGGGTTCTATGACCGTGGCCTGTGGCAGGAAGGCACGCTGATCGAGCGTCACCTGACGGAGCCGGTGGGCGTTCCGCGCATGCCCGAGCCTGACGAGCGACGGTCCATCTTCTCTCTGGAAGATGATCGGCAGTGGAGCAGGTAGTTCCGGTTGATCCGGTATTTGCGCCGATGATGCCCTGACAGCATGGCGCGGGTGGCGACGACCATGGCGGTCAGACCCGCGGCCGACAGGCGTGCGGGCAGATCCGCCCCGTAGATGCGATAGTGGTAGGGGTGGCCGAAGCGCCGCCACCGTTCCGCCGGCGACGTGACGTCCCGACCTTCTTCCGTCTCTGGCCGCTTGGGGTCATAGGGGACGAGCACGACGGCGGTTCCGCCAGGCTTCAGCACGCGCGACAACTCCGCCATGGCCGCCGCATCATCGGGAATGTGCTCCAGGACATGGCTGCACAACACCAGGTCGAACTGCGCGGCGGCAAACGGCAGCCGCGTCAGGTCGGCACGGCGGTCGGCGCCCGGGTTGAACTGGTCGACGGACAGGTAGCGGAGGTTCGGCAAGGCGCGCAGCCGCCGCTCCAGGCAAGGCTCCGGTGCCACGTGCAGCACGCGCAGGCGCTGCCTCAAGAGCGATGTCCGCTCTCTCAGATAGAGCCACAAGAACCGATGGCGCTCGACGGACCCGCAGTAGGGGCACGCGCTGTTCGGCCGGTTGGCCAGGCCGAAGGGGCGATAGCGCGTGGCACGCCCGCCGCAGACGGGGCAGTGCAACAGGCCCGACCGTATGCCGCCCCCGCGTGCTGCAGAGCGGCGATACAGCCGCTCCTGACGATAGATCTCCGCCTCCGGCAAGCCCAAGAGGGTGACGCGGCTGAGCTGGCGGCCCAGTCCGTAGATCATTCCTGAAACGGCGCCATGGCCATCAGATCACCTCAAGCGTCACCTGCCGGGTTGTCACGCTGTCGCCATATCCCAACTCCACCTCGACGGTGAATGTGCCCACCTCTCCGGCGGCGCGCAACAGCTCGGCCCGGGTCTGCGTTTCGCCGCGCACCACCCGCACGGTCCGGCTGCCGAGATCGATCCGCTCATCGGTTCCCTGAAGGATCCGGAAGCCGAGGGTGACGTCCATGATGTCGACGGCGGCGCCCGGGTCGTCGGCCAGAAACCGGATCATAACGCCGAACTGTTCGCCGGCGGCCACTTGAGCGGGCGTGAGCACCACATCCATCAAGGTGACCGTCGGAACGCTGAGCAGGCTGAGCGCCTCCTCCAGCCGGTCGGCCAGATCGGGGAAGGCAATACCGACAAGAACCGCGGCCCGGCTGTCCGTCTCGACCATGTCGTAGGCCTGCCCCAGTTCGTCGGCGGCCCGTCGGACGTCGCCGGATGCCAAATGCGCCAGACCGGTGAGGGCAAGCCGCAGCGGCACCTCTTCATCTTCAGGGGTTCGCGCCAGATCGGCGAGGGCTTCGCCGTCACGGCCAAGCCTATGCAACACGAAGGCACGGGCCAGGTGGAACAGGGCGCGATCGCCCGCCGCCTCGTCCCCGTCGCGCGCAAAGATCTCGCCGAATGCAGCCTCGGCCTCCTGCAGGTCCACCAGCGCCATGTTCGGCCGGCCAAGGAAGACCCGCACCACGCTGCGGGCGATCAACGCCGTCGGACGCCCCGCCAATCGCTGACGGTACTCCGGCGCCAGGGCGGCGGTGAAGGCCGATGAGGCCTCATCCCACCGCTCCAGCCCCATCAGCGCCACGCCGCGCGCCTGGTGCAGCTCAAACAGATCCAGACCGATACACGCGCCGTTGGCCATCCGGCGATCCGCCATCTCCAGCGCTTCGCTGCCGCGGCCGTCCTTTGTCAGGTCGATGGCGGCCTGCAGCACCTCCGCACCACAGCCGTTGTCGAGCTGCCCGAGCGCGGCCTGGTAGGCGTCGCGGACTGCGGCGCAGTCACCGGCACTGCGGCCATAGTCCTGGGCCAGCGTATCGAGTTCCGCCTGCAGCTGCTGGCGTCGGTCGGCCGCTTCCGGCGACGCATCACGATGCAGGGCGGACAGCTCCAGCGAAAGCTGATCCAGCTGCCCCCGCGACTCCCGCAAATCCGTTTCGCAGGCCTGGGCGCTCTCACGAAGGTCATCCAGCTGCTGCAAGCCGCCGGGTTGTTGCGCCCGCGCGGGGCCGGTGACGGCGACCGCGATCAAAAGAAGGCTGGCGGAAACGGCAAGGGGTCCGGGGACGGTCATGTTCCTGATCCTCCCTGATCAGGCCGTTATCCGCGACGCGGACAAGACGGCAGGCCTGGCTGAAGGCGGCGATATCTCGTTGGCTCCATTCCGCCGCCCGCACTGTGGCATAGGCATGGCCAGCCGACGGCAACACGGCGCCGACGGCCAGGCCAATATCAGGCAGACACGAAACGAACAGCGTTCGGCCTCAGAGCCCCAGGGCCATCCGGATCATCAGCCCGATGGCCGCCAGGGTGGCCACCCCGGCGGCCCAGAGGCCGACGAACCACGCCAGTCGCCGGGCCCTATCCCGCAGGGTCGTCATCAGTGGTAACCCGCCTGCGGATCTACCTTTCCGCGGAAGACCCAATAGGCATAGGCAGTGTAGCCGAGGATGACCGGGATCAGAATGCCCGCCCCGACCAGCAGAAAGCCCAGGCTCTCCGGCGGTGCCGCCGCATCCCAGATGGTGAACTGGCGCGGCACGATATAGGGGAACATGCTGATGCCGAGACCGATATAGGACAGGATGAACAGGAACTGCGTCAGCAGGAACGGCAGCCTGTCCCGGCCCGTGGCAATGGCCCAGTAGAGGCCGCCAACGGCCGCGATCACCAGCACCGGCACCGGCGCCACCAGCAGCATGTTGGGCCATGAGAACCAGCGGTCGGCAATGTCGGGGTGCAGCAGCGGCGTCCACAGGCTGACGACCCCGATCATCGCCAGCATGCCGACCCCGAGCGGCAGCGCCAGCGCGTACGCGCGTTCCTGAAGCTCGCCGGCGGTCTTCAGGATCAGCCAGGCGGCGCCCAACATGGCATAGCCGACGACCAGGGCGGCACCGGTCAGCAGCGTGAACGGCGTCAGCCAGTCGAACCACCCGCCGGCATAGGCGCGGCCCTCGATTGCAACCCCCTGGATGAAGGCGCCGAGCGCAATGCCCTGGCAGAACGCGGCCAGGATCGACCCGGCGGCGAACCCGATATCCCAGACGCGCCGCGATTTCTCCGCCCGGAACCGGAACTCGAACGCCACGCCCCGGAACACCAGCCCCAGCAGCATCGCGATCAGGGGCGCATAGAGCGCCGGCATCAGCGTGGCATAGGCCAGCGGGAAGGCAGCGAACAGCCCACCGCCGCCCAACACCAGCCAGGTTTCGTTGCCGTCCCAGATGGGAGCCACGGAATTCATCATCACATCGCGGTCGCCATCGGCCTTCACGAACGGGAACAGAATGCCGATGCCGAGGTCGAAGCCGTCCAGCACGACATAGGCCAGCACGGCGAAAGCGATCAGGATGGCCCAGATGAAGGCGAGATCGAATGCCATGGCCGCTCACTCCGCCCCAATGGGCCGCGCGTCCCGAACGCCCGCGGCGGCGCGCCCGGCCGCCCGGCCGGCGGCTTCGATCGGCCGCTTTGCCGGCATGTCCGGTTCGCTCGGGACCGGCGGCTTTCGCATGAGCCGCAGGATGTAGTAGACGCCCGCACCGAAGACGAGGAAGTAGACCACCGCGAAGGCCGCCAACGATGCGGCCACGGCCGGTGCGCCGGTGGGCGAGACCGACTCCGACGTCCGCATCAGCCCCTGCACTGTCCACGGCTGACGGCCCATCTCGGTCGTCACCCACCCCGCCAGCACGGCGACGAAGCCCGACGGCCCCATCACGATCACGAAACGGTGGAACCACCGACTTTCGTGCAGGCGGCGCCGCAGCCGCAGCACCAGGCTGATCAGACCGACCAGCATCATCAGCATCCCGAGACCCACCATGATGCGGAAAGTCCAGAAGATGACGGCGGCGTTGGGACGGTCTTCCGGCGCCCATTCCTCAAGCCCCGGCACTTCGCCATCCCAGGAATGGGTCAGGATCAGACTGCCAAGCCGCGGGATCTCGACGGCATAGCGGGTTTCCTCCGCCTCCATATCCGGCAGGCCGAACAGGATCAGCGGCGCGCCCGTCTGGGTCTCGAAATGCCCTTCCATGGCGGCGATCTTGGCGGGCTGGTGCTCCAGCGTGTTCAGCCCGTGCATGTCGCCGGCCACGACCTGGATCGGCGCCACCACCAGGGCCATCCACATGGCCATGGAGAACATCACGCGTGCGCCCTCGTTCGCGCGGTCGCGCAGCAGGTGGAAGGCCGCGACGGCCCCGACGACGAAGGCGGTGGTCAGATAGGCGGCCAGCACCATGTGCACCAGCCGGTAGGGGAAGGAGGGGTTGAAGACGATCGCCCACCAGTCGTCCGGCACGAACTGGCCGACATCGTTGATGGCATAGCCCGCCGGCGTATGCATCCAGCTGTTCACCGAAAGGATCCAGAAGGCGGAAAACAGCGTGCCGGCCGCCACCATCAGCGTGGCGAAGAAGTGCAGCCCTTTGCCGACACGGTTGAGGCCGAACAGCATGATGCCGAGGAACCCGGCCTCAAGGAAAAAGGCGCTCAGCACCTCGTAGCCCATCAAAGGCCCGAGGATGGGGCCGGTCCGGTCGGAAAAGACGCTCCAGTTCGTGCCGAACTGATAGCTCATCACCAGGCCCGACACGACGCCCATGCCGAAAGCCACGGCAAAGATCTTAATCCAGTATTTGAAGAGTCTTAGATAGACATCACGTTTGGTCCAGAGCCAGAGACCTTCCAAGACAGCGAGATAACTGGCGAGACCGATAGTGAACGCGGGGAAAACGATATGAAACGCGACGGTGAAGGCGAATTGCGCCCGGGCCAGCACCGTCGCGTCGAGTCCCTCGAACATTGCCCTGTCTCCATGGGCTGCGGGATCGACATTTCGGCAGACTGGTAGACGACTTAAAGCGCGCGCACCAGACCGCAAGTGGCCGCAGCCATGCAGTTTCCGCAATGCTAATGCCTGAGACGGCCACATGCAGTCGTGATACCAATCGTTTCATCGGTGGGAGTTTTCCCGCCATTTCGGAGTGCATCGCGACCGCAATTCTGCCATCGTCCGGCGGTCACACTCGCCGCGTCCCGGCAGTCGGGCGGATCGGTTCGCTCACTTGGCTGGCCAACCCAAAGCACTTCTCAGTTTGTTCAGGGGCCGCGGCTCGGTCCCGATGTCATCTCGGCGAAACGAAGTCGATCGGTCGAGCGAGGAATGTCATGCACATTCTTGCGATTCTGCTCGGGGTCTTGACGGCCATCGGGGTTTTCATCTGGCGCGCACGCGCCGGTGCCAATGCGGCCCGCCAGATTGCCGATACGGTGGAGGATGCCGGCGCCTTCGTGCGCCGCCGCCGCTGGCAGGGCCGCGCCGCACCCAGGCCAGTCGATCAGATCGACGACCCGATGCTGGCCGCCACCGCCATCCTGGTGCTGGCCATTCGCTGCGAGCGCGACGTCACGTCGGAAGATCGGGCCCGAGTAACCGAAGAGATCTGCCGGACCTTCGGCATTCCCGCCGATCAGGCGCATGACCTGCTTGGCGAGGCGGAGTTCACGGTGCGCGACATCACCGATGAACCCACCTGTGCCGCAAGGCTGGCGCGGGTCTTGGGCGCCCATTGCACCTTGGAGGAACGGGCGCAGGTCACGCAGATGGTCAAGGCGGTCACCGAGGCCGACGGCCTGTCAGAGCTGCGCAAACGGATGCTCCGGCGCTATGCCGAAGCCGCCGGTCTGCCGGAACCGCAGCTGCGGTAGACGCACAATCGCCAGCCCTCGGACGGCGGCCAGGGCCCCTGCCCGGCCGGCCTAATCGGTATCGCCGCTGACCAGATCCGCCACATGCCAACCCGAGCGCATGTCGAAATGGCGGACCGAGCAGTCATCGATCAGGTCCGCATATCCGGTAGGAAGGAACGAACTTTGCCAATCCGGCCCAAACCGGGCCTTTACGGCGTCCAGATCCGCCCAGATCGAGACGAACACGACGACATCATCGCCGCCCTGCACGCAGCGACCGAAATAGTACCCCAGGTTGCCGGGCTTGCCTCGAACGACATCAGCCGATGTCGTGGCGAATTTCTCCAACAGCCTATCGGC
>JANQQD010000159.1 GCA_028285185.1 Anaerolineae bacterium | reverse complement strand
TTCTGCTGGGCGATCTTCTGTTCGGTGATGTCCTCATGGGTCATGACGAGCAGGCCGTCGACCACGGGCCGTATCCTCATCAGGAACCATCGGATCTCGTGGGCGCCATGGCACGGATACTCGAAGCTGAATTCCGCTGCCGTCTTTTCCACGATCCGCTGGAAGCCGTCTGCGACTTCGGCGGCGATATCCTCACCCGCCGCTGCGGCCCGACGGCATTCCTCGAGATAGTTGGCCGAAATGCAGGTGCTCTCCGCCTTGCCCCCATTCTCGCTTGAAAAGCTGGCCCACGCCCTGTTGACCCACACCACCTCGCCTGTGGCCGCTACCAGCGCCACATGCTGCGGCAGCCGGTCCATCGCGGCTTCGAAATGCTCCGGCAACAGATCCATCGCCGGACCTCCCGGCAACCCTTGGTGTTCGTGACAGGGTTTGCCACAGTATTCCTTCGGATGAGTTAAGATTAGGACTCGTAACTAGTGGTGCGCGCCCCGATGTGGCTATGTGGGTCGCGGCCATGTGGTCGATCGGGCTGACCCAACCTCGTCCCTCGTCCAGGGCGTGGCGCGGAAACAATTGAAACACTTGTCCCTGCTGGCGGAAACACGACTGAAAACCGGGACCTCTACGGTCTTCCCATCGTCGCTGCCGACGCAACCGATCCGGCCTTAGGCCGAAGGATCGGCAAGGCAGCGTGCACCACCATTGTGCGGCCCGCTTACGGAGCTGGGCCGACCAGCTAGAGAGGTCCTTGCCGTTATGCGTGCTCTTGCCCTTGCCGCCGGCGTTGCCGGCATGCTGATCGCCGGCTCGGCGCAGGCCACCTTGATGCAGTGGTATGCCCTGGACTATGTCAGCCCCATCAACGGCCATCAGGCTGAGCTGCTGTTCGGCGTCCCGCGCAGCGACGAGACACTGCTCTCGGCGCGCTGTACGGCTGCGGAGCCGCAGCGGATCGATGTCCGCCTTTTTATAGATTCCGGCCCCAATCAGCCCGACGAGGAGGCTGGGCTGACCATCACTTCCGGTTCAGAGACGCTCGAGAGACGCGCTGCGCTGGACACGAGTTGGGCCGGGGGCAGCTTTGTCGGTACCCGCCTGGACAGCGATGACGCGGTCTGGGAGATGCTGGCCCGTGGTGTCTCGGCCACGGTCGCCCTCGATGGCGGGTATCCCAGCGATTTCCATCTCACCGGCAGTGCCGCCGCGATCTCACAGTTCCTGCAGTCTTGCGAGTCCTTCGCGCAGTCAGATCTGTAGCCGGAAAGGAGGGATAGAAACGATCGGCGGAGCCCGCTTTGGCCGGCTCCGCCGCTCAGCACATCTGTGATGGTCGTTGCCGTCTCGGAACGGCGTTACCCAGAATTTCGCCGACCCGAGCCATCCACGTCCACGGTTGGCTCAAGGGTCGATCTCGGCCTTCGCCTGCGTCCTTACGGCGGCGGCCTCGACCGCCGGCGTGCAAGCGTGCCCCGGCGGCGCGCCCTTACTTGAACCCGAAGCCCTCGAACCGCTTCTTGAACTTGCCGACCTGGCCGCCGCGGTCGATCACGCGCTGCACGCCCGTCCAGGCCGGGTGGGATTTGGAATCAATGTCCAGGCGCAAGACGTCGCCGGGCTTGCCGTAGCAAGAGCGGGTCTTAAATTCGGAACCGTCGGTCATCACGACGGTGATCTCATGGTAATCGGGATGAATACCGTCCTTCATCGCTCAAAACTCCGGTCGAAGGGCAAGCGGCGTATATAGACAGGCAGCGGCGCGACTGCAAGCCCGGCGGGCCGTTTGCACCGCCTGCGGTCGACTGCTATAGGGGAACTCGACCTCCGGAACGGCGAAAGATCGGGGCCGTGCCGGCCGGACAGCCCCAACCGTATAGAGAAAGTCAGGAACGACGCGCGGTGCTGCGCGAGCCCACTTACATGGAACGGGACGCCGACAGATCCGGTGTCCGCGACCAGTCGTCGGACAAAGCGACGGACCGTCGGCGAAGCCTGCGCCCGCTGAAGCGCCTGGTGCCGTACCTGCTGCCCTATCGCTGGCATGTGGCAGGGGCGCTGCTGGCGCTCACGGTCTCGTCCGCCACGGTGCTGGGCATCGGCTGGGGCGTGCGCGTGCTGGTCGACGAAGGCTTCGGGCAGGGGGATGCCGCGCTCTTGGACAATGCGCTGCTGGTCCTGCTGGCCGTCATCGTGCTGATGGCTCTGAGCTCTTACGGCCGGTTCTATCTGGTCTCATGGGTGGGCGAGCGGGTGATCGCCGACATGCGCGCGGCGGTGTTCCGCCATGTCGTGCGGCTGCATCCCGGCTTCTACGAGACCAACAAGCCGGCGGAGCTGGTGTCGCGGCTGACGGCCGACACAACCGTGCTGCAGGTCGTCGTCGGCTCGACCGTGTCGATCTTTCTGCGCAACGCGCTGATGTTCCTGGGCGGCACGGCGCTGCTGCTGTTCACCTCACCGAAGCTGACGGGCTTGGTGGCGCTGGTGGTGCCCATCGTGATCGTGCCGATCGTGGTGTTCGGTGCCCGTGTCCGGCGGCTGTCGCGCGCCAGCCAGGACCGCATCGCCGGGGTCGCCGGCTCGATCGACGAGACGCTGGGCGGCATCCGCACCGTTCAGGCCTTCGGCCACGAACGGTTGGAGGAAAGCCGCTTCGTGGACCGGGTGGAGGATGCCTTCCAGACGGCGCTCAAGCGCGTCGGCATGCGCGCGCTGATGACGGCCGTCGTGATCCTGATCGTCTTCGGCGCCGTCGGCATCATTCTGTGGATCGGCGGCCACGATGTGCTGGCGGGCCGTATCAGCGGCGGAGAGCTGTCCGCCTTCGTCTTCTACGCAGTGGTCGTCGCGGCCAGCACCGGTGCCCTGTCGGAGGTGATCGGCGACATTCAGCGCGCTGCAGGCGCGACGGAGCGCCTGTTCGATCTGATGGAAGAAGAGCCTGAGATCCGGGCGCCAGCGGAGCCCGCTGCTCTGCCCGAGCCGCCGGAAGGGGCAATTGCGTTCGAGAACGTGACCTTCCGCTATCCATCGCGGCCGGCAGAAACGGCATTGAACGACCTCAGCCTGACCGTCACCAAGGGCGAGGCCGTGGCACTGGTCGGGCCGTCCGGCGCCGGCAAGAGCACGGTGTTCCAGTTGCTGCTGCGCTTCTACGATCCGGCGTCGGGCACGATCCGGCTGGACGGTGTCGATCTGCGGGCGGCCGATCCTGCGGAGATCCGCGGGCGGATCGGCATCGTGCCGCAGGACCCCATCATCTTCTCGGCCGATGCAGCGGAGAACATCCGTTATGGCCGGCCGGATGCGTCGGATAGCGAGGTGAGGGCGGCTGCCGAGGCGGCCCATGCGCTGGAATTCATCGAAGCGCTGCCCGAGGGGTTCAGGACGTTCCTCGGCGAACGCGGCGTGCGCCTGTCCGGCGGTCAGCGCCAGCGTATCGCCATTGCCCGGGCCATCCTGCGCAACCCCGCCGTGCTTCTGCTGGACGAAGCCACCAGTGCGCTGGATGCGGAGAGCGAGCGGGTCGTGCAGCAGGCGATCCACGCGTTGATGCGCGATCGGACGACCCTGGTGATCGCGCACCGGCTGGCGACCGTGCAGCATGTCGGCCGCATCGTCGTGCTCGACAAGGGCCGGCTTGTCGCCGCCGGCACGCACCAGGACCTGATCCGGCAGGGCGGGCTCTACGCGAGGCTTGCAGCCCTGCAGTTCGATCTGCCGAAAGAGGGTCCCCAGCGCCCGGCTCTCGTCGGCGAATAGCGGCGAACCGGCACGCGGGCGGGCTCAGCGCTGGTCCAACCGCATCTCGATGCGGCGGTTGCGGGCCAAAGCCTCTTCGTCATCGCCGTCGTCAACCGGCTGCCATTGGCCGAACCCGGCGGCCGCCAGACGGGCCGGCGGAATGCCCTGGTCTTCCAGGAACCGCACGACCTCGGTCGCCCGCGCCGTCGACAGCTCCCAATTGGTTTCGAAGGCCGAGGTTTCGACCAGCGGGCGCCGATCCGTATGGCCGTCGACGCGCAGCACCCAGTCCACGCCGGGCGGCAGTTCATCGGCCAGTTCAATCAGCGTGTCGGCGAACTCCGCCAGCCGTTCCCGGCCCTGCGGCTCCAGCCGCGCCGACCCGCTACCGAACAGCACCTCGGACTGGAAGACGAACCGGTCGCCCGCGACCTCGATCCCCTCCCGGCTGCCCAGGATCTGCCGCAACTCGCCGAAGAAGTCGGAGCGATAGGTGCTCAACTCCTCCACCTGCCGCAGCAGCGCCTGGTTCAGCTCCGCCTCCAGATCGACGATCTCCTGGTCGCGCGCGTCGACGCCGGCCTCGCTCTCGGCCAGCGCTGCCTGCAGGCGCTGGACGTCCTCGCGCAGGTTCTCCACATCTTCGGTAAGCTGATCGATCGACGCCGCCCGATCTTCCGCCACGTCCTGTTGCGTTTCCAGATCCGCCTGCCGCTCGGTAAGATCGTCCAGCAGGCGCTCGATCCGGACCTCCTGATCCTCGATCGTCCGCTGGGCCAGGGACGTGCGTTCTTCCGCGTCGCTCAGCTCGGCCTCCAGCGCCAGGCTGCGGTCGCGCAGGCCGGCCATCTCGCGCAGTAGCGCGTCGCGTTCCTGCTGTGACAACCTCAACTGCAGCTCCACCGTGGCTCCCCGGTCCAGCGCCGCGTCCAGCTCCTCGCTCAGTTCCGCAGAGCGTTCACGTTCCGTCGTCAGCTCGCTATCCAGCTCGTTCGCGGCCGTTTGGCTCTCCTCCAAGCTGGCCGAAAGCGCCTGGATATCGGTATCGCGCGCGGCGAGCACGGCTCGCACCTCCAGGATCTCTTCGCGGGTCAGCGCCATGGTCTCCGACAGCTCGGCCGCTTCGGCCTCTGCCGACGCAAGGTCCGTGGTGAGGGCGGCATTGCGCTGTTCGGAATCGTCGAGCGCCTGCGTCAGCTCGCTCGACACATCCCGCTCCGTCGCCAGTTCCTGGCGCAGCAGGTCGGCCAGCGACACGGTCTCGTCCAGCTCGGCCGCAAGCCGGGCCGACTCCGTGTCGGCCATGCGCAGGGCCAGCGCCAGCGACGCCACCTCCATTTCAAGGGCGTCGCGCGTGGTTCTGAGCGCCGACACGTCGGCCTGCAGGCTGGCATTCTCCCGAACCTCGGTCTCCAGCGTCTGCCGGTCAGCCTCGATCTGCTGCCGCGCCTGGACCACACGGTCGGCCAGGTCGTCGCGCTCGCCTTGCAAGGCCTCGATGCCTGCCAACGCCTCGTCCAGCCGCTGCAGGGCATCGTCGCTCTCGGACTGCAGGTCCGTGAGATCGTCGCGCAGTTCGTCCCGCTCAAGAATAGTTGCCTGAAGCTCGACCGACTGCTGCCGATAGCGAACGTTCAGATCCGCATAGTCGCTGTTGGCTTCGGCGAGGTCCTGACGGGCGTCTTCCAGCTCTATCTGCAGATCCGCCACCTCCACCTCTCGGCCAGAGAGCAGGTTGGAGAGATAGAACTGCGCAACGGTGAAGACGAGCAGGACAAAGATGATGACCATCAAGAGGGCGGCCAGGGCGTCGACGAATCCCGGCCAGATGTTGGTGGCGACTGCCCCTTGTCCGCGGCCGTTGGATCTCAAAGACGGCATCACAGGCCCCGTCGTGCCAGATAGGTTGCGATCATCACTCCTCTGCTTCGCCGGCCAGTGTGGCAATCGTGCGGGCGAGAAGGCGGATTTCGGCACGCATCTCGTTCACGGTGTCGTTGTGCTGGGCCGCAAGCTCCGACCCCAACCGCGAGACATGGGCCTCCAGATGGCGGATGTGCTGGCGCGTGGCCTCGTCGATGCCGAAGCCCTCCGCACTTGCGATCTCCACGAGGCGCTGCATCAGCGGCCGCAGGTCGAGCTGGCTTTCCGCCACCCGGACCATCACGGATTGCTGGGTGCGCATGTGGTCGTTCAGCACGCCAAGCTGTTCCGCGACGCCCGCCAGCGCCTGCGTCAGGTGCTGCTGGGAATGCTGGGTCGACGCGATCGTCCGCTGGATCTCGTCGAGGTTCTCCGTCGTCCGGTCGGCCAGCGCGAACAGATAGGCCGGGGGTGCATGCGGCACGGCCTCTCCACCTTCGGCCGTCGTCCCGCCGGTAAGCTGTGCCGCGCCCGACAGCCAGTCTTCCAGCTCGTTGTAGAAGCGGTTCTGGGCCTGGCTCGCCTGCAGCTCCAGAAAGCCGAGCGCCAGCGAACCGCCGAGCCCGAACAGGGATGAGCTGAATGCCGTTCCCATGCCCGAGAGGGGCGCCTCCAGCCCTTCCTTCAGCTCTTCGAACACGATGGAAAGGTGATTGACCTGTGCCGACGGCAGCCTCTCTGTGCTGCCGAAGGTGAGGCCGGCAATGACGTCGCCGACGGACGAGATCGTCTGCAAAAGCCCCCAGAATGTGCCGAGCAGGCCCAGGAAGATCAGAAGCCCGATGGTATAGCGGGAGATCTCGCGGGTTTCGTTCAGCCGGGCGGCGATGCCGTCCAGCATCGAGCGCATCGACATGGCCGACATCACCAACTCGCCGCGCCGCTCGCCGATCATCCGGGCCATGGGCGCCAATAGCCGCGGTTCGGGCGGCTCCACCATGGGGCCATGGCCGGCGAGTCGTGATTGTGCTGCGTCCAGCCATCCGATTTCCGGCCTGAGAGTCAGGACGGATCGGAACGTGTAACCCATGCCCACGACGGTGGCCGCCAGGATGATGCCGTTCAGGCCCGGATTGGCTTCGAACGCGCGGATCAACCCCGAAGACAGCATGGCGGCGATGACCAGCACGGCGATCACGAAGAAGATCATGCGGGAGAGGTATCGTGTCGGCCGTGACATCAGTGCCCGTTCTCCAAGGTTTCCAGCCCCAACCGCTGGCCGCGGCGCATGGTGTCGGTGGCGCTCATTGCGTCACGGCCAGATCGACCCGGTCCGGTGGGCCGTCTACGCTCAGATTGCCCAGGGCCAGCAGATCGATGCGCGCGTCGCTCAAGCCACCTTCGATCAGGCGCTCCCGAACGGCCAGTACGCGGTCCAGAGACAACCGTCGGGCCAGGCGCGCATCTTCGGTCGCACCTGCATATCCCCGCAGTTTGACACGCGCTGTCTCAACGTTTTCCAAACGCACGGCCACGTGCTGCAGAAGATCGGCATAACCGGATGTGACCGTATCGTCCCCGGACTGGAACAGGATGGCTAATGGTCCGATATCGGTCGGCTCGCCGGTTGGCGTGCCTGTGGGCCCTGCCAGCGATGGCCGGTCTGGGCGCAACTCTGGAAGTATCTCGGTCTGCGCGGGGGCCGGGGACGTGGGCAACGTACAGGCGATGATGGCCGCGGCGGCGATCAGGCGCCGGCGGTAGGGGCGATCCATCGTCTCAGTGTCGGCATTGCCCATGAAGTCTCCGTCGACGAACCACAATAGTTCAGCCTAACCCATTGGACAATCGAGCATTTCAACAGGCGAGCGAGGAGCGTTCGCGATTTGCCCCCCAATTACCCTTCGGATGGGACGGACGGAGACGCTGCCGGTGGCGGCCGTTCGGCCACCAGGCGCTTTGCAAGATGGGTGTGCAAGGTGGAGTTGCTGGCAAGAAGGCTGCCAGCGAAGACCGGATTGCGCCCGCCTTCTATCTCGGTGACGAAGCCGCCGGCTTCCTGGACCAGCAGCACGCCGGCGGCAACGTCCCAGCTGCTCAGGCCCCGTTCCCAGAAGCCGTCATAGCGGCCGGCGGCGACATAGGCGAGATCCAGGCTGGCGGCGCCGAACCGGCGGATGCCGGCGATATGCGGCATCAGCGCCCCAAGCTCGGCCATGAACCGGTCACCGTCGCCATGGCCCAGAAACGGCACGCCGGTCGCGATCAGCGCCTGGTCCAGCCGCTGGCGTCCTGAGACGCGCAGCCGGCGGTCGTTCATATAGGCGCCCTGGCCCTTTTCGGCCCAGTACATCTCGTCATTGACGGGGTTGTAGATGACGCCGGCCAGGATCTGGCCTTCCTGCTCGAGCGCGATGGAGATGGCGAAGTGCCCGATGCCGTGGAGGAAATTGGTCGTGCCATCGAGTGGGTCGACGATCCACTGCCGCGTTTCGCCTTCGGCCGGCCGCTCGGTCCCCCCTTCCTCCAGGATGAAGCCGAAGCGGGGCCGCGCCTTTGCGAGTTCCGTCTTCAGGGTCCGCTCGGCGCGGTTGTCGGCCACGGAGACGAAATCGGCGGGCCCCTTGCGCGAGACCTGCAGCTGCTCCACCTCGCCGAAGTCGCGCAGCATGGCGCGGCCCGCCCGTTCCGCGGCGCGCGTCATCACATGGATCAGGGGCGAACGCGTCGCTGCCATTGTCTGTCCAACAGTGACGGAAACGGATCGGAAGATCCGCCGGAGCCGGCTTAGTCTTTCGCCCGCTCCGAATAGGTGGCGTCGGCCGTGTTCACGACCACGCGCGTCCCCACCTCGATATGCGGCGGCACCATGACCCGTGTGCCGTTCTCCAGGATCGCCGGCTTGTAGGAACTTGAGGCCGTCTGGCCCTTCACCACGGGCTCAGCCTCCACGACCTCCATGGTGACCGTTGCCGGAAGCTGCACGCCCAGCGGCGTTGCTTCATGGCTGGTCACGGTGCACACCATGCCTTCCTGCAGGAACTGCGCCGGTTCGCCCACCACGTCGCGCGCGATCTGGATCTGTTCGAAGCTCTCATTGTCCATGAAGGTCAACAGATCGCCCTCGTCGAACAGGTACTGCATCTCGTGCTCGTCCAGGCGCGCGCGCTCCACCGTTTCCTGGGTGCGGAAGCGCTCGTCCTTCTTGGTACCGGTGCGGATGTCGCGCATCTCAACCTGGACGACGGCGGCGCCCTTGCCGGGCTGGATGTTCTGGCTCTTCAACACGACCCAGAGCTTGCCGTCGATTTCCAGTACATTGCCGGCGCGAATGTTGATGGCGTTGATCTTCATGACCAACCTTGCTTTCTCGGGCTCATCGGATGACTTAGGGAGGCCGGACCGTAGCAGTATGCCCCGATACAGGCAACCGAACCCGAGATGACCGACCAGCACCCTTGGTGGCGGGCCGATGCCTTCGCGCGCCGCCGGCCGTTCCTGGAGGCGCGATCGCGCATCACCATGGCGACGCGCATCGTGTTCGCCGGACGCGACTTCGCCGAAGTGGAAACGCCGGCGCTGCAGATCTCTCCGGGGTTGGAGCCGCACCTGGTCGCCTTCGCCACCGATCTCGTCGCGCCCGACCGCGAGGCCCGGCACCGGCTCTATCTGCACACCTCGCCCGAATTCGCGATGAAGAAGCTGCTGGCCGCAGGCATGCCGCGGATCTTCCAGCTGGCCCGTGTCTTCCGCAATGCCGAACGGTCGGCGCTGCACCATCCCGAGTTCACGATGCTGGAGTGGTATCGTGGCCAAGCCGGATACCACGACCTGATCGACGACTGCCGGGCCCTGCTGACGGATGCGCTGGCCGCAACGCCCGGCGCCACCAGGTACCGCTGGCAGGGCGCCGAAGCGGACCCGGCCGCGGACTGGCGTGTCATGACGGTGGCCGAGGCCTTCGACCGCTTCACTGGCATCGACATCCTGGCGACGGCCCCCGACCCCGCATCGCCCGACCTCGATCTCCTGGATGCTGCGGGCCGGGCCATCGGGCACAGCGCCCGGCCGGGCGACCGGTGGGAGGACCTGTATTTCCGCATCTTCCTGGACAGGATCGAGCCGCATCTCGGCCTCGGAGCCCCGACGGTGCTGACCGACTATCCCGTCTCGATGGCAGCGCTGGCGCGGCCCAAGCCCGACGACCCAAGGCTGGCGGAGCGGTTCGAGCTCTACATCTGCGGGGTGGAACTGGCGAACGCCTTCGGCGAGCTGACCGACCCACAGGTCCAGGCCGCCCGCTTTACCGCCGACATGGCGCTGAAGCGGTCGCTCTATGGCGAAACCTATCCGGTTGACGACGACTTCCTGGTCGCCCTGGCAGAGATGCCGGATGCCGCGGGCATTGCGCTCGGCTTCGACCGGCTGGTCATGCTGGCGACGGGGGCGGAGGACGTTACGCAGGTGCTCTGGGCACCGGTGGCCGATCCGGCTGCGGGGCGACCGACTTGAGGGATCAACCTTTACTGTTGGCAGTCATTGCGCAAGCCCGCACCGAGCCTCGCCATTGGCCTGTGGCTAACGGGGAGGGGCCCGGCGACGCCGCATGGGGCGCCAGGGCCGAACGTCTAACGTATTGATCCTGTTTAGACACTAGGCTGAACTGCTCGGCTTGGTCGGAACTTCCTCGATCTAAAGGTGGAAAACTCCAATCCGCAATGGCCCGGTTTTGCGGGGAAAGGTCAGGACATCTGTCCCAACGATGGCATGGAGCTTCTTACGCTCAGGCGCTTTGCCGGAATGCAGGCGCCCCAGTATATTTCGGACATGAACATCTATGGCTTCGACCATATCGTCCTTTGCGTCCGCAGCGTGGAGGCTACGCTTGAGTTCTATCAGCGCGTCCTTGGCATGGAGGCGCGCGAGGAACTGGCCGGCAAATGGTCGCTTCATTTCGGATCAAATAAAATCAGCATCCAGGATGCTGCCGCTCTGCCCAGCCTCGCAGCGAGGACGGCGCCAGGCAGCGGCAATTTCTGCGTCTTGACCGACCTGCCGATTGAAGACGTGATCACCCGGCTTCGGTCGAATGACGTGGAGATCGTGGAGGGACCTGCAGAGAAAGCAGGCGCGGTCGGGAAGCTGATGTCGGTCTATTTCCGAGATCCCGATGCGAACCTCGTCGAAGTCAGCAACAGAATCTCCTGACTCGCCGACCGCGACCGACGGTCCTGGATTTCATCGAAGTCTGCAGAGGCCTCAAACCAGCCACCGCTCGCGGAGATGCGACCGTCCGCCTCGGCTCAGCACGAGCCATCGGGGCGAGGACCGGCAGTTTCCACAGTCGCGGGCACTGCGGCCAATGCCGATCTCGGGGCTGGACCGGCAGCCTCGTGCCAGAGGCTCCCGCCAAAGCGCGATCGGCTACTTCGTTTCGAGAAACAGCTCGATGTGGCCGCAGGTTGTACAGGCCCGGGCAGCGACCGGCCGTCCACGGCGGAAGCTGCCCTCGTCTGGCCTCTTGAATCGCAGAGGCGCGTTCCAGACCACGTGGCCGTCTTCAAATCCGCTGCCGCCGCAACGCAGGCATGTGTTGTCGGACCCTTTCATGAGCCTTCTCCCATGGATTGAAAGGCGGACCAGACCAGCTCCGGCTGCTCGGCCCGTCCATTGTGGCCGACGCCGAACCACGGCACGGTATCCGGGTCGCACGTCTGCATGTCATCCAGCATGACCATCGGAAACAAGGATTACCACGTCCTCCAAAGCGTCCGGACATCTGGAGGAGCCTGCGTGCTGACGCCGCTTCAAGGCTGCGGTTTCCCGGGTTCGCGCTCTCTGCCGCAGCGGGGCCGGGCGCTGCGGCGGATCTTGCGGCGCTGCTGGGCGTTGCGCCGACGCTCGGCCCCTCGGATTTCCAGTTCTAGATCAGGGTCGCGCTGGCGGGGATCGTCGGGGCGATCCCGGTCAGCGCATGACCCCTGCTTGTCTTATGACAGTCGTGGCCCTTCAGTACGGAGGGGCCACGACCGTTGTGGCATTGCCGATTACTGGTGCGCAGCGAGGGTCTTATCTCGATGTTTGTCGTTGGGAGTCGAGTGTGGGTATCTGACAATTCATGCATTTGAAGAACAAAATGATCTATCCGGGAATATCCGCGGCCGACTCTTTGATCGTTCTCGGCTTATTGTGGGCTCAAAACCGAACTTTGAGGGGGCGATGCCTGAGACGGTCAGTTCTTATTGCGACGCGCATCTGGCCCAGATCGAGCCCGACGATCGCCTCGTAGTGCTTGCGCGGACGATCCAGGCTCCGGACCCAGAGATTGAATCCGCGCTCAAAGACGGTGCCGTCAACTGGGAGCGCTTGGGGGAAACATGCCTTGGGCAAGCGCTCTATCGGCACCGCGCTGTCTTTCAGAATGCTGCGGAAGCGTCGGTTTGGAGCCATCTGGAGCTAAGCTATTTCCGTAACACCGTTCCTGCCGATGCCATCCTCGACCTCGTCATCAGACCGCAAACGGCGGAAACGGCTCTGCTGCGGGCGGAGATCCTTCTGTCCACGCCCTCGTCCTTCGTACTACCGCGCGACTGGCAGGGCTCGGCCGGCCGGCCCGAATGGCAAGCTTCGCTGGAATACATCCAGGTACATTCGCCATATCTCGGCGAGTACAGAAACGTCATGCGAGAATTCTGTGGCCCAGCGGCCACGAAGCTCGTCCGGGCAGGAAAGTTTGGGACGTTCAGGGCGATGGAGACGGCCGTCGTGCTCTATCGTGACCCGAAACTGAAGATCGACTGGAACCAGATTCACCTATGCGAGCTGGATACGAGTGATTTCGGCGGTTTTGGCCAAGAGTTCGAGGCTGCACTGCGTGAGGACTCTCCGAATGGTGCGGACTTTGAGGGCATGTTCGCCGGCCTCGACCGCATGCGCACAGTTCCCCGTTGGACCTTCAACGATTCCGTGGTGGAGGCGGACACTGCGCTCGGCCGCTACGGACGATCGGGTCGTGGGTAATGGCGGACCAGGGCGTGGTCATGCCCGAACGCTTGGACAACCGCCCGTCTCACGACGGTTTCCTCTGCCAGCACACCACGGCCCTTGACCGGCGTGGCGGCACGACATGGGTGCCATCACGCCGCGGCGACGGATCAGGTGCCGATCTCGTCGCCGTCCTCACGCTGGATCGCAACGACCGTCGGGCGCGGCAGGCTGTCGGTACCGAAATCGGGCCAGCGGGTTGAGACGGTCTCAAGCGATTCCGAATCCTCACCCGGATGCTGGACGGCGACGAACAGCGTCCTGCCGTCCGGCGTGAAGCAGGGACCGCAGCATTCCGCTCCGACGGGAGCCGCAAAGAGGAGCTTCGGCAGCGCCCGCGCCGGCCCCTCGGTGTCGACGCCATAGATGCCGTCCGGCAGATCGATCTCGTTTGCGCCGTCTGTCGCGACGAACATCCGCCCCCTCGGATCGAAGGTGAGGTTATCCGGGTTGACGAACCAGCCGCTCTCCGACGTTTCGCTGTGCCATCGCGCGCCGTGCTCGGGCGCCTGCGGATTGCCGCAAAGGACGAAAAGGTCCCAGCCATAGACCTCGGCCGTGTGGTCCGTTTCCGGCCCCGGCGTTCCCGGGGGGATCATCTCGACGATATGGCCATAGAGGTTTTCAGGCCGCGTGTTCACAGGGTTGAGGTTGTCGGCGGTGATGTTCTTGTTCTTCGTCATGTTGGCGTAGACGCGGCCCGTCACCGGGTTGGCTTCCATGCCCTCCGGCCGGTCCATTGGCGTAGCACCAAGCGCATCCGCGGCGAGACGCGTCTTCAGCAGCACCTCGGCCTGGTCGGCGAAGCCGTTTTCGGGCGTCAGTGGCCCAGTCCCGTGCACCAGCGGAAGCCACCGCATGGTCCCATCGGCCTCGAACCGCGCGACCGAAAGCGTGCCCTGGTCCAGGAGGTTGCGGCCCGTCTCGGGGTTCGCCGGATCGAAGGTCCCGTCCGATACGAAGCGGTAGACGTACTCAAAATTGCTGTCGTCGCCCATATAGACGACGACGCGTCCGTCGCTGTTCAGCCAGACGGTCGCGCCCTCATGATGGAAGCGACCGAGCGCGGTGCGCTTCACCGGCGCGGAGTCCGGATCGTAGGGATCGATCTCGATCACCCAGTCGAAGCGGTTGGGTTCGTTCGGTTCCGCCGCCAGATCGAACCGCGGCTCGATGCGGGTGCGGCCATAATAGTCGGACCCGTCATAGTCGTAGCGCTCCAGCACGGCCGCATGCGGGCTGTCGGCGACGGTGCCGCCGAAGGTGTCGTAAGCCCCTTCCTCGCATGACAGGATGGTGCCCCACGGCGTCACGCCGCCGGCGCAGTTGTAGTGCGTGCCCTTGGCCAGCACACCGGCCGGATCATAGCTGGTCTGCATCCACGGGTGCCCGGCCGCCGGACCGGAGATCGCGAAGTCGCTGGCCATGGTGAACCGGCGGTTCATCGGGCTGTCCTGGACGACCGTCCAGCGATCGCCCTCGCGCTTCACCTCGACGATGGAGTGGCCGACCGACGCATCGATGATGCGCACCTGTTCGTCGCTGAGCGAGTCCGGCATGTTGTCCCAGGTCACGCCCGGGAACATGACGTTCGGAGAGGCGTACTCGTTGTTGACACACAGAAGCCCGTGATCGGAACCTTGCGATCCTTTCGGCAGTGGCATGAAGGCGATGAAGTCGCAATTGAAGCCGAAGCGCTCCGCCTGATCGTCCGATGTCATCATGGCAGGCTCCATGGGCTCTTGCCCGGCCTTCATCGCATCGCCCCAGCGCACCAGCACATCCGCCCGATAGCCGGGCGCAACGTGGGCATCGTGGTCGAGCACCCGTGCCAGTTCGGCGAAGCCGAGCGAGGACTGTGCTGCCTGCGCATGGGCCGTGCCTGCAAAGAGCGAGCCGACGAACCCCTGCGCCGCGACGGCGCCGAGGCCCGCGGCGGAACCGAGAAGGAAGCCGCGGCGCTTCACCCGCTCGGCGATGATCTCCCGCATCGCGGTGGATTGGCTGCGTTTCGCGGCGTTGCTGCCGGAGGTCGTGTCTTTCATCGCAGTCTCCCTGTGCGGACGCCAACCTGTTCGGCGTTCCAGCCTCGTTGCCAAGTTGCTAGCAAACGGGCGTGACACTGGTGCGACACCAGCGTTAAGGACCCGCGACACCGCACCATCTGCTCATTCACTCGAACCGCCGGTCTTCGACGTCAGGGAAGCCGCGAGGAGCGCTGAAAGGGCTTTCATGCGGCGCACTCCGGGCGGCCGCTTCCGCTCGGAGATCGACCGTCTTCGCGCAGTGGCGGTGATGTCGGTTCTGGTCTAAGACGCGAGGGTCTCGATCGGTGGCGCGGCGGCGCAACTGGCCGACCCATCCAGCTTGCCCAGCGGGCTCGCCGGACGCTCACACATTCGGCCCGCCCAGACCAAGAGGAGACACAGCATGGACCGGTTCACCGGCGGTTGCCTTTGCGGCAGCGTTCGGATTGTGGCGACGGGGCGCCCATACCGGGTCGGCCTTTGTCACTGTCTCGACTGCCGCAAGCATCATGGGGCCCTGTTTCACGCATCCGCGATATTCCCGCAGGATGCGGTGACGATCGACGGTGAAACCCGCGACTACGCTGGACGGTTTTTCTGTCCCCGCTGCGGCTCGTCCGTGTTCTCGCGCACCGACGACGAGATCGAGGTGAACCTCGGGTCCCTGGACGCTCCTGACCAACTGATGCCAACCTACGAACTCTGGACCATCCGTCGCGAGTCCTGGTTGCCGCCGTTTCCGCTCACAAGACGATACGAGCGCGATCGCGACACCACAGGCCGCTTTGAGGAATAGGCCGCACGAACGGTGCGAAGGCGCCGTTACGAGGTGACGACGGGGCCTTAAGGACTGGGTTGTGCACGGGGGTTTGGGCCCGGTGTAGAAAACACGCCTTTACCGGCCATGCTGACGATGGGCCGCTGTCGAGGGTCATGCGGTCCTCCCGGCTGACGAGCAGGGCGGCTGCAGCGCGCCGACCATCACGCATGTCTTGGCAGGCGGCCCTGCGCTGGATGACCTTCTACTCGATGCCCGCCGCCACGAACTCGGCCACCATGCGGGTGACCTCTTCCGGCGCGTCCTCCAGGCTGTAGTGGCCGACGCCGGGAAGGCGAACCACCCGACCGTTCGGGAATGCTTGGCTGAACAGAGGCAGAAAGTGCTCGGCATGCAGTGTCTGATCTGCCTCGCCCCAGATTGCCAACGCCGGTTTCTCCGCCAGCTTCGCTTTGGTCGCAGCGTCCGGCATCTCGAATTCGTGCGCGCCCGTCGCAAAGCCCTTGGCCCAGCCAATGGCGCCTGCGGCGTGGGCGGGCGTTGGGAACGGGGCACGGTAGGCCCGCAGCCACGTGTCATTGATGATTTCGTTACGTTCGAAACCATTCAGTTTGAGCGTCGACAGGATGTTGTAGTCGAGCTGCCCCAACACTTGCTCAAGGACACCTTCTTTCTCGGCTTTCAGTATCCACTGGAACCAGGGGGCGACGGCGACATTGGCCGTGATGCGCTCGATCAGGTCCGGCTGGCCCGCGGGCGTCGGACCGTTGACGGAGATGACGCGCTTGATGCGGTCCGGGTGCCGGATCGCCAGGCCCATGCCGGCCGGGCCGCCGAAGTCGTGCATGACAAGCGTAAGGCCGTGCAGGTCGAGCGCGAGCACGAAGCGCTCGAGATTGCCGATATGGTCCTGCAGCCAATAGGTCCGGTCCTGTGGCGTTGCGCTCTTGCCGAACCCCATGTGGTCGACGGCAATGACGCGGTGGCGGGCCGCCCAACCGGGGATCTGCTGGCGGAACAGATAGCTCCAGGTCGGCTCGCCGTGCAGCAGGAGCAGCGTCTCCGATCCGGCACCTTCGTCGACATAGTGCATGCGAAAGCCCGGTGCGTCGGTGTAGCGGGCGCGGAAGGGCCAGGTTCCGTCGAATGTCTCTTCGGCGGCCACGGCGGTCACCGACATTCCCGTGTCCATGTTTCCCGGCGGGGTGCGGTGAACTGTAGACCCTTGCCTGTCGTTGTGACAGCGCGCCCTCGGGCGATCATTCGTCGTTGCTATCTGCGCCATGTCTTCGACCCCCCGCTGACAGAACCTGCTTCGCCCCGGACTATGTCCGCCACTTCAGGAAAGACACTCATCTCGCCGCGTCGGGGCGCTTTGCCCGCCGCCGTCGCTCCTGGCTCCCGTGCGGTAATCAGCCCACCGGCCCGAAGGACTCGGTGTGAACGTTCCCGATCGGTACGCCGCACCGCTCAAGCTCAGTCTGGACGTCGGCCATGAAGCGGGTCGGACCGCACAGGTAGTACTGGGCCTCGGGCTGGTCGATGAGCCGGGCCAAGAGCCTGCCGCCGATGCGTCCCTCGCTGTCGTAGTCCCTGCCGATCTCGTCCTTTGGGCGCGGCTGGCTGTAAGCGACATGAAGGCGGATGCCGTCACGGCTATTGGCCAATTCGCGGACCTCGCGGGCCAGCGCATGGTGGCCGCCGTCACGCGCACCGTGGACGAAGACGATTGGACGTCCTTCCCCCTCGGCGGCAAGCGCGTGGAGCATACTCACCATGGGCGTGACCCCAATCCCTGCGCTTACGAGCACGATCGGACAGTTTTCGCAGGACATCACGAAGTCGCCGGCGGGTCTGCGTGCGTTGATGAAGGCTCCCCGCTCGACGTGATCGTGCAGGTGACGCGATGCGAGCCCGAGCGGCTCGAGCTTGACGCTGATCCGGTAGCGGTGGTCGTCCGGGGAGCCCGAGAGCGAATAGGTGCGGCGAACCGCCCCGTTCCGGCCCGGGATTTCGAGTTCGATCGGAAGATGCTGGCCGGGCTCGAAGCGAGGCAGCGGTCCGCCGTCACGAGCCTCGAATTCGAACGACACGACATCCTCGGTCTCTGGGATCTTGTTGACGAGGCGCAGGGTGCGCACCGACTCCGCGTCCGCATCCCAGCGCAGCGCAATGGCCGCGGGAAGCTCGACGATCTCCTCGATGTCGAATGCCAGCAAACGCCTGGCCCCGGGGATGCGAGTCACCGCCTCGGAGCCCCAGTCGATCGTGGCTCGGCCCGTCAGCTGGAGCAGGCCGCCCGTCTCGAAGTCGACGAACAGGAAGCCGGCCCGCGGGTCGAGCACCAGGTTGCCCATCGTGTTGAAATGGTTGTTACCCGCGTAGTCGGGGAACACCAGGCGGGTTTCACTCTCGACCTCGACAAACCCCCGGTCGCCTCCCCGGTGCGAGGCGTCCATGCCGAAGGCCGGGTTCTCACCGTCGCCCCGGTGCCCCGTCGCAATGAAGAATGTGTCGGCAGCGGCAATCCATTCGATCTGCGATGACGTCAAGCGAGTGCCGCGCGACGGCGGGCCGGCAGGAACGCCGCTGACACGCTGCCACTCGCGCTCACGGATGTACTGCGGACAGTTGCCGAAGGTCTGCTGCACCTCGCAGATGATCGCGTCCGTGACATTCCCCCCGACGCGACCATTGACGCGGTTGCGCCTGCGCGTCGCCAGCTCGATGCCGAGGATCCCGATATCGGCCCCTGGTGAGAAGGATCGCTCAAGCGCGTCGCCGGAAACCGGCTTCGTGTCGATCACGAGCGAAACGGGGTCCGGCGAGGTCACGAAACCCTCAGGCCCGGCCAGCAGGGTCGCCCATGGTCGTTCTCGCTCGTCTCGAGCTGCAACGACGAGGAACGGCAGAGCCGTATGGAACGCGCGATGCTCCTCGGGGAGATAGGGACGCACGACCTTCCGCGCCCAGTCTTCGATTTCGCGGACACCAAGGCGCTCATGCACCCGCTGCTCGCCCCAGTGGAACGGAGACGAAGACTGGTTCCAACCCCGTGTCATGGAGCCAATAGCGCCCTTTGCATCAGTGCTCAGCCTGGTCATCTCGCGTCTCCATTGCAGTCCGCATTCCGAACGAGCGGCGCGCCGCCTCTTCGAGCTCAGGCTGCCTTTACCCTGGCCAGGTCGACCCTCGGGAAATCGATCTCGGTCTCGGCTATGTGATTGATGTAATTGGTAAAGATGTTGGCGACGACATGGGCAACGATCTCTGCGATGGCGCCGTCGTCATGACCGGCAGCGCGCACTGTGGCGAGGTCGTCGTCGCTGACGAAGCCTCGCTTCTCGACGACTTTGCGGGCGAACACCAGTGCAGCATCAAGCGCGGCATCGCTGGAGTGCCCTGCGAGACGCAGGTCAATCTCCGCGCCGTCGACCTTGAGGCTTCCGGAGATGGCGCTGTGCGCCGCAGCGCAGTACTCGCAATCGTTGGCGCCGGCCACGGCCAGTGCAAAGGCCTCTCGGTTCTTGGCGTTGAATCGGCCACCGGCGAGCGCCTCGCCGAAGCTGAGATACGCCTTCAACGCCGCCGGCGCGTTGGCCATGGTCCGGACGACGTTGGGGGTCGCGCCTAGTTTCTTTTGAACCGCGTCGAGAAGCTCCTTGGCTTCGCCGACGGCCGTGGCGGGGTCGATTGCGGGCAAACGGGGCATGGGGTCTCTCCTTGTCTTACCGATCTGGTGGTCAGTTGGACAGTGCGATGAATTCGGTGCGGATGCCGCCGGGGATGGCGCACATCATGTGCTTGGCGAAACCACCGAGCGGCTCCGGCGGGAACTCGATCTCGACGCCGTCGGTCGTGCTCAGCCTGCGATGCAGCGCGTCGAGGGCGTCTTCGTTCTCGACCTTGAGAGCAAAGTGATGCAGGCCGATGACGTTCTTTCGGTCGAAGGGCGTGGCGCCCGCCGGGTCCGTGGCCTGCCACAAGGTGATCATGGTGGACCCGTCGGTCAGGAAGACCGCCGGATAGTCCGGAACCTCCCCGACCTGCGAATAGCCCAGCACATCAATGAAGAACGCACCGGTCTTCGCGACATCCGGAACGGTCAATCCGATGTGATGGGCGCCTAAGGTAACGGCAGTGGCAGACATTGTGCGTCTCCCTGGTTGGATTGTGTTTTCACGGCGCCGAAGGTCGGCATCGGCCCGGATCTCAACGCTTCGTCCAATCGAGGGCTTGCGATTGGTCCCGATCAAACCCTCGTTCGTGACTTAGGATCGCCTCCGCTCCGCCGGATTTCTTTCAGGTTCTTACGTTTCAGAATCAGACACGGGCGGTCGGCGCAGAACGTCCATCGTGGTGCCTCGTCGTCCGACCGATCAGGCACCCATCAGTGCCAATCGGCCGGCTTACTGTGACTGCGGGCAAGGGCAGGGAGCCGCGGCGTGGCAGCGATCGCCATCGTTCGAGACCGGCAAGGTCAGGTCGCGGTGACCGTCGCCCGCATGGCGGGATGGAACAGGCACGAATAGCCGATCTGCCCCGCCGCCGTGATCTCGAGCGACCAGGACTCACCCCGGTTGAGGCGGCCCGAATCCCAGCCGCCATCGGCAGCGGTGGCCGTATGGGGAACGATGTCCTCGTTCACCCACACGACTGTATCGCCCACTGATACCTGCAGCGCTTCGGGGACGAAGGCGAACTGCTGGATCACGACCGTGTGGCTCGCCCTGGACCGAGCCCCGCCGGCAAAACCGGTCGCGGTGGCGGCCAAGCCAGCCAGCAGAAAATGTCGGCGCTTGGTCATGGGCATCACCTCTTGCGCTGGGGCATCACTGCCGGCGGCCGGCGAAGGCGGAGCGGTCTTCGCCGGCCGCGCAGCGGGCTTTCACCGGACGGCCTCCACCATGCCTTCGGCATGCCCCTCGTGGACCTCGAATACGGCAAGCGCAGATTGGAGTAGCGCGCGCAACTCCGGGGTCTCGGCGTTGGGAATGAAGATGTCTCTCACGGCGCCGTTGACGAACTGGTGATAGGCCAGTTCATTTTCCGCATAGCGCCGGTCGAATGCGGCACCGTCCAGCACGCGCATCTCATCGATCAGCGCCTGGGACTGATCGAGAAGGCTCTGGCTTACGGCGTTGTCCTGCGGCGTGACGCCGAGTTCCGCAACGAGCGCAAGCGCCTGCTCGTTGACGGCCGTGTGGTCGCGGAGCATCAGCTCGGCGAATTCTCGCACGGCCGGATCGTCGGATAGGGCGAGCGCCAGATGGGCGTAGCGGATATCGATCAGCCCGGCATTGTAGGCGACATGCGCGATCTCGAGATCGTTGAGGTCGCCCGGGTCCTGAGCGGCTGCCGGCGACAGTGTGGCGACAGTCGTCATCAGCGCTCCGGCGAGCGTCGCGGTCAGATATCTGGTTGGGCGCATTGCGACTCTCCTCTTGTCTAGAGTCCGATCGGGGTCTGGGCAGTCCCAGCTTCGTGACCAAGGATCGTCACTGCAGAGCCGAACCTCTTTCAGATTTCCGCATTTCAGAATCGGGCACGGCGGCCGCCCCGACCGTCGGCGCGAGCTTGCCCGGAACGCCCGCGCGATCACGATGAGGTGATGGGAAAGCCGCGCCGATCGACGGGCGCGGCCATGAGGCGCCGTTATGGTACGATTGCGTAGGGTTTTGTGTTTGAGGCAGATCTGGTGAAACAGGCGACGAGCCTGAACGCGCCGCCGAAGGGCAAGCTTCCGGAATGGGGCAAGCGCGTCTACTTCGAGAATTTCGTTGTGGAGCTTGTGCCGGCGGGTAAGCGGACCTTCAACGTGCGCTTGGCGGAGACACTGGCGACCATCAGTTTCGGCCCAGACGAGGGGGCCAGTTCGCTGGCCGGTGACCGGCTTCGCCGCTACGAGCGGCGCGCTTACGAGTACATCGTGGTGCCGCCCGACTTTCCTCTGCGTGGCGAATCCGATTCTGCGCCTGAGGTTCTCTCGTTCGTGTTGCGCTTCGAGCAGATGAAGTCTGACATCGCCGCCGCGCTCGACGTCCGGCAGGACATACTGCAGCCCCGGGTGATCATCGGCGGGCCTAAGCCGTTCACCACCGAACTCGCCCAGCAGATCCGCCGGCACATGCTGACCGATGCCGTGTCGAACGACTACCTCCGGTCGCTGTGCTTCGTTCTGATCGTCGAGATGATGCGCCTGCCGCCGGAGCAGCGATCGACGGGACGCGGCGTGAAGCTGAATGACGCAGTGCTGCGGTCCGTCCTCAGTTTCGTCGATGCCAATCTCGACGCGAACCTGTCCATTGAAACTCTGGCCGGACTTTCCGGTGTTCTGACGCACCAATTCGTACGCGCCTTCAAGCGCAAGGTGGGTGAGCCGCCGCACCAATACGTAATGGCTCGCCGGATCGATGCTGCCCGAACGCTGCTGCGGACGACCGAACACCCGATCGCCGAGATCGCCTATGCGACGGGCTTTTCCTCGCAGAGCCACATGACGACGACCTTCCGGCGTGAACTCGGATTGACCCCGGCCCAGATGCGCAGCGAGACCGGGGGGCAACCTTCATCGCAGGCCGCGACGGGCGCATGACGCCTGCGCCGCCTCCCTGGGCCAGACAGATCGTCCGCAGTGGATCGAAGTCTGCGCTGATCGTTCGGGCGGCATGGGGCCGCTACCGCAAGCACACCCAGCGTCGGCAACCTGTCTCGAAGGGGAACCTTCTTTGGACATTGCCTGACCTTCCGGAAATGGCACAGTGCCGCCAGTCGGGACCAGCGCTGGCGAACCTAGCTGATCGCGACGAAACGGTGGAACTCGACCACCGGGAACGCGAGAGGGCGGGACGATGGCCAAGGTGATGATGGTGACCGGCGGCAGCCGGGGTATCGGGGCGGCAACAGCGAGGATGGCTGGGGCGCGGGGCTACGATGTCTGCGTCAACTATCACCGCAATCCGGCAGCTGCCGAGGCTGTGGTTGCGGAGATCGAGGCCGCCGGCGGCCGCGCGATCGCAGTCGCCGGCAACATGGCCGAGCCGGATGACGTGGACCGGCTGTTCGCTGCCTGCGACGAGCGCCTGGGGCCGTTGTCGGTACTGGTGAACAACGCAGGCATCATCACGACAGCGGCGCGGGTCGACGAGATGACGGCGGATCGGATCAATGCACTGCTGGCGGTCAACATCACCGGTTGTTTTCTGGTCGCCAAGGCCGCGATCCGGCGCATGTCGACCCGCTACGGCGGCAGCGGCGGTACCATTGTCAATCTTTCATCCGCGGCCGCCAGGCTGGGTGGGGCGGGGTCGCTGGTGGACTATGCCGCCTCGAAGGGTGCCATCGACACCTTCACGGTCGGGTTGGCGCAGGAAGTGGCGGCCGAGGGTATTCGCGTGAACGCGCTCAGGCCCGGTCTGATCGAAACGGACATCCATGACGACACCGGACTGCCCAATCGACTGACGGAATTGGGCAAGACCGTGCCGATGCAGCGCACCGGCACAGCCGAAGAGGTCGCCGAAGCGATCCTCTGGCTGGCCGGACCGCAATCCTCCTACATCACCGGCGCCATCCTGGATATCGGCGGCGGCCGGTAGGTCCTGGCTATTCGGCTGCCTGGGCCGCGTGGTGGTCGACGACCTCGCCGCGACCCGGATAGTCGACCTTCAAGACGAAGTCGAGCGCGCCCAGGATCTCCCGGAAGGCCGGCCGGGCGAAGGGCATGGTCTGCACCGTGCCGAAGTAGAGCGTACCGTCAGGGCGCACCAGGAACAGGCCGGGCTCGCTGAACAGCGCAGGCTCTTCCACGCCGGTCGACGTCTTGCCGCGGCTGGTAGAGATGTAGAGGCCCCATTCGCGAGCCTTGTCCAGGTCGACGCCATAGCCGACGGTCAGGTTCGTCAGGCCCCACTTTTCCTTTGCCTCGCGCGCGCGGTCTTCGCTGTCGCTGGACAGGGCGATGGCGGTCACGCCGCGTTCGGCGAACTCGCCGAGCAGCCGCTCCAGCTCACCGAGATACTTCGAGCAAATCGGGCAATGGAAGCCGCGATAGAACACGACCATGGTGAAATTGCCGGGGCGCTGGTCTGCCAGCCGCCAGACATCGCCGCCGACAGTCGGGACCTCCAGCGAGGGAACGGGTTGGCGCGGGAACAAGGGAGTGAGAGCGGTCATGGGCATGCCTCCTGTTGGGTGTCTCGGCGCTATATTTGGACCGATCGTTACAAGTCAACCGCACTCGCGCCATCGTGATGGACGGACGGCGGATCAGAGGCGCATCGCTTGCGCCGGGAGGGCCACGGCGCTAATCACCGGCCATCCGTTCGGGGCCACCTGCCGGGCTGGGACGCAACCATGAGCCAATCCGTCTACGCCACCGTCGCCGCCAACATGCCGGAGGATCGGGATCAGCCGCTGATCGAGATCCCCGGCGGCCGCAGCTACAGCTATTCCGAGATGGACCGCACGACGGCACGGTTCGCGCGCTTCATGCTGGATTGCGGGCTCAAGCCCGGCGACCGTGTGGCCGTGCAGGTGGAAAAGACGCCGGAGGCGTTGTTCGTCTATCTGGCCGCGACGCGGGCCGGGCTGGTCTTCCTGCCCATGAACATCGCCTATACGGATGCCGAGGTGGATTACCTGGTCGGCGACGCAGAGCCTGGCCTATTGATCTGCGACCCCGCGCGCGAAGCCGGTCTGACCCCGATCGCCGGGCGCCACGGTGCGGCCCGGGTGCTGACGCTGGATGCAGCGGGGCAGGGAAGCTTCATCGATGCCGCTGCGGCATCGCCCCCAGACCTGCCGCCGATCGCCGTGCGCGAAGACGACCTGGCGGCCATCCTTTACACCTCGGGCACCACGGGCAAGCCCAAGGGCGCGATGCTGACGCACCGCAACCTGACCTTCAATGCGCTGGTGCTGCGCGATTTCTGGGGGTTCACGCACCACGACGTGCTGCTGCACATCCTGCCCATCTTCCACGTCCATGGGCTGTTCATCGCCTGCCACTGCGTGCTGTTCTCAGGCGCGAAAATGCTGTGGCTGCAGCGCTATGACGCCGGGCAGGTGGCGGACCTCTTGGGCCACGCCAGCGTGATGATGGGCGTGCCGACGCATTACACCCGTCTGCTGGCCGAAGTCGGCTTCACGGCGGAGCATTGCCGCAACATGCGGCTGTTCATCTCCGGCTCCGCGCCGCTGCTCAGCGAAACGCATGAGGAGTTTCGCGCGCGTACGGGCCACGTGATCCTGGAACGCTACGGCATGACCGAGATCGGCATGCAGACCTCAAACCCGCTGATGGGCGAGCGGCGGGCCGGCACCGTCGGCTTCCCCCTGCCGCAGGAAGGCGTGCGCGTGGTCGACGGCCATGGCCGCGTGCTCGACCTGGGGCAAATCGGTGACGTGCAGGTCACCGGCCCAAATGTTTTCAAGGGTTACTGGCGAATGCCTGAGAAGACAGATGAAGAATTCACGGCCGACGGCTGGTTCAAGACCGGCGATGTCGGCATGATCGACCATCGCGGCTATGTCCACTTGGTCGGCCGCGCCAAAGACCTGATCATCTGCGGAGGGTACAACGTCTATCCCAAAGAGGTGGAAGGCGTGATCGACGCCATCGATGGCGTGGTGGAAAGCGCTGCCATCGGCCTGCCGCATCCCGACTTCGGCGAGGCGGTTGCAGCGGTCGTGCACCGGGCCGAAGGGCGGGACGACGTGACGGAACAGCAGATCATCGATCGGGTGAAAGGCGAACTCGCCAACTTCAAGGTGCCCAAGCGTGTCTTCTTCGTCGACACCCTGCCGCGCAATTCCATGGGCAAGGTGCAGAAGACGGTGCTGCGGGCAACTCACGCGGAGACGTTTACGCCTGCGCGGTGACCCGGCGAGAAGAGTCGGCCATGGCGACGACAGTATTCATCGACGGTCATACCGGAACCACGGCATTGCAAATTGCCGATCGGCTGTCGTCACGCAGTGACATCGTCCTGGCAAGACTGGATGAATCGGACCGCAAGGACGTCGTGAAGAGACGAGAGGCAATCAACGACGCCCACATCGCAATTCTCTGCCTTCCCGATGACGCAGCGCGTGAGGCAGTCAGCCTTGTTTCGGGCGATGTGCGTATACTGGATGCCAGCACCGCCCACCGGGTTGAGCCAGGGTGGACCTATGGGCTGCCGGAATACGCACCGCATCAGCCTGAAGCCATCAGCCGCTCCAACAGGGTGTCCAATCCCGGATGCTATCCGACGGGTGCCGTTCTGCTGTTGGCACCGCTCGTTCGAGCAGGAATCCTGCCTCCGGACTATCCGGTCACTATCTCCGCGGTCTCTGGTTACAGCGGAGGCGGCCGTCGAATGATTGAGCAGTTCACGACAGCTGACGGGGAAGACCGCATCTCGACTCCGCATCGCGCTTATGGCCTCGATCTGGAACACAAGCATGTGCCGGAGATCCAGCAATTCGGCCTATTGTCCAGGCGCCCCATCTTTCTGCCGAACGTAGGCCGATTTCCGCAGGGGATGATCGTGCAGATCCCCCTTCATGCTGCTCTGCTGGATCACGGAGTGACCGTAGACGAAGTGCGTCGGTGTCTGATGGACGCGTATGCAGGGAGAACACGCGTTCTCGTCGCAGATGCGCAAGAGTCCTACAGATGCACGCACGTAGACGTAGACGCACTGATCGGGCGTGACACGCTCATGATCTACGTCTCGGGCAACGACCACCAAGGACAGATAGTCTTGACGGCGGCGTTGGATAATCTCGGCAAGGGGGCTGCAGGAGCTGCCGTACAGAACCTGGACCTAATGCTCGGCGGATCAAAGATTTAGCCGCAATCCCTTGATTGGTTTCGCAGACGATGACTATCGGCGCTCCAAGCAGGTCAGTCGGCAGCGTCCGTGGTTCTGGCAACCTCTACTGGTGCCGGCTCGGCCGGTATCGTCTGGGCAATATCTTGCGCCGCATCGCTTGAAGCGTTGTCGACGCCCGGCACCGCCAGAGCGAGTGCAGCGAAGGCTGCCACGCCCACAATGAGGGCCTGCCAGCGCCTGCCAAATGGCCAGAACGGATAGAGCAGGGCGGCCGCACTGACGACCAGCCCCAGCGCCAATCCGATGAGAAGAAGGGGTTCCATCTATCCGGTCGCTCCAATCGGTCTCAGTGTCTAGTCATCCATTATGATCCGCATTGGTTAATGATAAATGATAAGGAGGCATTTTGAAAGGCGGCGAACTGACTTGTCTGCGAATTCTCGGGATCTTGAGATATTAGAACGGAAGCTAAGTAAGTTGATGTTGCTTCGACCCACTAATGATTTGATAGTGAACTATGTGGTTGCCTCGTTTTGTCTTGGTCCATTCTCTCGACCTTATCCAGGACCTCCGCGACGCGCCCGGGCCGGGCGCTCTCGCGGGATGGGTTCGTTCGGTTGATCAAGGCCTGGAGGGACGGTCCCAATTCCGGCCGGGACCCAGGTTTGGTCGACCGGACGGTCTCGGGGCAGGTGAATTGGCGCAGCCGGTGCGGTACGGTGCTCCCGCATTTCCTCCATCTCCGAGGTAACCGAGATGCGCGGCAGCTGCCTGTGTGGGAAGGTTCAGTTTGAAGTTCGAGGAAGTCATTCAAAGATCTATCAATGCCATTGTTCTCTTTGTCGGAAACAAGGCGGCACTTCCTCGAACGCAGCTCTTATCATAGAGAGTCGTAGCTTCAATTGGATCGCCGGGCAGGAGGGTATCTCGTCTTTTGTGAAGCCGACGGGCTTTCGATCGGACTTCTGTTCTCGGTGCGGTTCGCCGGTCCCGAACCCACTTCGAGGCACAGCGTATTTCTGGGTACCGGCCGGCCTGTTGGATGATGACGTGGACCTTGAAGTCGCCGTGCATGTCCTCGTTGGCTCGAAAGCACCGTGGGACAGCGTCGATGCCGGTGTCCGGCAGTACGAAACCCTGCCCGAGCTTTCAGAGTTCATCAGGCTTCTGCATTCCGGGAACTGACGGCGCCGTGAGGGCCCCCATGGGAGCCTGCTATGCGTGGCGGCAGCCTATCAGGGGCGCAAGTACGCTCAGATCGGATTCCTCGCCATGGAAGATGAACCGGAGAAGCCGGCCTAGCGTTCTGAGCGAACGTGGCGTCTTGCGCCCCTGCCGTCGTCATTGTTTCACTGTCCGGCCACGCAGTTGAAGCGCACGGGGCGGGTGCCATGCAGAAGCCGCGCGGGTCTTACCGCCTGTCGCAGTTCGCCGATCGTGATCAGGAACTCTCCCGGCTGGGGCAGCAGGCGACGACGTTCGACACGATCGACCGTCCGATCCTGCAGCAGGCGGGGCTGCAGGACGGTATGTGCGTGGTCGACATCGGCAGCGGGCCCGGCGCCATCACCACCAGGATCGCCGGAGAGGTCATGCAAGGCTTCGTGGTGGCGGTCGACCGGGATGCGCAGATGCTGGGCCGGCTGCGTGGCGCATCCGATGCTGCGGGCCTGTGCAACATCCAACCGGTCGCGTGCGAGCTCTATGATCTGCCGATCGCCGATGACGCGGTCGACTTCGTGGTCATGCGCTTCATCCTGCAGCACCTTCACGACCCGGCCGCCGCGCTGCGGGAAGGGCTGCGCGTGCTGCGTCCTGGCGGCACCCTCTGTGCCATCGACGCGGACGACCGCTGGCTGACACTCTATCCGGAGCCGAGCACGTTCCGGGCGCTGGTCGATGCCTCGGGCGCGCGGCAGGCGTCGACCAACGGCAATCGTTACATCGGGCGCAAGCTGCCGGTCATGCTGGCGAAGGCGGGGTTCGGAGGCTGCGCGGTCGATGTTCGCGTTGCCACGACTTCCCACTTCACAAGAGAGGTCTTCGTGAATGCCGCGCTTTCATACCGGCTGGACGAGGCTGCGACCGCGTATGACCCGGCCCTTGCCCGGGCAGAGTTGAAGGACTGGGTTTCCGACGAGTCGCAGCCGGCTTGGGGATACGTGGCGATCTTCGGGGCCTGGGGACGGAAACCAGGTCGCCGATAGCCGGGAAAGTGCCTTATAACGCGAGCGGTGCATGCAGCCGTTCCCGGAAGGCGGAAGGTATGGAGCAGGTGGGCAGCCATGGGCGCGCTGGGCGCCAAGCCAGGCGTTCGGCCCTGTGGCGGGTGGCGAGGTGGCTCGTCTGGAGCCTCGTCGTCCTGGTGGCGGTCCCCAGCGTCTATTTCGGCGCGGCGTACGGCCTTGCCCGCATTGCCATCAACACCGAGTTCGTGCCGGCGGACCACGGCGTGCCGATCGGCGTTTCGTCCAATGGTGCGCATGCCAACCTGCACCTGCCGGTGCGGGCGCTGGATGTCGACTGGACGGCTGAGTTTCCACCGACGGACTTTCCCGCAGCACCCCTGTGGGCCGATACGATTTCCTTCGGTTGGGGCAACCGGGACTTCTACCTGAATACGCCCAGATGGTCAGATTTCGACCTCTGGCTGGGGTTCAAGGCGATCGTGGGCATCGGCGGCTCGGCGCTCCATGTCGCTTACTGGCCGCCATTGCTGGAAGGCGAAGCGTACACTGTGGTCACCGTCTCGCCTGAGGCCTATCTCCAGCTCGTCGCCCATATTCGCGAGACGATCGCCCCGGACGCCGCCGGCAACCCGCAGCGTATCGAGGGGTACAGCTACAGCGGCAACGACGGATTCTACGAGGCGCGAGGCACATACACCTTCGTCGTGACCTGCAACGAGTGGGTTCGCCGTGGCTTGGCCGAAGCCGGCATCCGCACCGGCGTATGGACGCCGCTTCCCGAAGCCCTGCTGACGCATCTGCGTGCGGCACGGGCCGATGGTGGCACCTGACGCCCCGACCGGCTATCCGCCGCCGCGATAGATCAGGTTGGGCAACCAGACGATGAGCTGCGGGAACAGGATGCAGATCGTCAGCCCGACGATCTGGAGCGCCAGGAACGGCAGGGCCGATTTGAAGATCGTTGCCGTCGAGATGCTGGGCGGTGCCACGCCGCGGATATAGAACAGCGCATAGCCGAAAGGCGGCGACAGGAAGCTCATCTGCATGTTGACCAGATAGAGCACGCCGAACCACAGCGCGACATCGGCCGGGGCCACGCCGGGCAGGCCGGCCACGCCGGAAAAGTCCAGCTGGTTGATGATCGGAATGAAGATCGGCACGGCCAGCAGCAAAATGCCGACCCAGTCCAGGAACATGCCGAGGAACACCAGGATGATCATCATCAGGATCAGCACGCCGTAGGGCCCGAGGCCCGTGCCCAGGATCATGTCGGACACGAAGGTCTGGCCGCCCTGCAGGATGTAGAAGCCGACGAAGATTGTGGCCCCGAAGATGATCCAAAGCACCATGGCGCTGGCCTTGGCGGTGGTG
>JANQQD010000150.1 GCA_028285185.1 Anaerolineae bacterium | reverse complement strand
GCTACGACATGTGCGGCCACGGCATCTACGAGTGCGAGTAACCGTCACGCCGGCGGAAGCGGTCCCGCACCGCTTCCGCCGGTGCTGCTCCCGGGTTCTCAAGCTGCCTCGACCGTCCGCCAGGGACGGCTTGGGCGGCTTTTTCCTGTCTCCGACGGTCCGCAGGGTATGAGGGGCAGTAATCGGGCCTGACGTCAGATCAGGGGCGTCCTTACCCATCACTATCCGCCCATCGGAGGAAATCGGCACGCCTTCGCTGGCAGCCCCGGCGGCGCATGGCCTCTTTACAACCGTCTGCCGCCGCAACGAGGCGATCGTCGGGTTCAGATCTCGGATCGGCCAAGGCGATTGACGTCACCGCTTTTGAACATCTCTGACAACTGCCGCGACCCGCTGCCCGTCAATATCTTCCAGGTCGTCGGGACGGAAAAAGGAAGACACTGGCCCGGCATCAACCACCATCCTGCAAGAGAAAGGAAGACATCGACATGGTTGACATCATGGAAGCAAACGCCAGCGACCTTCATCTGGACGAGAAGGCCGTTGAAGATCATGGCTATCGCGCCCCGGAACTTCGCTCGGCCGGCTCGGCCGTGAAGATGGTCCAGGGTGTTGGCGAATACAACAGCTACGACCAGTGCGGCCACGCCTCTTGGGGCTGCTGACGCGTGCGCTAGCCGGCGGGAGGCGAGACGATCTCGCTCTCGCTGACTGGCGGTAGGTGTCGGGGGCTGTCCTTCCCGCCGATGACTGGCGGTGAGGGCGGCCCTTTCTGCACGACAAAGATCCTGAAAGCTAAGCCGCGGTTTGGCTCACATGGAATTGCGCACGGAATGCACAATGCGGATCTCGGCGCCGACAAAGCGGGACGGAGGGGCGTCGACCAGACGCCCCCGAAAACACATCAGGGATACGCGCTATCGGGCGATGCGCCGCGAGGTTGCGCCGTCTTCATCGTCGACCATGGTGTTGTCATCCACGATGCGCAGGACGAAGCTCGACTGACCGCCCCCGAGCACCGTCTCGTTGCTCACCAACGTGAAGCGGTTTTCGTCGACCGGCTGGACCTGCCAGGTGCCGCCCACCTGTGTCGGCGGCTGCGGTGGCGCGCCGCCCTGCGTTTGAGCGGTCAACATGCCCTGAAAACGGCCATCCGGCGTGTACTGGACAACCAGCCTGTACTGAACGTTCTCGATCTGAAGCTGCTCTTCCCAGGTGCCGAGCAGGAACTGGCTGAAGTATTCGGCCGACCGGGGCTGCTCCGGGGTCGTCCCCTGCCAATATGGCTCGAGTTCGGAGAACGTGGACGCCGCCTGCCAATCCTCCGTGCCCGACTTCCACACCAGCGTGTCGCGCGCCACGTTGCCGCTGCGGATCATCTGCTCAACCTCCGACAGCGACAGCGGGCCCACCGGCTGACCGCCCTGCGCGACGTAATACTCCACGGCCGGCTGTTGCGGCAGCGGCGGCGGGCCGCCCGGGTCCTGAACGAGCGGCGGCGGAGTGTTCTGCTTGATCAGCCCGGACGGGCTCGCGTCATGTTCATGCGCCAGAGCACCGGACCCGATCGCCGCCAATGGCAGGGCGAGTGCCAGGGCGGCGATCAGCGACTGCGGCGACGGCGTGTCGGATTTGGTCCACATAGTGAGCCCCCTTATTGTTGGTAGTGCCGACGGAACCGGTTCCTCCGCTGGATACTAACGAGAGGTTCTTGTTTGGAATGCGGCATCCCGTCCTGTCGCCAGGGGCAGATCGCGCTAGTGCGCCGCCCACAACCCGACGCACGGCGCGATCGTCCCCTCTCCAATCGGCGTCATTGCCATCCTCCGATCCTCCTGATCAGCCTTCGGTTGAAGCGTGTGATTGAACAGTCCTGACAACTGCCGGTGCGGCCGGCCGCGGCAATACCTTGGGCTCATCGAGGCACACGACGCCTCACGAAACGAACCACACCATCGAGGCCAAGGAGACCCGGACGATGTTCGAGAAGATCGAGAACCAGATCGCCGCCGTTGAAGTCGCCGAAGCGAATGCTGGCGCGAACGGCTACCAGGCGCCGGCGCTGCGCTCTGCCGGTTCGGCCGTGAAGCTGGTCCGGGGCTACAGCTGGATGTCCGGCTACGACATGTGCGGCCACGGCATCTACGAGTGCGAGTAACCGTCACGCCGGCAGAAAGCGGCACCCACCGCTTCTGCCGGTTCTGCCTTCAGGGATCTCAAGCGGCCGCAACCATCCGCCAGGAACGGATCAGGCCGCATCCCTTGTCTCCAATGGCCTGCCCGGCCAAAAGGACGATCAATCGACCCGACATCGCGATCCGGAATGCCAGCACCCGTTACCGTCCGCCTTTTGGCAGTGACCGACGCGCCGCTGCTCGAGACCGCGGCAGCCGACGTCTTCGACCTCCCCGTCGATCCCCGCTTGACTGCCCAGTTCCTCGCCGATCCGCGACATCACATCGCCGCAGCACTGGCGGAGTGTCGCGTCGTCGGCATGGCGACTGCGGTTCACTACGTGCATCCCGACAAGCCACCGGAATTGTGGATCAACGAGGTCGGTGTGTCCGAACCGTACCAAAGGCAGGGCATCGCACGGCGAATGTTGGACACGCTGTTTCAGCACGCCCGCACGCTCGGTTGCGCGCAAGCCTGGGTATTGACCGAGTCCGGCAACACACCGGCGCGCGCCCTCTATGCGGCGACGGGTGGCCGTGAAGACGCTGTCGTCGGCTTTACCTTCGAGATCGGCAAAGGCGATTGAGACCGCGCGTCTTTGAACAGTCCTGACAACTGCCGCCGCTCCATGCAGGATCTTATCGTCTTTCCAGACCAGCAAGACGCCGCCCCAAAAGGCGGATCGGAAGGAAGACGAGCGATGGCAACCGAGATCATCACCCAGGAGACCAACCCGCCCCCCAACGCGCCGGACCCCGTCCGCTTGAGCCCGCACGCGGCCCTGATCCTGGTGGACGACGGCTCGCCCGTTCTCCTGGACATGAACGGCGATTTCTACGGCATCTCCGATATCGGCGCCCTGATGCTGAAACACAGCCTGAGCCAAGGGCAGCAGGCCGCGGCATCTGCGATCGCAGCCCGGTTCGGGGTCGATGTCGGCCGCGTTGCCGCCGACCTGGAAGCCCTGTTGAGTGACCTGGAGACCCGGGGCGTCATCCTGCGCCAAACCGCTCCCAAGCCGCGGCGCTTCGCGACTCTGGCCGCGGGCATGATGGCCAGCCTTCTGAAGACCGCGTTCCGCGTCACGCGCCGGCCGCGGTCCCGTGCCGCCCTAGCGCTTCTGCTCTCGCGCATCTCGTTTGCCCTGTTCGGCTGGAACGCGACGGTGGATGCCTGGCGCGCCCGCTTTCCGGAGCGCGAGCCCAGTCCTTCGGAGGCCGCAATCGACCCCGCCATCGACGAGAGCGTGCGCGAGATGGCGGCCAGCAACTGGCTCGGCGTGGACTGTAAGGAACGGGCGCTTTCCTGCTTCGCCATGGCCCGGGCCGAAGGCCGGCCGGCCGCACTGAACATCGGCATTGCACTCTATCCGCTGGGCGGGCACTGCTGGTGCACCACCGGTGACGCCGTCATCGGCGACGACCAGAACCGCTATCGCACCTTCATCCCCGTCTTCCAGTTCAGCTGATCGCCGGCGGAAACGACCACCAGCTCAATGAGAGACCCGGACGCATGTCGAACGGATTCGCCCTGACACTGACAGACGGTGTCGCCGAAATGCGGGTGCATGGACCCGAGGCAGGGCGCGGCCTGGTCACGTCGGCCCAGCAGGCGGGCATCGGCTTGGCGCTCTACGGCCGGCTCTACTATCGCGATGAGCTGGCGGCGGCCATCGGGACGGACGCGGCAGCTACCGCCGACGATGCCGTGCTGGCGCTGGCCAGCTATCGCAGGTTCGGGATCGCCGGGATCGAGCGGCTGGAAGGCGACTTCGCGCTAGTCGTGGTCGATGCCGGAGAACAGCGGATCATCGCCAACCGGGACCCGATGGGCGGCTACCCCCTCTATTGGACCCAGTCCGGCCGCACGCTTGGCATCGCGACCAGCCCGCGCCCGCTCGACGGCCTGCACGGCGGTGCTGCACCGGACATCGCCTTCCTCGGCGAGATCCAGATGATGCCGTTCTTCGAGATCGACCATCTCGACCGCACTGCGTTCGAAGGCGTGCACCGGCTGGTGCCGGGTACCCTGCTGATCGCCAGCATGCAGACCGGCGCCGTGGAGGTTCGGCGCTTCTGGGACTGGGCCGACCGCATTGCCGGTCACGCCAGCGACGACCTCGACAGCGCTGCGGAACGGTATCGGGAGCTCTTGGACCGGGCCGTGGCGGAACGGTCGCGCGGCACCGTGGCGTCGCACCTCTCCGGCGGGATGGACTCAACCTCTGTCGCCCTTCTCGCCCACCAACACCTCGCCGGTCGCGATCAGCCCTTGCACGCGGTCACGATCGTCTACGACAAGCTGTTCGGTCTGGCGAGCGAGGCGCCCTATATCGCCGCTGTTGCCGATCGTCCGGGTCTGATCAGCCACCGCTTTCCGGGCGACGAGATCCTGGACTTCGACCATTTCGGAGCCTCGCCGCTCTATGACGAGCCGTATTCGGGATTCTTCCGTCTGCCGCTCAGCCAAGCCCTGGTCGACGTCGCTCTGGATGCCGGCGCCGACACCGCGCTGACCGGCCTGGGCGCGGATGAACTGGCCGGCGACATGCCCTTCTACATCGCCGACGAACTGCGCCGCGGGCGGATGCTGACGGCCTGGCGGGAGGCCGCGCGCTGGGCCAAGGCGGGCAGCCGCAGCCCGTGGCATACCTTCCGCCCCTTCGCGCTGGACCCGCTGATGCCCGTGTGGCTGCGCCCCGGCCTGCGTGCCGCGCTCAACGGCGGCCGCGCCAACTTCACGCGAAGGACTGCATGGACGATCCCGTCCTGGGTGCTCGACGATTTCGCCCACCGCGGCCGACTGAAGGACTGCATGCTGAACAAATGGCGGCGCATGACGCGCTCGGCCGATAGCGTGGTGCTGTCCAATTCGCTGGCGACGATCGCCAACACCAGCGGCGACTGGGTGCGCGCCACGCTTGCGGCCCCGCGCGGCCTGCACATCGCCCACCCGTTCCGCGACCCGCGGCTGATGGTCCATGCGCTCGGCGCGCGGCTGAGGGTGCGTCCGGTGCCCGGCGAGCAGAAGGCGCTGCTGGGCCGCGCCATGCGCGACGTGCTGCCCGACGCGATCGTCAAGCGGCGCGACAAGGGCAACTTCAACGCCGTCTATTTCCAAGGCCTGTCGCGCAACCTGCCGCGGCTGGAACGGCTGGTGGAGACGTCCGAGGCCGAGGCCATGGGGCTGTTCGACAAGGCGCAGTTGATCGACTGCCTGCGCCAGGGTGCCTTAGGCGTGGACGGCGTACAGCGGGTCCACGGCCTCAACAACTCGCTCGCCATCCTGCACTGGCTGGCCCAGCTCCCGGCCTGGCGGGCGGCCCCCGACCCGTCAGCACCACTGTTCGGGGCGAAGGCGGGTGGGGGTGTCACGCCGGCCGTGCCAGGGGATGGCAGATGATCGATGCTCTGTCGCGAAGCTTCGACAGCGCAGCCAACATCGTCTCAGATGAAAAGAGAACTGGCTCTGTCTTTGTGCAGACTTTATAGGAAAACTCATGCGCCTCAATGGATTCTTCTCAAATATCTGACCTGTTATTTTAACTTATGATCTATTTTAGTTTGACGTTTACTTCTGTATCATTTCAATATCAAAGCGCGCAAAACAAAAAGGCAAAAATGGAAAACCCTGTGAATAATGTCATTTGATGTGTAAGAGTCGCAAATTGAGTACCATAAATCAACATCGCGACAACCAAAACAAACCCTACAGCGAGTTCGATTACAGTTTCGACCTTCATTGAGCGCACCATGACCTTGCGAGGGAAGGATGGCAGTTACCGCCGGCGAGTGCGAAGCCAGAACAAACAAGTCGCCAATAACCGAAAATGGGAACAGATCTCATTCTTGATCTCTTTTCGCTTCGGCGGGCATCCTTTGTCAAGCAGGCCGGCTGGCAAAGGTTTCGTCGCCCAGCTCTAATGAGCCGGCCAGGCCACGCAAACCGAGATCCGCAGCATCAGAGCTGCCCCTTTTCCGTTCTCTTCGTGACTGCCTATTCGCTCGACCGGTCCGATCCACACTTCGAAGCCGGCTCAGGGCACGGTATCCGCGCAGCCGGGCCCGCCTGAGTTCGCGCGCCTATGCCCCCGTGTAAGTGAACGCCGCCCAATACATGGGCTGACGCTGATCATGCACGGGGATCGCCCTCGCCTCCCCAGTCGTCGGGGCCGATCGGCGGATGCCAAGCGCCGCCGGTGCCTCGGCGTCCATCATCGCGAACCGGGCATCGGGCCAGACCGACTGGTCGCCAGCGGCATCCCGGCAGGCAAGCTGGGCCCGACGCAAGGCGACCGCGGGCGTCAGGCCGTCATTCAGATGCGCCCGGAAGAAGTGCCCCAGCAGCGCATCGGCGGCACGGTTGAAAACCGGCCAGAGCGTCGCCAGAACGCCCGGCACGCCCGCCTGTATCAGGCAGGCCGGCATGCCCTGAAACTCGTCCGGTGCCGCCCCCAGGCCCGGAACTCCGCTCTCGCAGGCGCCGAGCACGACCATGCGGCATCGGTTCAGCGCCAGCTCGGCGAAATCGCGCGCTTCGATCCGGTCGTCCCCGGCCAGCCGGATGCAGGACCGTTCGGGCCGGTCCGCATCCCATTCCGCATGGGTGAAGAAGCTGACATAGGTGGCGTCCGGCAAAGCAGTCACGACCGCTGAACGGCGGGCCTCTGCTCCATAGAAACTAGCCGTTCGCTCCGGTGGGAAGAAACCGGAGGCGGGATTGACGGGCCAACCCAGATCCTGGGCCGGATCCGTCACGGCGAGCAGATGCGGCGCACCGCCGCCGCGCCCCTGGCTCCGGCGCCAGCACGCCGCGCGTGCGGACAGACTCGGCGCGTAGCTCACGGCCCATCGGTCCAAAAAACAGTCGGTTCCCTCGCCGGCGGCATGCAATGGCAGGGCGGACAGGCGGCCGTCCGGGATCAGCGCAATCTCCGCCTCCTCAGCCATGCCCTGCGCCCGCAAATGCGCATTGAGCGGCCCCATCAGCAGCCGCCAGGTCGCGGTGCGCATCTGTTCCACCGCGTCATGGAAGGCCGTGAGGCTGTCGCCGCTTGCCGTGCCGCCGGTGCCAGCGAGCGCATCGCGGAACTGCGCGTAAGCCAGAAGCCAGCCCACCGAGGCCCGACCCCTGAGCAGACTGTCGATGGCAGCCGTGTTCAGATCCGGCAGCATCAGCACATCGATTTCGGCCGCCGAACCTGACGCACTGATCACCAGCGCCGCCCCGCCGTGGGGAGCCGTCACGGGCACAACGACGGCGCCGCCCCGTGCGCTGTCGGCCACCGTCGCGATATCGGGAGGCGACGGCGTGTCGGACAGGCCGTAACGGCGGAACTGATCCATTAGGGCGGAGTGCTGCCGGGTCAGGTTTTCCGAGAGCCGTGCAATCGCAGCAGCGGGCCGGTCCTGGTCCAGGGCGGCGGCAAGCGCCCGACGCGCCGTCTCCAGTCGCTGTCTGCGCACCTCCAGCTTGTGTTGCCGGGCCTCGCTCAGCCCCGCCTCGGCGAGCCGCAGCCGCTCCCGCAGCCGGTGTGCTCGGCCACGCTCATGCGCCGCGATCGCGGCCTCCGGCTGCCCCAGCCTGCAGCGCGCATAGGCAGCAACGTCGCCGATACCGGTAAGCGCCTCGGCCAGCCGCAGCCTTGCATGGTCGGCCGGTTCCGCGGTCAGCAGAGCCGCCGCATCGGTCAACAGGCCGTCTGCATCCGCCGCTGCCCGCTCCAGGTTGCCGGCCCACAGGACCGCGATGATCTCACCCTTGCGGGCCTGCACCATCGCGATGGGATCGAGATCGCCTCTCAGCGCTGCCTTGGCGGTTCGGAAATCGTCGACCACGGCGGTGGGATCCATACCCGCATCTTGGATCTGCAACAGGGTAAGCCCGGCCTGCCCCCGCAGCAGGTGCGCTTCGGCACGGTCCAGACCGGCCTCTGCATGCGCCAGCATGCCGAGCACCTCCGCGCAGTCCTGCATCGCGTCGGCAAGCAGGTCGGGTCGCCCCAGACGCTCGCCCAGCAGCCGCCGCGCCTCAGCGCGCGCCAGGGCGGTCTTGGTCCAGTGCGCCGGCGACGCCTCGCGCGACCGCACCGTGAAGGCAAGGTCGAAGTCGGCGATGGCGCTTTCCAGTACGTCGGTGTCGTCCCGCCGCCTGGCCAGTTCCATCCGCGCGCGGCCCCGGAGCTGAGCGGCAACGCCGCGATCGCGAGGGACCACACCAGGTGACTCCAGCACAACCGTTGCCCCGTCGATGGCCAGGTCGAGTTGGGATGGATCGCCGAGGCGTTCCCCGAGACGATAGCGGGCATCCGCCGCGACGGTGGTTAGCGACGTCCAATAGCTCGGCAGGTCGGTCTCTGTGGCGACCTCAAGCGCGACTGTCGCCGTCTCCGCAGCCAACACCAAGCCACTGGGGTCGCTGCGCAGTTCCGCGAGGCGGACGGAATAGGCGCAGTAGTTGGTGCTGGCCATCGACCACCAGGCCGGATAGGCCTCGCGGGTCATCACCGTTCGGATCGACGCGAAGCCGGCAACGGCCTCCTCAATCTCCGACGGGTCGCCGAGCAGCAGCCCAAGATTGGCGCGGGCGATGGCGGTGGAGTTGGTGATGTTCGCCCAGTCCCGCGGCCGTGTTGCCGGGTCGTAGAGACCCGCAAGCTCCCCGAAAGTTGCGATCGACCGCTGAAAGCAATCCGGATCGCCCGTCAATTCGCCCAGTGCGGACAGCGCGAAGCCGAGATTGTAGACGCTGAGGCCGGCCTGATCAGGCTCGTCCGACTGTCGCCAGACTGGGATGGCTTCCTCGTAACAGTCCATGGCCTTGCGGATCAGCGATACGTCGGCGAGATCGATCCCCAGCCGCAGCTGGGCGGAGCCGAGCGAGTTGAGGCTCGACGCCCAATCAGCGGGCTTGGCCTCTCGGTCGATGTGGCTCAGGCCCTCGCGAAAGGCCGCAATCGCCTCGCGCACCGTCGCAGGGTCGTCGCTGTACTGGCCGAGATAGGAAAGCGCCAGCGCCTTGTTGTGCTGGGCGCTGGACCAGCGTTCAGTGTCCGCACCGTCGCCGTAGATAGTCTGCGCCGCCTCGCACGCCGCAACCGCACGCCGGAAGAGATCCAGCTGAGAGGTGTCGATGCCGACCGTCAGAGCATAGCGGCCGAGCAGGAACTGCAGCCGCGCCCATCTCTCGGGATCGGCCTCTTTCGAATGCAGCGTCAGCGCCTCTTCCGACAGACGCAGCCCATCGCTGGCGACCGCGGCGACATTCGCCGCCGCGTCCAACGCATCGAGCTCTTCCCCGATTTCCTCAAGCCGCCGGCGATCCGCCTCGTCCACCCGTCGCCCCCGCGCCCGGTGACACCGAACGCAAGGGTAGCGGGCGGCGCGGTCAACTCAAGTGCGCCATCGTCTCAGGCAGCGTCCACACCGAGAAGACGCTAGCGCCCCAACGCTCGGCCGGGCGGTCGAACAGGCCGCGGAAGAGATCGGCGCAAGTCTCACGGTTCACCGTGTCGCCGGGACCGCTGTCGCGCGGCCAGTCGCCTTGGAAGGCGTCCGCCGACGCCAAACCGACGAACACCGTCTCACCATAATATCCGGCCTCGACGTCGATGCGGGTGTCGAGCGTGACCGGCGAGCCGGCCTTGAACCGCCGGTGCGACAGGTTCAGGTGCGCGTCGAGCGAGAAGAACTCCGCCCCCTCACGGCAGATGATCTTGACGAAGCCGTCGACCGGAGGGTTCAGCGTGATCTCCAGGCTCTGGCCCGGATAGACGGCGACGCCGGGTGTGCGCGGCGGCTCGCCGGAGCGCACAGGCCGCACCCCCATGAACGCCCCAGCGGCGGCAACGCCGAAGAACGGCTCACGTGCATTGGCAAGCGCCAGCTCCACCGGGTCACCGCGACGACGGTCCTTGATCAGCCGCGCCAAGAGCGATGGATCGTCGGCCCCGTCGTCCCAGGCTGAGAGCTCCAGGCCCAACGCATCGAGCTTCAGCGCTCTATGCAGTCGCTTCAGGCCGTTCCAGGTCATGGCCCGCCGCAGCGATAGGGCGCTGGCAAGGTTCGGCGGCGTCACGCCCGCATCGTCCGCAAGTTGGCCCAGCGTCCGCGGTGCACCGGGATATCCCTCCAGCGCATCCATCGCGGCCATCACGCGGCTCTTGAATTCCACCTGCTTCGGCCTGTTCGGTTCCGTCACCGTCGCCTCCTTCCTTTCTGCCGCCCATACGGGCGTTGGGATGTCCGTTCGGGAGGGCAAAGCTGCCAAATCCGAAGATCCGCGCGGACCTGTCAAGAGTGTTCAATTGAACGCCGTGGCATACCATCTCTCAGGCGTCGCGGGCATGCGTCCGCCCAACAAATCACGCAAAGGGAAGGCAGATGAGAGCGTTCGTTCTGGCAGGTGTCGCCGTGGTTGCGGCGGGATGCGAAGCCGTCACCCCGAACCGGGGGCCCAGCTATTCGGAGATCCTGGAGGCCTGGGTCGGCACGCCGGAGCAGGAGCTTCTGGACCGGTGGGGCGCCCCCGACGAGACCGCGAGCCTGGCCGGCGGCGGCCGCGAGATTACCTTCATCGATCGCCGGATAGAGGGCCAGCGGACGCTCGAGTGCTTCACCACCTTCGCCGTCGACGCCGGCGGCACCCTGGTCGACTACGACTTTGAAGGCAACGACTGCTAGGGAGTGCCCGTCAGAATGTGGTCGAACTCGTCCCGCATGGCGATCTGCGCGCGGGCCGAGCGACCGAACTTGTTGGGCGTCGCGAGCAGGCAGCGGCAGCCGGCCGCCCGCATCGCCGCCTTCTTGATCGCGATCTTGCGCAGGTCGAAATCCATCACCGCACCGCCGGGTTCGATCCCGGAACAGCCGATCAGCGCGAAATCGAGCCGCAGGCCCGACAGCATCGCCACCGCGTCCTCCCCGACCAGCGAGCCGTCGCTGCCGGCAAGCCGGCCGCCCAGCACGTGGACGTCATGCCGGTCGGGCCGGAACAGGGCGGCCGCATTCATGCTGTTTGTGAAGACGGTCAGCCCCTCGTTGCCGGCCAGTTCGGCCGCCGCCGCCTCCAGCGTCGTGCCGACATCCAGAAACAGCGCCGCCCCCTTGGGCACCAGGGCTGCGGCCATGCGCGCGATCTCGCGCTTGGCGTCGGCCGCCACAGTCAGCTTGTGACCATGGCCCAGCCGGACGGCCGTGGTTTCCGTGCCGATGCCCGCACCGCCGTGGAACCGCTGCAGGAAACCGGCGCCGTCCAGAGCGATGATGTCGCGCCGCACAGTCTGCGCGGACACGTCGAAGTCCCGCGCCAGCCCCTCGATGGTCACGAAGCCCTGAGCTTCCACCGCCTGCAGAATCTTTTGCTGGCGCGGGGTCAGCGCGTTGTCGCGCCGGCTATCCGGCATTGTGCGATCCGTTGCTGCCATGTAAGAAAACTTACAGCGCCGTTCTACGATCAATCGCTCGCTAGGTCCAGAAAGTCCGATGGTGCAGTATTCCGAGAGTACGCGGCAGCTCTGGCAGGCGCCGAACCTGGTGCTGGACCCATGGTCGTGGGCTTGGCGATCGAGCGACACGCAGCCTCCGCCGGACCTGGTGGAGGTTCCCCTGGACGAGGCCGTGCGACTGGTACACCGCGCCGGCACATGCCGGCTGGTCCCGGTGGCCGTGATCGGCCCACGTGATCCCAGCCCCACAGAGCGGGACGTTGCCGAGCAGCTTGGCCACGCCATCGGCGACCTTGGCGTTCCCGTGCTGTGCGGCGGCAAGACCGGGGTCATGGAAGCCGCGGCACGCGGGGCAAAACGGGCCGGCGCGCTGACGATCGGCATTGTCCCGGACAACGCCTGGCAAGAGGCCAACGATTTCATCGACCTGCCTTTGGCGACGGGCTTGGGGGCGGCCCGCAACGTGATCGTCGCCCGGGCCAGCATGGCGCTGGTCGCCGTCGGCGGCCGATATGGGACGATCACCGAGGTCGCTTACGGCCTGCACTTCGACAAGCCGGTCTTCGGGCTGAACGGCGCGCCGGACGTGCCCGGCATCCGCCACCTTCCCAGCGTCGCGGCCGTTCGCGACGCTCTGTTGCCCCTGCTGCTGCGCCTGCCGGACTCGTCATAAAAGCTTCATCGAAATTGTCGTAAGACTTCCACATGCGTCCGCTATGGTGGAAGATAGTTGACACCTCTGGCGCCGCCATCAGCCTTACGGTCATGATCGAACTGAAGGACGTCACGCGGCGGTTCGGCACGACCGTGGCGCTGGACCGCATCTCGCTGACCATTGAGGAGGGGAGCTTCACATCCCTGCTCGGTCCCTCGGGCTGCGGCAAGTCCACGACGCTCCGGATCATCGCCGGCCTCGACCAGCCGAGCGAAGGCGACGTGGTGTTCGCCGGGCGGTCCGTGACAGGGATGACGGCGGCGGAGCGGAACATTGCCATGGTGTTCCAGTCCTACGCCCTCTATCCGCACATGTCGGTCCGCCAGAACATCACCCTGCCGCTCGCCATGCGGGAGATGAGCCGGTGGGAAAGGACGGTCCTGCTCGACCGCCTGCTGCCCTCGGCCCGTCGAAAATCGGCGGAACTGGCGGACAAAGTCCACGCCGTCGCCGCCATGCTGCATATCGAGGCGCTGCTGGACCGCAAGCCGAATGCGCTTTCCGGCGGACAGAAACAGCGGGCCGCCGTCGCCCGCGCGCTGGTGCGCGACCCCGTCGCCTTCCTGTTGGACGAACCGCTGTCGAACCTGGACGCAGCCCTCAGGGTGCAGATGCGCAGCGAGTTGACCGACCTGCACCGCCGCACCGGCCGCACCTTCATCTACGTCACCCACGATCAGGCGGAAGCCATGAGCATGTCCGACCGGATCGCGGTGATCATGCAAGGGCGGATCGTGCAGGTGGGCCGCCCGCCGGAGATCTATGAACAGCCGGCAACGCGGGAGGTTGCAGCCTTCATCGGCGACCATCCGATCAATTTCCTTGAGGTCTCGGCAACGGCCGGGCCACTGCCGCCGCCCTTCGATGCCTTCGCGCTCGACGTCGCCGAGGCCGGCCGGCGGATTGTCGTCGGGCTGCGGCCGGAGGGCCTGCGCCCCGCCGCCGACGGCCCCCTGATCGGCCGCATCGAGCGGCTGGAATATCTGGGATCCCAGGCGGTCGCCACGGTGGCGCTCGGCGGCGGGTACAGCGTCCGCGCCGTTCTGCCGACCGAAAGCGGCGTCGCCGCCGTCGGCGAGGCCGTTCGGCTCGGCTTCGACGCTGGTCGCGTGCGTCTGTTCGACGCCGGCAGCGGCGAGCGGCTGGCCGCGGGGTTGGTGCCGCTTGCCTCCGGCGCCGTACGCCCGGCCCGGCGGACGACCCGATGACGCGGCGCCTGTCCCCTCGCGTCGCCGCGGCGCTGACCGATACAGCACTGGTCGCACCGGCGACGCTGGCCATGCTGGTGCTGATCTTCCTGCCGGTGCTGATCGTCGCCGTCCTGTCGTTCACCGACTATCAGTTCGGGGCCGAGACCTTCCGCTGGATCCGGTTCGAGAACTACGCCGACCTGCTGACCGACCGCATCGGCCGGCGGGCCGTGGTCAACACCCTGATCTATGTGGGCATCGTCATGCCGGCGGCGACGCTGCTGGCCCTGCTGGTGGCACTGGGCCTGCACGGCATGGCCCGCCGCACGCCGGGGCTGGCGGGCGTGCTGCGCACCTCGTACTTCATGCCGGTGGCCGCCACCATCGTCGCCATGGCGACGGTCTGGCAGATGCTGCTGCACCCCAGCATCGGCCTGGTGAACCAGTCGCTGGTCGCCGTCGGCCTGTCCGCCCAGCCCTGGCTGTCCGACCGCGGGCTGGTGCTCTACACGCTGACGGTGATCGGGATCTGGGAGACTGTCGGCTACAACATGGTCCTGTTCCTGGCGGGGCTTGCAGCCATCCCGGCGCATCTCTACGACGCTGCGGAGGTGGACGGCGCCCGCGACGGTTGGGCCCGGTTCTGGACCGTCACCTGGCCGCTGCTGGGGCCGACCACGCTGTTCGTCCTGGTCATCACTGCGACGCGGGCCTTCCGCGTGTTCGAAACCGTCGCCACGCTGACCCGCGGCGGCCCCGCCTTTGCCAGCGATACGCTGGTCTATGCCATGTATCGCGAGGGCTTCGTCTATTTCAAAGCGGGCTATTCCAGCGCCATCACCATGGTGTTCTTCGCCTGCGTGCTGCTGCTGACCCTGGTGCAGTTCCGGGTGCTGAACCGCTGGGTGCATTACCGATGACGGTGCTGCCCCCCCTCACCCGCCTGGTCGGCCCCGCGCTGCTGATCCTCGGCGCGGCTGTCGTGCTGCTGCCGTTCTTCTGGATGCTGTCGCTGTCGCTCAAACCCGCGGACGAGATCTTCGCGCCGGGCATCCACCTGCTGCCCAGCCAGATCGAGTGGCGCAACTATCTGAAGGCGTTCGAAGAGGTGCCGCTGCACCGCTATCTCTTGAACGGGGTGATCGTGTGTGGCGGAATCCTGGTGTTCCAGATCCTGATCGCCGTGCCTTGCGCCTATGCCCTGGCGCAGCGCCGGTTCTGGCTGAACGGCGCCATCTTCACGCTGGTGCTGGCGGGCCTGCTGGTGCCCTACCACGTCACCGCGATCCCCGTGTTCCTGGGTCTGGCGGAGCTGGACCTGCTGAACACCTATGGCGCGCTGATCATCCCCTTCGTCGCCTCCGTCTTCGGCATCTTCCTGTTCCGCCAGTTCTTCGCCACCCTGCCGGCTGACCTGATCGACGCTGCCCGCGTCGACGGGTTGAGCGAGATGGCGATCGTCTGGCGCATCGCCTTTCCCAACGCGTGGCCGGCGGCCACGGCGTTCGCCATCTTCTCCGTCGTCGCCCATTGGAACGACCTGTTCTGGCCACTGATCGCGGTCAGCGACCCCGATCTGGCGACCCCGCCGCGCGGCATCCTCTATTTCCGCGACGAGGAGGCGGGCTCCGACTTCGGCCCGCTGATGGCCGCCACCACGATCATCACAGCCCCGCTGGTCATCGCGTTCCTGCTGGCCCAGCGGAAATTCATCCAGGGGGTGACGATGAGCGGCCTGAAAGGCTGACCCGCCGCGCCCCGGGACAACGCCCACCAACAAGAGCGCGACCAAGCGCCGTTTCCCATGCCAAACCGTGCGAGGAGAGCATCGATGAAGAAATCGTTCCTGGCCTTCCTGGCCACCGGCGTGCTGGCCTTCGGGTCGGCCCATGCCGAAGACGTCACCCTGACCGTGGACTATGCCATCCCCAACCTGTGGGCCGAGGTGCAGGACCTGATCGCCGAAGAGTTCATGGCCCGCAACCCGCACATCACTATTGAGCTGCGGGCCCCGGCGGAGACCTATGCCGACGGCGTCCAGCGCCTGTTGCGTGAGGCGGTGTCGGGCCAGTTGCCGGACGTCGCCTATCTCGGCCTCAACCGCTGGCGCATCCTGGAAGACCGCGGCCTGACCGTACCGTTGGACCCGTTCATCGGTGACGCGGCGGAGTTCGAGGCCATGGGCTACACGACCGCGCTCAGGTCGCTCGGCCAATACCAAGGCGTGCAGCACGCCATCGCGGCCTCCGCCTCCACCCTGGTGATCTACGTGAACCCGGATCTGGTCGCGCAAGCCGGCGGCTCGGTCGACGACTTCCCCGCCGATTTCGACGGCCTGATCGCGCTGGCGGCCGACATCGATGCGCTGGGCGACACGACGGACGGCGTCTGGGTGGCCGCCCATGACTGGCGCTTCCAGAGCATGCTCGGCTCCTATGGTGGCCGGCCAATGAACGAGGACGAGACGGACATCACCTTCGACAGCGACGCCGGCATCGCCGCCGCCACGCTCTACAGCCGCTTCGCCTCGGAAGCGGGCATGGAAACCTATGACGGCGACGCCGCCCGCCAGGCTTTCGCCGCCGGCACGCTGGGCATCTATATCGACAGCTCGTCCTACCTGACGCGCATGGTCGAAGGGGCCGGCGAGCGTTTCGACGTCACCGTCCTGCCCTTCCTGGTGGCCGCGGAAGACGACAGCACGGTCTATTTTCCCACCGGCGGCTCCGCCATCGTGATGCTGACCGAAGACCCGGCCATTCAGGAAGCGGCGTGGGACTACATCCTGTTCGCCACCGGCCCCGACGGTGCCCGCATCGTGGTGGAAAACTCCGGCTACGCGCCCACCAACGCCGTGGTGCTGGAGGATGAGCAGTATCTGGGCGAGTTCTATGCGGCGAACGAAAACGCCCGCCGCGCCCACGCCCAGGTCGCCGCCTATTCCTGCCCCTGGTACTCCTACCCGGGTGCGGAAGGTGTGGCCGTCACCGACCTGATCGCCGCCGCCCTGGTGGAGGTCATCGACGGCGCCGACCCGGCCGAGACGATCCGCCA